>JAZPZK010000099.1:0-10425 GCA_045544675.1 Acutalibacteraceae bacterium
ACGCCGTCGGGTAACCCAAAATAAAGCTTTTCGCTTTATTTTGGCTCGGTTTGTTCATTCTGCGCATTTTTTCCGAGCCCCTAAAAAGGAGCTGTAAAAACAAGTTTTTACAGCTCCTTTATTTAAATTATGCTGAAAAGAAGCTCAAACGCCTTTTCCGTTTTTTCGCTGTCCAGAGCCGAATAGTTGATTATCACCTTATTCTGCGAAGATTCGTCCCTGTTACTGTAATAGTCACTAAGGCACTTTATGTTTATCCCCTTTTCACCTGCTTTTCTCTTAAGCTCTTCATCGGACATAGTGGTTCTGAGCTCAAGAATGAAGTGAAGTCCCGAATGCTCCTCGCTGATTTTCACCTTACCGTAAAGGGGGTGCTTTTTTATATATTGCATAATCGCATCACGGCGCCCTCTGTAGTAGGTACGCATACGGTTGATGTGCTTTTCAAAGTGTCCTCTTTCAATGAACTTACTCAGAGTATACTGCTCAAAGGTTGAAACGGTGCAGGAATAAAAGCCCAGCTCTCTTTTGTATTTTGCCGTCAGAGCTTCAGGAAGCACCGCATAGCTTATACGGATTGTGGGTGTAAGACTTTTTGAAAAGGTGTTTATGTAAATTACCCTGCCGTCACCGTCAATACTCTGAAGCGGCGGCACAGGCTTACCCGCAAGACGGAATTCGCTGTCGTAGTCATCCTCGATTATATATCCGTCTGTTTTTTTCGCCCAGGAAAGAAGCTCATATCTTTTGCCTATGGGCGTAACCCCGCCGGTGGGAAAATGGTGCGAGGGTGAAATATGAAGCACATCGGCTCCGCTTTTTTCAAGCTCATCCATATCCACACAGTCCTTTTTATAGGCTATATGCACATAGTCAACCGAATTTGCTCCGTATATGCTCGGCAGCTTTCCGTAGCCCGGGTCTTCAAGGGCATACCGCTTATCCCTGCCTAAAAGCTGAATGATGATACCGTAAAGATATTCGGTACCTGCACCGACGATTATCCTCTCCGGAGAAACGGATATACCTCTGAACTGAAAAAGATAATCTGCAATGGCTTTTCTCAGCTCATAAACACCCTCTGAGGGAGAATTGACGAGAAGCTGTTCGCATTGCTCCGTAAGCGTTTCGCGCATAAGCTTTGACCAGGTTACAAAGGGGAAGCTGTCCTTTGCCGTATAGTTGGCGGTAAAATCAGCAAAGTACTCCCCTTCTTTCTTTTCACTTTCCGGGGTAAATGTATCTGCCGGCTTATTCATCACTACAAGCCCGTCACCGATTTTTGAAACAAAAAATCCGCTTCTCGGCTTTGAATATATATATCCCTCTGCCATAAGCTGACCGTATGCGGTTTCAACGGTTACGGTGCTGATGTTCAGGTTTTCGGCAAGAGCTCTTTTCGACGGCAGCTTTTCATCGGCAACAAGCCTTCCCGAAAGTATATCATCCCTGATGCGGTTATAAAGATATTCGTAAAGGCTTTCCCTTCCTCTTTCATCAAAAGAGTATGTAAGCATAACACCACTCCAATCTGACCTTATAAATTATTTAAAAATTGGATATTTAAATATGGTCAAATATAAGTATAATGTAAAAAAACGAATTTGTAAAGATTTTATATAAAGGTGGTTTCATTATGAAAAGAATTGTTACTGTTCAGGATATTTCCTGCGTAGGCAAATGCTCACTTACCGTTGCTCTGCCCATCATTTCTGCAATGGGTATTGAGGCATCTATCCTTCCCACCGCAGTTTTGTCAACACATACAATGTTCAGCACCTTCACAGTCAAGGACCTTACTGACCAGATAAAGCCCATCACAGACCATTGGGCAAAGGAAGGCATCACCTTTGATGCTATGTATACAGGCTACCTTGGCTCCTTTGAGCAGATTGACCTTATGAAGGAAATGGCAGACACCTTTGTTAAGGACGGCTCTATCCTTTTTGTTGATCCTGCAATGGCTGATAACGGCAAGCTTTACCCTGCATTTGATGAGGCTTTCGCAAAGCATATGGCAACTCTTTGTGCCAAGGCTGACTATGTTGTGCCTAATATCACCGAAGCCTGCTTTATGCTCGGTGAAGAATACAAGGAAAAGTACGATGAGGCTTATGTAAAAAATCTGCTTAAGAAGCTCTGTGCTCTCGGTGCAAAAACCGCAATTATAACCGGTGTATCCTTCTCAGAAGGCAAGACCGGAATTATGGGCTACGACAGCAAAAACGATGAGTTTTATTACTACTGCCACGACAAGCAGAAGAGAAGCTACCACGGCACAGGAGATATTTATTCAAGCACCTGCCTTGGCGGTATTATAAGAGGGCTTTCCTGGAAGGATGCGGCAAGAATAGCTGCCGACTACACAAGCGAAAGCATCCGCCTTACAATTGAAGATCCCAACGGTAATGACTACGGTGTAAATTTCGAAGAGGCTGTGCCCTTTTTACTTGAGAGATTATAATAAAAAGCACCCTTGGGGGTGCTTTTTTTACAGCGTATAATACTCCGCAAGCCGATTCCACGTGAGCTTATCAACCTCACCTGTTTCCTCAGTTCTTATTACTCTCTGCCATTGACGTATGCTCTTTTCTGTTTCTTCATCATATTCATCTCCGACGGTGACCTCGTTGAAATTTCCGTGTTTTCGCCCCAAATAAAGCAGCATTGTTTTAAGGTGAAATATGACGTCATCCTTCATGCCGCGCCTTAAAGGCAGCTTTTCCTCAGAAATCTGACCCAAGGGCAAGGTATCGGAGGAAAAGAACACCGCTCTTTCATTTTCATTTACTATTTGTGTCCATGTTTCATAGCCAATAACTCCGTTCTCTGTAAGTCCCTGCTTTTTCTGGAAGGCAAGGACTGTTTTTTCTGTCTCTTCACCGTATATTCCGTCAGGTATAAGAAGCGGTATTTCACCGAAGGCACGGGAAATATTTCTCAGATACCCCTGTGCCTCATATATGACCTTCTGTTTTTCTGTCATATTACTCCCTCCCCAGCTCATAGCCCGGATACTGACCCTCAAGTCTTTGCTGACCTTCTCTGAGAGTGCGGTAAACATCGGCTATGGTATTCCATGTTCTTTCGTCAATCTGACCCGTCGGATTAAGGGCAAAAATACGCTGAAACGCCTGGACAGTATTCAGCATACGCATATCAAAGCTGCTGCTGACACTGAGAGATGGCAAATCGTAAAAATAATCGGATATATAGGAAAGATAGCCTCTTACCGTACGCACCGACGGGCCTACATCTCCTCTTCTCAGGGTAACACCGGGAAAAGGCTCTGTCTGAACAGAAGCACCGCTGTTTTTACTCACAAGATAATCTATAACTCCCGCATAAGCCTGATAAAGGCTCTCCCAGGTAGCTCTGTCAACAGAACCTGTAACGGGCAGAGCTTTATACTGCTGAAAGGCTCTTACCGCCGCCGATGTTGCTGCACCGTAGGCACCGTCAACGGCAATTTCAGGGATAAAATCCACAAAGCGTGACAAAAGCACGAGAAAATACTGAAGCGACACCACCTGACCGCCGCTATCCCCCTCGGAAAGGTCATTTTCAAACTGCAAGGGCAGATTTTCATAGCCGATGCCCTCACTTTCAAGCTCTGCAAGGCGGGTTACAGAATCGAAAATATAAACTATTCTGTACCAGGTCGCCTTACCGATAACTCCGTCAGCGGTAAGATTAAATATGCGTTGAAATGCCTTTACTGAGTTTTCCGTATTTTCGTCGAATCTGCCCGTAACAGCAATAATTTTCGGTATTGCAGGATAATTTGCCGATATTCGGTTGAGATAAAGCTGCATACGGCGTACGTTTTCGCTGAGATCATCTCTTTTTAAGGGTACGTCGGGGTAAGAGGGTACATTATCTGCAACCGGTGCATTGACAACAACCTCAACATCCTCACCGTAATAATATCTGAGTATTTCCGTGTCGCTGTATCCCCTTTGTGCAAGACTCTGACTTCCCCATTGGGAAAGACCGTCGCAGGTTACTGTTGTGCCGTTACAATACTGTGCAAAAAGCGGATTGAGATTACCCTGCTCACGAAGGTAATCATTGAAAAGCTCATCAACTATTCTGCTTATGTTGGTGTAGATATTCCGTCCGTTTATGAATTTCTGATCGTAGGCGGTGTTGTCTGTTATGTCGTAGTCGTAGCCCATAGCCCGATACCATTCGGTGTAAACTCTGTTAAGGGCAAAGGAAACCTGAGCAAGAATATTTGCTCTTATGGCACTTTCATCCCAGGTGGAAAAAATCTCCGACGAAGCAACGTTTTTTATATAGTCTGCAAAGGGAATTTCCACATTCTGTCCGTTTGTGCCGGGCGCACCAAGATGCACACGTATAGTTGTCGGTATAACGGGAACTGCCATCAGTTTATCCTCTCACTTTCGGGTATAAGCTCCACATTAAGAACTATCTCCGAGCCGCCGACTGCAGAAACAAGAAGATTTTCCTGTTTGGTAAAGCCCTCTGCATATATATCTGCACTATAGTCAATTCTCTGCTCGTCACTTAAGGGCTCAAGGGAATTCTTTTCGGGGTAAGCTTCAATTTTTATCTGCTCGGTTTCTCCGTTTTTATCGGTAAGGAGAAAGGCGTAAAGGATATCGTTTTTATAAATAATAACCTTCGCCTTTTCTACCGGGTAGGCTTCAAGGCCTGAAAACACCCTCGCTCTGAAGGAGGCATAATTTTCCATATCCTCCTCACGGGGAATTTCCTCTGTCTTTTTTTCTTCGCTCTCCTCCTGCCTGCGCTCTTCAGCTTTCACGGTCTGCACTTGCTTTTCAGGGGCAGGCTCTGCTTGTGAACGGAGCTGATTACGGTCTGAATCCTGCCTCTTTCCGGACTCAGGTTTCATAACAAGGCTTTCAGTATTATTCTTTTTCGCAAAGCTCATAAGCTCATCGGAATAGCTTTTTATCAATTCGTCAAGGCTTTTATTCATAATCGCCCTCCTTTTAAGTTTATAATATATTCTATTTAAAGAAAGGCGAATATATGAAAAGAGACTGCTGCCAAAAGCAACAGTCTCATCTGCACCTGCAAACAGATGCTATAATCGTTTTATTTTTTAAGAAGCTCACTTTGACTTACAAGAAGTGTGCTGTAAAGGAAAAGCACATCCTGATCGGTAAATTCAACAAACTGAGCCAGATATGAGGGGCTGATGTATCTTGTATCAATAACGGTGATTTCGCTGTAGCCGCTCACAAGAAGAGGTGTAAGACTGCTTCCGAAGGAATCACGGAAAACAACAAGCTTCTTTCCCTCTTCACCCTTGGGGTTGGTTATTTTAAGAAGAGAAACTGCACCGGAAAGATAAATGTCGTAGTGATCCATCGCCTCAAGCTTTTCAAGATTATATACGGGTACGGTCTTACTGTTTTCAACAACCACCTCTGATGAAGCGATTTCATCAGAGGTAAGATAGATTATCTCATCGCAGTCAAGTGAAAGTGCAGACTGACCGTAATAAACGCCGTAAAAATCACCTGCGCTCTTTTCGGTGTAATTATTGACCTCTTCCATACCCATTTTGTTTCGCATATAGTTTGCAATGCCGACTATTTTTTCCTGTCGCCAATGGGTGTCTGTGGTATAGTAATCGTCAATTGTAAGACGGCTTCTTATTTCTATTTCCTGCATATTTATGAGCTGACTGTGAATTGAAGAATAAACATAGTCGTAATCATAAGCAGGATAACCGTTCTTTTCTGCAAGGAAATAGTTCTTATCAGGAACTATGGAGTAATAAACCTTGCAGTCGGTGTCTTTTAAGAAGGTGTCATAAATTTCGTTGAGCCTGCTGCAGAAGGTGTTTATCTGTTCATCGGTAATATCACCCTTATATTCACTTGCGTGACCGTCGGCGATATATATGCCGTTATTATCCTTCTGTGCATAGACATCAAAAAGCACCTTTGCCTTAAGACGTCTGTAGGTGTTTCTCATAGGAAACTGATCGGCAACATATGTTTCGAAGTTTCGCATAAATTCGCCGCTCATAAGAGTTTCGTATGAAATTTCGGGGAACTGTGCAAGCTTTCTTCTTTCCCAGTCAGAAACCTCGTCAGCGCCCTTGGCTGCAAACCATATTGCAGAGCCGCCGACAATAAGGCAGAAAACGAGAGAAGTTACAATGTATCTTATTTTATTCATTTCTCTGCCCCCTTAGAACCTGAAATAAAGGAAGGGGTTGAAGGAGCCGTCTACAAGGTATGCAGTTGAAACAATAATCACAACAGCAACAAATATAGGCTCAAGCACCGCCGCTACCTTTGTGTTTTCATATTTTCTTGCGATGTTTCTAACAACAGGTGTTGCCGCAACAAGGGAAACCAGAAGAACCACCAGATAAGATCTGAGATAGTAAAGTGTTTCCGATGTGATGAGTGGCAGACCTGATGCGCCGAACATTATTTTAAGGTCGCTCCATGCCTCAGTAAAGGTTGTAGCGTTGAAAAGAACGAAGGAAATCAAAACAGCAAAAAGAACATAGAAATGCTGAACGAAGGAGGGTGATTTCTTAAGCGCCTTTCCGAAAATGAACTTTTCAAGAATAAGCAGCACACCGAAATAAAGACCCCAGCTCATAAATGTCCAGCCCGCTCCGTGCCATATACCCGTAAGAGCCCAGACAATAAGAATGTTGATTATATGGCGTAGCGTACCCTTTCTGTTTCCGCCGAGAGGGATATAAACGTAATCTCTGAACCAGGAGCCGAGTGACATATGCCATCTTCTCCAGAATTCGGTAACGCTCTTTGAAATATAGGGGTAATCAAAGTTTTCGAGGAAACGGAAGCCGAGAATTTTACCCATACCGATTGCCATATCACTGTATGCAGAAAAGTCGAAATAAATCTGCAATGAATATGAAACGGCATATATCCACGCAAATGCAACACTTGGCTCTGCACTTTCACGGTATGCGGCACAAAGTGCGCCTAAGATATTGGCTATAAGCACCTTTTTACCGAGGCCTACCGCAAAGCGTCTTGCACCCTTTGAAAAATTTTCAAGAGTATGCTTTCTTTCGGTAAGATCCTCTGCAACGGTTGTGTATCTTACGATAGGGCCTGCAATAAGCTGAGGGAAAAGCACAACATAGGCTGCAAGGTTTATCCAGTTTTTCTGTGCAGGAGTGTCACCTCTGTAAACATCAACAACATAGCTGAGTGCCTGGAAGGTGTAAAAGCTGATACCGATGGGTAAAGCAAGCTTCAATAAGGGTATGTCTGCCCCGGTAAGACTGCCGACTGTGCCGAGAATAAAGTCTGCATACTTGAATATTCCCAGGAAAATAAGAGGAACCGCTACTGATACAGCCAGCAGCGGTTTTGCAAAACGGGTATCCCGTAATTTTTCAGTCAGCAATCCCGCAATATAACAGAAGGTAACGGTAACAAGCATAAGCACGGTATACTTCGGCTCACCCCACCAATAAAAGGCAAAGGAGAAAATAAGAAGTACCGTATTTTTAAGCTTTTTCGGTGCAATGAAATACACCGCCAGAACCAGGGGTAGAAATACGTATAAAAACGGAATTGATGAAAAAACCATAATCTTTTAATCTTATTCTGTGATGTCGCCTTCAACAAGAAGCTCTGCGCCTTCAAGAGTGAGAGCCTGAGTCTTGAAATAGTCGATAACTGTTGCTAAACCGTAAGCAGTTACAACATAGTTACCTGTCTTAACAACAACATACTTTTCGGGCATACCGCACATCCACTGCTTGTTAGCAAGCTCTGCCTTGTAATCGTCAGCAAAAGCCTGTGCATCTGCACCTTCCTTAAGAAGGTAAGCAGCACCTGTGAAGTTGTTTGACATCATCATGTTGAGAGCTGTAGCTGCATCTTCAATGTTTGCGCTCTGTGTTGCGGGAAGAGCTGCAACAACGTTAAGCTCGTCAGCTAATGTGTAGTCATACTTAGCGGGAGCTTCCATTGACATGTTTGCTTCGTCACCGCCACCGATGGGGAACTTGTTTTCCTCAGTGTAGGTTGCAAAAATCTTTGTGAGAACCTCAGTTGCATCGGCATAAACGGGAGCTACAGGAGCCTGTGTTTCTGTGTCTGCATCTGTGTTTGTCTTGTCACCGCCGCCGCAAGCTGCAAAGCATGCAAGAACAGCTGCAAGAGCAAGTACGATAGCTAAAATCTTTTTCATTTGATTTTCCTCCGGATAATTTAATTTTTATTCTGTGCATAGCACCATTTATTTATACAATATTATTGACCGCTTTGTGATAACAAACTGTTAACGAAACCGTAAATTACAAAATTTTAATCTTTAATTGAAATACTTTTACAAAAACTGTTTCATAATTCTGATTATTTTTTCTGTGCTTCCTTTTTCGCCTTATCCAATATTGCATTGTAAGGCATCAGCATACCCTCGTTCATCATATTTGTAACCTTGGGATTTTTCGATGCCGAGGGAAGGCCCATAAGACCGCCGACCAGGTACATCGCAATAAGTCTGCCCTTCTGCTTCTGGGGGAAATCATACTGTCCGTGGGCTTTATAGAACTTATGGTCAGCCTTCATCATACCCTGCATAATATAAATAAGGTCACGGAATATCTTCATACCGCCTACACCGTAGAAGTTTGCGGGTCTTGTGTAGCCGTTCTGCACCGCATAGGCGAGAGTTCTTGCAAGGCGGTCAATTTCACCGTCAGGATTCACCTCATCGGTTGCAACACCGCAAAGATAGTTTCCGCCCACCTCCGCTCTGCCTTCAATAATCATCTGAAGGTTTGCTTCCTTGCTGTATTCACCGCTTACAAGATAGCCTACAGGCATACCCATAGTAACTGTGCGGTGACCGTTACAGAACTGTCTGTCGTCATACATCTTGAAGCGTGGACCCATAGAGTGATCTCTTACAGTAAAGGCATAAACAATAGCATCACCCGACTGAATTTCATTACGAAGAAATTCATCGAACTTATCCTTATATATGCACTTACCTGAAACGGCACATTTGAAGCAGCCAAGGCATCCGCCCTTTATGGGATAATCGCTGATGTTGACTACCTTAGACTTCATCGGAAGCTTTGCGGCAAAGCGCTTTATCATACTCTTTATCTGAGTGTCCTCTTCTGTGGCATCAGTAACAACCACAACAAGTCTGTCACTCTTTGCACTTACACCGTCCGCTGCACTTACCTTAACAGACTTTTTTGCCTTAGCTCTCTCAATATGGGGCTCACAGTAGCCGTTTTCGCAGTTCCACAGCACAAGCTTGAAAAATTCATCTGCATCCTTCTGACCCTTTTCCGTTGTAAGGTCATCCATATCCGCCGAAAGACCTTTAATAACCTTCATATTCATATCGTGGCAGTTATCCTCCACATACTTGTGGGCAGTGATGTCGTAGAAGTGCTTTGAGGTGGTAATCTGTGTAACAAACTTATCGCTGAAGTCAACCCCTGACTTTTTCATAAGGTCAATAAAATAGTGAAGCTGGCTTGGAGCGATAAAGGTATAGATGGGATAGGAGAAAACTATAAGCTCCGCCTGCTTAAGCATTTCAACTGCGGGAGTAAAATCACGCTGAAGCTTTTTGATTATCTGACCTGCGTGAAGCACACTGAATTCGTGCTCCGGATGAAGAATTTCAAGATAGTTGAGAGTCTGCAGAGTAATGCTGTATTTACCCTTGGGACTTCCGTTGACAATAAGAATCTTCATATTTAACCTTCCTTTGTTTTTTCTTTGCACACTGCTTATATGATATCACGGTATACAGGGATTAAAATTCTAAAAAGAAAATATATGTAAAGTCTCCACGCCAAATTAAGGTTGACAAAATTATACCTTTGATATATAATACTTGAGCATTGAAAAAGTTTACGGCATCGAGGCGTGGCGCAGTTTGGGTCGCTCTGCTTTGGGCATTGTCGCCGAAGCGCGTCCTGCGGACGATGAAGCAAGGCGAGAATGGCGCAGCGGTCGAAATTCATAGGCGCTCCAAGCCGTAATGAATTTCGGGAACCGCAAGAGGGCGGACAAAGCAGACAATATTGCGAAGCCCATAAAAGAATGAAGTCAATAATATCGAGGCGTAGCGCAGTTTGGTAGCGCATCTGCTTTGGGAGCGTGCCTGGCAGTTACAGCCGAGATTTTGCAGAAGTCCCGAAAAGCCTTTGTTTATGCGGACTTTCAGCACTTTATAAAAACGAAAAACCGCGTGGAATTTGCGTTTGACCACAGTTTGTCCCACTTCCACGCAAAAAACTGAAAAATTGAATAAATATCCGGGTGTGGCGCAGCTGGGAGCGCGGGTGGTTTGGGACCATCAGGCCGCAGGTTCGATCCCTGTCACTCGGACCAAGAGTCTATGCAAATAATAGTTGCATAGACTCTTTTTTGAATAGTAACAGATATTTAAACA
>JAZPZK010000100.1:0-3497 GCA_045544675.1 Acutalibacteraceae bacterium
GGGAGTAACAGGACCGGGTCTACCGATGGGTGACTTACCTTCACCACCACCGTGGGGGTGATCGCAGGGGTTCATAACTGAACCGCGAACTGTGGGTCTCCAGCCCATGTGACGCTTACGGCCGGCCTTACCAACCTTAACGTTTTCATGGTCAACGTTACCTACCTGGCCGACTGTAGCCATGCAGTTAGCTGAAACGTTGCGAAGCTCGCCTGAGGGAAGTCTGAGAAGTGCGTAAACGCCTTCTTTAGCCATGAGCTGAGCTGAGTTGCCTGCTGCTCTTGCGAGCTGGCCGCCTCTGCCGGGATAAAGCTCAATGTTGTGAACAACTGTACCAACGGGGATGTTGGTGAGGGGAAGTGCGTTACCTGCCTTGATGTCAGCACTTGTGCCGGCAACAACGGTATCGCCTACCTTCAGACCTGCAGGCTGAAGGATGTATCTCTTCTCGCCGTCTTCATACTGAAGAAGTGCGATGAAAGCTGATCTGTTGGGATCGTATTCAACGCTTACAACTGTTGCGGGGATATCGAACTTATCTCTCTTGAAGTCGATGATACGATACTTTCTTCTCTGTCCGCCACCGCGATGACGAACTGTGATTCTTCCGTAGCTGTTGCGGCCGCTGTTCTTCTTGAGTGAAACAAGAAGGCTTCTTTCGGGAGCAACCTTTGAAAGCTCGGAATAATCTGTAACCGACATGCTTCGTCTTGCGTTGCTGGTCGGCTTATAAACCTTAATAGACATTTTTCTACACTCTCCTTATAGCGGCTTTGCGGAGCAATGTCATTCTCCATACTTTACCGCCGGATTTATGGTTTTTTGTCTTTTCCGACTTATTACATCATTCCGTCAAAGAAATCGATGGTCTTTGAATCCTCTGTAAGAGTAACGATTGCCTTTTTCTTGGAAGCTGTGAAGCCCTCGAAACGGCCGTATCTTCTGAGTTTACCGTCAACGTTGATGGTGTTAACCTTTGCTACCTTAACTTCAAAAAGCTCTTCAACTGCCTTAGCAATTTCAATCTTGTTTGCGTCTTTAGCAACTTCAAAGGTGTACTTGCGATCTGCAATACCGTCCATGCTGTTTTCGGTGATGATGGGGCGGAGGATAATATCCTGTGCTAATCTGCTCATGCGTAAACCTCCTCGATCTTGCTTACTGCATCCTTAAGGATTACGACTGTGTCGCAGTTAAGGAGTTCGTAAACGTTGAGTGTTCCGACAAGAGTTGTCTTAACGCCTTCGATGTTGCGAGCTGAACGATAGATGATATCATTCTTCTCAGGAAGAACGAAGAGAACCTTCTTGCCTGTTTCAAGAGCCTTAACAACGTTTGCCATTGCCTTGGTCTTGATTTCTGTAAGGTTAAGTGAATCAAGAACGATGAGCTCGTTATCAGCAAGCTTTGCTGAAAGAGCTGACTTCATAGCAAGTCTTCTGACCTTCTTGTTAACTTCCTTCTTGTAGTCACGGGGCTTGGGGCCGTGAGCGATACCGCCGTGATACCACTGGGGAGCTCTTGTTGAGCCCTGTCTTGCGCGGCCTGTGCCCTTCTGTCTCCAGGGCTTCTTGCCGCCGCCGCTTACTTCTGCTCTGGTAAGAGTAGACTGTGTACCCTGGCGCTGATTAGCAAGATAGCTAACTACACAGAGGTGCATAGCGGGAATGCTGGGTTCGATGCCGAAGATGCTGTCTGCAAGATCCATATCAGAGAGCTTCTTGCCGGCCATATCGAAAACTGAAACTTTAGCCATTATTCTCTACTCCTTCCTTATGCTTTCTTAACTGTATCGCGGATAACAACGATGCCGCCCTTGGGGCCGGGAATTGCGCCCTTGATAGCGAGAAGGTTGTTTTCTGCATCAACTTTAACTACGTCAAGATTCTGGATTGTAACTCTTTCGCAGCCAAGGTGACCTGCAAGCTTCTTGCCCTTGAATACTCTTGAGGGGTCGGAGCATGCGCCGAGTGAACCTGCATGTCTTGCAACAGGACCTGTACCGTGGGATTCCTTGAGTCTGGAGAAGTTCCATCTCTTGATTGCACCGGCAGTACCCTTACCCTTGCTTGTGCCGACTACGTCTACCTTTTCGCCGACTGCAAAGATGTCTGCCTTGATTGTATCGCCAACGTTAACGCTTGCGATATCGATTTTGAACTCCTTAAGTGTCTTCTTAGGAGCAACGTCAGCCTTCTTGAACTGGCCCATCATGGGCTTGTTAACACGCTGAACCTTTACATCGCCGAAGCCGAGCTGAACTGCTTCATAACCGTCGTTTTCCATTGTCTTCTTTGTAACGACTGTGCAGGGGCCTGCTTCAACAACTGTTACGGGAATTACGTTTCCCTTTTCGTCGAAGATCTGAGTCATACCGATCTTCTTGCCGATGAGTGCTTTCTGCATATTGCTTTCCTCCTGTTAGGTTATTGGTTGACCGTTTGGCCAACATGACCTGCATTTGTTGAAATTAAAGCTTGATTTCGATTTCAACGCCTGCGGGAAGCTCAAGACCTGTCAGAGCTTCAACTGTCTTAGCTGAGGGTCTGATAATGTCGATAAGCCTTTTGTGTGTTCTCTGCTCAAACTGCTCTCTGCTGTCCTTGTACTTGTGAACAGCACGAAGGATTGTAACAACTTCCTTCTCTGTGGGAAGGGGAACGGGGCCTGATACCTGAGCACCTGTTCTCTTAGCTGTTTCAACGATCTTTTCTGCTGCCTTGTCAACAAGGCTGTGATCGTAGCCTTTGAGTCTGATTCTGATCTTTCCCTTAACTGCCATGTGAACGCCTCCTTAAGAATTTGGCGGGCTGTGAATTGCAAATTCGTGAAAACCGACCCGGGTGTTTCAACCCGTCCGATTTAAAAACCGGAAAAACATATTTCCGGGAAAGCTTTCGCTCATTTGCACATAGGTATCCTGCAACAAGGCTGCCCGGGAACGGCAGACCTTACGCAAGGACACAATTCGCCCGGTTTAAAATCGGACATACTCCGCAGAAATTTCCCGCTTCGACGAGCGGCCACCTCCTGCATCAACGCATATCTGCATGGATTCCTTTCGGGCATACTTGCCCCTTTGTCAGAATCCGTGCTTTGATATAATAACACCATCCGTCAACAATGTCAATACTTTTTTTGATATTTTTTTAACTTTTTTAAAACCCCGAATCCCAATGATATCAAGGGGTTTGACGCTTTACTGCGATGAATTGAACACACTCCCGAAATGCACATATATAAAAGGTATATATAATATATATTAATACCACAATATAATGTGGTGAAAATAAAAACAATCGCAATTTGGGCGACACTTCATAAGGAAGTTAAGGTTTTTATCATTTCGTCTGAACAAAAAATAACCTGATAAAAACTGCTTCGCACCTTAAAATGAGATAGTTTGGATATAGAACAAGGCAAAAAGCGCAGAAATCCTTGACGGATTTCGAGCATTTTTAACGCAGTTATATGCCAAAATATCCTTTTTAAGGCTT
>JAZPZK010000101.1:0-13749 GCA_045544675.1 Acutalibacteraceae bacterium
GGTATTGAAAGGAGCTAGATAAATATGACTGCAAAGAAAGGTAAAGGTAGAAGATTAGATAAGGATCGGGTTACACTCCGCAAGGGTGAATCCCAAAGAGCAGACGGTATTTATGATTACCGTTGGAGCACTCCCGACGGTAAGCGCCACTCGATATACGCAGGCACCCTTGAGGAACTTCGTGAACGAGAAGAGCAAATCATCCTTGATAAAAGGGACGGCATTAAAACGGAGATTCGTTTGATAACGGTCAACGAAGTTTTTGACCTGTGGTGTGATCTGAAACGCGGTTTGAAACACAACACCTTTCAAAACTACAAGTATATGTACAATATGTTTGTACGCCCCACATTCGGCAAGCTTCGTATTGCGAATGTCAGAAAATCCGATGTAAAGAGGTTTTACAACCGACTTGCAGACGAAAGAATTTTGACTATAGCAACCATTGACAACGTGCATACGGTTCTGCATCAAGTGTTTAACTTGGCGGTGGATGATGGGTACATACGTCTTAATCCCACCGACAATATGCTGAAAGAACTGAAACAGTCCCACAATTTTCAAGTAGAAAAGCGTAAGGCACTTACTATCCCCGAACAACAGCTGTTCATTAACTTCCTAAAAAATCATCCGGTGTATCGGCATTGGTATCCGGTTTTCGCCATTATGCTTGGCACGGGATTGCGTGTCGGTGAATTGGTAGGACTGCGGTGGTGCGATATTGATTTGGAAGAAGGACTTATCCACGTCAATCACACCTTGGTATACTACAATCATGGTGATGGCAACGGCTGTTCCTTTAGTATAAACACCCCCAAGACTAAAGCCGGTGAACGAACCGTTCCGATGATGGATGATGTAAAAGAAGCATTCCTGATGGAAAAGCAAAATCAAGAGGATGCAGGAGTTAAATGCAAGGCGATTGTGGATTGCTATACGGATTTTATCTTTGTGAACCGTTACGGTGATGTTCAGCATCAAGGAACACTCAACAAAGCCATTCGCAGAATTATCCGTGACTGTAATGATGAAGTGTTGCTCAAAGGAGAAAAGGATCCCGTTCTGTTGCCGCCCTTTAGTTGCCACAGTTTGAGACACACCTTTGCTACTCGCTTGTGTGAGTCGGGTATCAATATAAAGGTAATTCAGGATGTTTTAGGCCACGCCGACATCAGTACAACGATGGATATTTATTGCGACGTGACCAATGAGCTGAAAAAGAAAGAGTTTACAAGCTTGGGTGAATTCTTTAAGGACAAGCAGATTTAATCTACTACGCCAATGGTACGCCAGTTACTACGCCAAAATGCCGCACAGATACAAAGGGTTATATTCTGTGCTGTAAAAATGGGGTTTCGATAGGGCTTGAAACCATTGGAGTTTTGTACACTTAGGTATTGTTTTATGATTTCAGGGGCAGAGGTCCCCACAATGAAGAGTCTGGATAAATAAAAGAATATAGACGACAGTCCTCTGTCTTCGGATGAAAAGCAAAAATAAGTTAAGCTCCCTCGGCGAGGGAGCTTTTAGTTTTTTCATATCATAGTATTTTCTTGACAAGCAAAAAAACAGGTGATAATATATGTTTGAAAGCAACAGGTTGACGGTTAGAAGCAAAGACATAGAACCGTCCCCTGTCTTCTCAAAAAAGAAAACGGTGTAAATATTATAATATTGCTGAGCAGGATGCGGCCGAGTTTATGGATAGAACGTTTTTTGGTTATTTTTCCGGAATAAGAGAAATTTATAAATATACTGAAGCGGATCCATATTGGCAATTCGGCAAATACAGAAGTTATCAAAATGTTAGAAATGATTGGAAATCTTCAAAAATTTCGACAGAGATGCTTTAAGTGGGGTTTGTTATGAAAAAGTTTATTTGTATTCTTATCAGTTTTGTATGCGTAATATCGCTATGGGGACTAATTAATTATCTGAAATGTGATGCTGTTTTTAAATGTCGTGACGAAGATGACAGGTATATATCATATAATAATGATTCATATGTTAAATGGACTTGGGAGATAACAAACAAATATCGTGATTCAGGCGAGATATATGGTGAATACCATAATACGTCTATGTTTCCTTATTACATTATTGAAGATGATTTAAGAGATAAGGTGTATGTGGTCTCCGATGGGTTGATATACCGTTTTTTTTCACCGTACTTCTCGTTTTGTGGAGATAGTAATTATTTTATTGTTTATCAGCCTGATTCATTTGATTGGTTATATGTTAAAGAAAACTTTGTTTTTCCAAATATAAGTAAGAACGAAGTTGAGGAAATAAGAAATATGTATGCCCCCTTCGATTATGATACAATATCAGATAAAAAATTAATCAATATGATAGTTCATTCCGCAAAAAGCGGTGATGAATTAGACGATGATATTTATGAACAATTGTTGAAGTGGTGTTACAATAATCGCATTTATCTTAAATACACAGGCTATCCACTGCTTGAAGAGTTCTTGTTGATCACAACGGAAGACGGGAGGCATATGGTTGAAATGTCTAGCGTTGAACGCAGAGAAGGTAACACAGCTGACGGTTCTCTGCCTTCGGATGAAAAGCAAAAATAAGTTAAGCTCCCTCGGCGAGGGAGCTTTTAGTTTTTTCATATCATAATATTTTCTTGACAAGCAAAAAAACAGGTGGTAAAATATGTTTGAAAGCAACAGGTTGACGGCTAGAAGCAAAGACATAGAACCGTCCCCTGTCTTCTCAGTTCGCATAATTAAGGAGGAAAATTTAAATGAAAAAAGTTATTAGCTTATTATTAGCAGTGCTTATGCTTATGTCGGTTATACCGATGGCAGCAAGTGCAGTGTGTGCACACGAAAACACAACTTATCATCAAAGATATGATTGGGTTTGCGATGTGCCGGGTTACACGGGAGGTACTTACTGTAATGATTGCGAAGAGTGGATCAGCGGACACTATGAGCTTACGAGGCCTAATGACGGCGGTCATGATTACAAGTTTGACCACACTATAGCTTCGACCTGTACTTCTGAGGGTGTGGATGTGTATAAGTGCACTCTTTGCGCAGACACATACAGTGACTGGAAAAATAAATATCCCTATGCTCCCCATGAATATGAATACAGTTTTTATGAAGGCGGAGAATCTTCTTGCTACATGAGAAGACAGTGTTCGAATTGCGGAATTAGCCAGAGCGGAAAAAATGAAGCAACAAACGGCAGACATATAGATGAAAACGATGACAAAGAATGTGATTTCTGCCACAGAGATTTCAGCAACTGCAATCACTTATGTCATAAAGGTGGATTCTTCTATAAGATTGCTCTTTTCTTCTGGAAGCTCTTTAAATCAAATAAAAACTGTAAATGCGGTTATCCTCACTATTGATTGTTGAATTAACTGATTCTTTATCTGCTATCAGGATAAAAAATTAAAATAGCATCTTTAATCAGGCAGCTCCGATCAGCCGACGGTTCTCTGTCTTCGTATGAAAAGCAAAAATAAGTTAAGCTCCCTCGGTGAGGGAGCTTTTAGTTTTTTCATATCATAATGTTTTCTTGACAAGCAAAAAAACAGGTGGTAAAATATGTTTGAAAGAAACAGGTTGACGGTTAGAGGCAAAGACATAGAACCGTCCCCTGTATTCTAGGGTAACTACAGATGGCGCAGAATTTCATGTTGGTTGGGGCGAAACTAATAAAATTGGTAAATTTAGTTTTAATATTTTTGATTTTGCTAAAGAACAGTATATAAAAATTATGGAGTGGTGAGCGATGAAAAAGATTATACTTTTGACAGTCACCGTTTTGATAATATTGCAGATTCATTCGGTGGGGTTGGTATCTGCATTAAATACTGGTTTTGAAACAGAGACTATTAATGAGGATTTACAGCAAACTATTCTATCTAATAGAAAACTCACAGTATTTTATTCTGAACCTAACAGATCAACAATTGAATGTTTTGATGTTAATGATAACGGTCTCATTGCGTTGGGGTCAAGTAAGTCAAAAAACAAAAGAATATGCGTGTATGATACTAACGGCGATTTTAAATACGGTTATGAATTTGTCGATGACGGTGATTTTGGCGTAGAGTGGGATGGAGATAACTTGAATATATATTTTTGTCGGGGAGACATAATAGCTTCGTTTGATCGCAACGGACAGTGCATCGGAATTTTAAGCGTTAAAAACACATCAGATAATAATTCGTATTTTCGACTGTTTTTCGAAGCTGATGAGCGTATTGTTGGAGATAAAAAATATGTAATTTCAAATGATATTGGGCTATTGGGCTTATTAGCATCATCTTATTCAAAGTTAGCGATGATAGATAGCGATGGGAAAATAACAGTATTATATGATGTTGGTGACAAACAGTTCGCTAACATTTTAGGAATGTTAATCCTATCAATAATTTTCATCACAATTGCTTTTTCGATATTTTATATTCGTTTAAAAAAGGAACACTGACATCAATCAGAATCAATCAGGGGACGGTTCTCTGTCTTCGGGCAAAAAGTAAAACCTTAATCTTACCCCTACTCGGCACCGCTAACCCCACCGTTGGTGCAGGGCATTAAACCGGATAGATTTTTCAATCTGTATGATACAAATAAAAAAGGGTGTTGCAAAATGCAACAGCCTTTTGTTGTGCCTTATATTAAAGCTTGTTTACGTCTGCGTCGGTAATAATGTGGTAGCCAGCAGCCTCAAGAGCTTTTTCGGCTGAAGCATTATCTTCAACTCTTATTACAACGTAAGCGTGCTTTTCCGTACGAGACATGAAAGCGTAAAGATAATCCATATTGATTTTCTCTTCGTCAAGAACGCTGAGTGCGCCGGAAAGCTTGCCGGGAGCGTCGCCGATTTTTACGCCGATAACGTCATTCACCTTTATGAGATAACCTTCGTCGGTGAGAACCTTTTCTGCCGTTGCAGTATCATTGACGATAATACGGAGCATACCGAAATCCTGAGTTTCCGCAATAGAAAGAGCTCTCATATTAATGTTGTGCTCGGAAAGGGCTTTGGTTATGGAAACCAATGATCCCTGCTTATTTTCTACAAATACTGTTAACTGTTTAATAGCCATAACGAATCCTCCTTGTTTTTATATAAGCTTTCTCTTATCAATAACGCGTACTGCCTTGCCTTCACTTCTTGTGATGCTCTTGGGTGCAACAAGATGAACTGCAGGATTAATACCGAGCATTACCTTAAGTGCATTGGCGAGAGATTTTTCCATAGCAATAATGTCGGCAACCTTGTCGGTGAACTTTTCAGCTGTCATTTCAACGTTAACCTCGAAGGTATCGGTGTTGTTCTTTCTGTCAACGATGATCTGATAGTTGGGCTCATAGCCTTCCTTAAGAAGAACTGTTTCAATCTGGCTCGGGAAGACGTTTACGCCGCGGATAATAAGCATATCGTCTGTTCTGCCCATAGGCTTTGCCATTTTAACAAGAGTACGTCCGCAGGAGCATTTTTTACGTGAGAGAACGCAGATGTCACGGGTACGGTAACGAAGAAGCGGGAAGGCCTCCTTATCAAGAGAAGTAAATACGAGCTCGCCCTTGCTGCCCTCGGGAAGAACCTCTCCTGTATCGGGGTCGATGATTTCTGCATAGAAGTGGTCTTCATTGATGTGCATACCTGTCTGCTCGCTGCATTCAAATGAAACGCCCGGGCCGGTTGTTTCGGTAAGACCGTAAATATCATAAGCCTTTATGCCGAGTGTAGCCTCAATACCTCTGCGCATTTCTTCTGTCCAGGGCTCTGCACCGAAAATACCGGCCTTAAGGGGAATATCCTCAGGCTTATAGCCCTGCTCCTTGAGTGTTTCGCCGATATATGCAGCGTAGGAGGGTGTGCAGCAAAGAATGGTTGCGCTGAGGTCTGTCATAAACTGAATCTGTCTTTCGGTGTTGCCTGATGACATGGGAAGTGTAAGACAGCCGACCTTATGTGAGCCGCCGTTGAGACCGGGACCGCCTGTGAAAAGACCGTAGCCGTAAGCAACCTGACACACATCCTTGTTTGAACCGCCTGCAGCAACAATTGCACGTGCACAACAGTCCTCCCATAAGTCAACGTCCTTCTGTGTGTAGAAAGCAACTACACGGCGGCCTGTTGTGCCTGATGTTGACTGGATACGTACACAGTCATCAAGAGGCTTTGCAAGAAGGCCGTAGGGATAAGCATCACGTAAATCTGCTTTTGTAAGGAAGGGAAGCTTATGTAAATCTTCGATTCCGTTTATATCTTCAGGCTTTACACCTTTTTCATCCATAAGGTTGCGGTAGTAGGGTACGTTTTCATAAACGTGCTTTACCTGCTTGACGAGCTTTTCCGATTGAAGCTTTTTCATTTCTTCAGCCGGCATGGTTTCAATTTCTTTCTGATAGTAATTCTGTGCCATTGTGAACACCCTTTCTTTTATATCTGAGTTTTCCCCAGAGAGTAATGTTGTTTCGGAGTGTGAAAAGGGCAAACAAAAAACGCCCCGTGCATTCCGAAAAAGAATACAGAGGACGAGAAAATCAAATATCCCGTGGTACCACCTCAGTTCGTTACTGTTTCGCAACAGCAACCTTATCAGGTACAACCATACCTTAGTTCTGTAACGGGAACTCCCGTTGCATCCTACTGAAGATTTCTCTCGTTCAGCGCACTGCTAACAGAAGGAATTCGAGAAGGACGTCCTCATTGCCTCGCACCAACCGGCAACTCTCTCCGGAGTATTTCCAACCTACTGGTTTCTGCTCATCGCATTTAGTCTTAAACAACTGCCTATCGGGTTGTTGTTTATGCTTTGAATTATATTCCTTTGATTTTTAAATGTCAATACTTTTTTGTAAAAAATGAAATATTATACAGAAAATCTTCAGGTCTGCTGAATTTATATTAATACAATTGTGAAAGCTCAATAAAATATACCTGTCTTATGCATGAATATCAAAGCATAAGACAGGCTTAAAATGCTTTATTTTATCTGTGCTTCTACGAGGCTGCCCTGACAGTACTTCTTGCGAAGAACAGGCTTTTCGATTTTGCCTGTGGGATTTCTGGGTACCTTTTCGAAGATGATCTTTCTCGGTCTCTTGTATCGGGGAAGAGCCTTACAGAATTCGTTGATTTCTTCTTCTGTGCAGCTTACGCCGTCCTTAAGCTCGATGATTGCAAGGGTTTTCTCGCCGAGACGTTCATCGGGAATACCGATAACTGCAACATCCTTGATTTTTTCGTGCTTGCGAAGGGCATCCTCGATCTGTACGGGATAGATATTTTCACCGCCGGAGATAACAACGTCCTTTTTACGGTCAACGAGATAGATGAATCCGTCTTCATCCTCACGGCCCATATCACCGGTATAAAGCCAACCGTCTTTGAGCACCTCTTTTGAAGCCTCTTCATTCTTGTAATAGCAAAGCATTACGCCGGGACCCTTGACAATGAGCTCGCCGATATCGCCCTTGGCGACCTCTGTTCCTTTTTCGTCAACGATCTTTGCTTCCCAAAGATAGCCGGGCTTACCGATCGCACCGACCTTGTGGATGTTTTCAACACCGAGGTGAACACAGCCGGGACCGATTGACTCGGAAAGACCGTAGTTTGTATCGTACTGATGGTGGGGGAATATGCTCATCCAACGTTTGATAAGACTGGGCGGAACAGGCTGAGCACCGATGTGCATAAGTCTCCACTGTGAAAGCAGATAATCGTCAAGGTTTACTCTGCCGCTGTCGATTGCATCGAGCATATCCTGAGCCCAGGGTACAAGAAGCCACACGATTGTACATTTTTCTTCTGTGATTGTACGAAGGATCCATTCAGGCTTGACACCTCTGAGAAGAACCGCCTTACTGCCGCTGAGAAGACTTCCGAACCAATGCATTTTTGCACCTGTGTGGTAAAGGGGCGGAATGCAAAGGAAAACGTCATCCTCTGTCTGACCGTGGTGATTCTGCTCTGTCTGACAGGATGAAAGAAGAGCCTTGTGGTTATGTAAAATAGCCTTCGGGAAGCCGGTAGTACCTGATGAAAAGTAGATTGCGGCGTGATCCTCCTCCCTGAGCATAACGGGAGGTGCTTCGGATGAGCAGTAGTTCATCATAGCGCAGCAGTCTTCACTGTAAACAGGGCCGTCCTTGCCGATATAAAACATTGTTTTTACATCGGGGACATCGTTTACGATTGAATCAATTCGTTCAATGAATTCCTTGCCGAAGATGAGAACCTCACAGTCTGCAAGCTCAAGACAGTATTTGATTTCATCTCCTGAATAGCGGAAGTTCATCGGCACAGCGATGCAGCCGGCCTTAAGAATACCGAAGTAAAGGGGGAGCCATTCAAGTGAATTCATAAGAAGAATTGCAACCTTTGTTCCTCTTTTGAAGCCACGGCTGAGAAGAAGATTTGCAAAGCGGTTTGCTCTGCGGTCAAAGCTTTTCCATGTCATTTCACGGCGGTAGGGTGTACCTGCATTTGCACTTTCTATAAGACTAGCCTCTCTCCAGGTTACGGCGCTGTCACGCTCCTCTGAGGGGTTAACCTCAACAAGAGCAATTTCCGAGCCCTTGAATCGGGCGTTGCGTTCAAGTAAATCTGTAATTACCATTTATTTTTCTCCTTCATAAGGTACCGTTATATATTTGAACAGATTTTATTTCCGGTGGCTTTAACGTAAAATTTATTTATGACGCTGAAAGCACTTTATAAATTTAACACATCAAAGTGTAAAAGTCAAGCGGTTAAAACCGAATTACACTCAAATATGTTATAAATTCACTTAAATACAAACATATACATAACAATCTACCGCAATTGTCTGCTCATTATTCCTGCCACACTAAAAACGAAAGCCGGACTTATGAATGCAGACTTAAGAAGAAAGGAAGCCATCGGTGAGAATTAAATTAAGCTTGTGAAAATTACCGCTGAATATTTCCGGCAAGCTCCGTACAGCACCGGAGCGTGATTTTTTATTCTTCCTGCAGATTCGGTATAACTTCACCGATATTGACAAACCTTAACTGTACTGATAGAATAATTACAGAAGATTTTTCAGCTTTCTGAAAGAAGGTTTTTTTATGCAGATGGTTATTCTGACAGCTCTCGGTGTGGGCGGCTCAACGGTATTCGGTGCGCTCATCGGCTTTGTCTTCAAAAAAATTTCACATAAATTTACGGATATAATAATTGCTTTTGCGGCAGGTGTTATGCTTGCTGCAGCCATTCTCGGCCTGATTCTGCCATCTGTGGAATACGGTGGCAAATACGGCATACTTACAACGGTTGCAGGCATTTTTGCAGGGGCTCTGAGTCTTAATGTGATTGATAAAATTGTGCCTCATATGCACCGTCTTACAGGTGTTTCGGCTGAAAATAAGGATGGGAAGCTCAGTAAGGTACTGCTTTTTGTTATGGCAATAGCAATTCATAATCTGCCCGAGGGAATTGCGGCAGGTGTAGGCTTCGGCTCGGAAAATACGGCTCATGCGCTGATGATAGCAGGCGGCATAGCTTTGCAGAATATTCCTGAGGGTACGGTTATCATCGGTCCGATGCTTGCTGCAGGTGTAAGCCCTAAAAGAACTTTTCTTATTGCTGCCGCAACGGGCCTTGTTGAAGTGGCAGGCACCTTTATAGGCTATTTTGCCGTAAGCATTGCTGAGGCTGTGCTGCCCTTTGCTCTCGCATTTGCAGGAGGTACAATGCTTTATGTTGTGAGTGCGGATATGATTCCCGAAACCCACGGTCACGATGCCCACAAGGGTGCAACCTATGCGCTTCTTGTCGGCTTTTGTGTGATGCTTGTGTCCGACTTTCTGTTGGGCTGATTTAAGTGTTTAAAAGGAGAGAAGTATGAAAAAAAGGATAACCGCCCTGCTTCTTGCGGCGCTAATATTTACGGGGCTTACGGGCTGTTCGTTCAATATAACGGATACCAAAAGCACTACGGATGATGTGTCAGCCTATACTCCCGGGCAGATAACACAGGAAACCACCGAGGAATACACTACGTCCTACGTGGAAACGACATCTGAAATAACGACCTCAGAGGTTACTACTACGGAAATAACCACCACACAGATAACCACATCTGAGGTAACAGTAACAACTGAGGTTACCACCGAGCCCGATAGTTCTTACGAAAATCAGGTTCACGAGGGTGCTACACCCATTCTTTATAAGGTTACGGACAGTAAAGGCAATTACATATGGCTTTTCGGCTCAATTCACGTGGGCAGACCTGACTATTATCCTCTTCCCGACTATGTAAACAGAGCCTTTGACGAAAGCAAGGCCCTTGCCGTTGAAATGGATATAGCAGCCTTTGAAAAAAAGCCTCTTATACAGATGATCGCCGTTAAAAGGTTTACATATAAGGACGGAACAACCATAAAAGACCATATTCCGGAAGAAACCTATAATAAGGCTGTAGAGATTCTTAAGGAAAACGGTTCTTACTCCGAGGCGCTTGATTCTCTCAAGCCGGTGCTCTGGTCTAATTTTATAGACGGATTTGCGCTTTCAAAGCTTGATGCGGATAGCAGTCTGGGCGTTGATTTGCATCTTCTGAACCGTGCGAAGGAAAGCGGAAAGACCATATATGAAGTTGAATCGGCACTGCAGCAGTATAATATGCTAAGCAGCTTTTCAGATGACCTTCAGGCACTTCTGCTTATAAGCTCCGTTTCCTCCTACGGAAAGCCGGAGAAAACAAAAAATGACCTTGATATTATGATGGATTTATGGGCTGAAGGCAACGAAGCAGAATTCAGCGAATATCTAAGTAAGGAAAGCAATGTTGAGGATGAAAGAATCGCAAAGCTTTATGAGGAATACAATCAGAAGCTTATAACTGACCGCAATAAGGATATGACCGATTATGTTAAAAAGGCTCTGAAAAAGGGTAAGGTTATATTCATCTGCGTCGGCTCAGCTCACGTTGTGGGAAAGGATGCCATAGCGGACAGACTTCGGGCTGAAGGCTACACAGTAGAACAGATAACCGCATAAAAACGAAGGGAGACAGGGCATAACTTCCCTATGAAGTGCCGCCCAGGGAGCTGTCTTCTTTTTTTCTCAGAAAAAGAAAAGGACACCTTCCGTTTCGGATGGTGTCGCATTGAATTTTATACTCTTTTTCTGTTCTGCAGCCACACCCCGACAATAAGAAGGAAGGGGAATACCGTTGCGGCAAGGATACCGTAGTTTAAATTTCCGTCTGTAACGGCTGCAATTCTTCCTGCAAGAGCAGGTCCGCTTGCACAGCCGAGGTCGCCGAAAAGGGCAAGAAGAGCGAACATTGCAGTTCCGCCAAGGGGGATTTTTTCACTTGCCATTGAGAAGGCTCCGGGCCACATAACACCAACGGAAAATCCGCAAAGTGCGCAGCCGAGAAGTGAAACAATTGCTACGGGTGAAAGGGCGGCGGTAAGGTAGCTGACTATGCAGAGAACAGAGCTCATTACCATAACCTTTGAAAGAGATATTCTTTCCGTCAGGCGTGAATAAAGCACTCTTGCCGTACCCATAAGGGCAGCAAAAAGGCAGGGTCCCAACAGGTCGCCTATTGTTTTTGAAACCTTAAGTCCCGATTCGGCAAAGGTTGATGCCCATTGGCTCATAGCTAATTCCGATGCGCCTGAGCAGAGCATAATAAGCGCAAAAGCATAAAAAAGCTTAGAAGAAAGAATCTGACAGATTTTCATCCCCTTACCCTGATTGAGCACCTCAGGTACGGGGACAAGGGTGAAATATATACCGTTAAAAAATGGGACAAGAGCCCACAGAAAAGCAAGAAATCTCCAGTTTTCAATGCCGAGAAGCACAAAAAACAGGGTGGAAAAAGCAACAACGCTCATCTGCCCCCAACAGTAAAAGGAGTGAAGAAGGCTCATTGAAGCGGCCTTCTTTTCGCTGGGACAAGCCTCCACAAGGGGACTTACAATAACCTCAATAAGTCCGCTGCCGACTGCATAGATAAAAATACAGAGAATTATACCTATGTAAGGCTCCATAATGAAGGGAAAAACACCAAGACCCGCAAGACCGACGGATGCACATACGTGGGCGGCAACGATGCATTTTCTGTAGCCGATTTTATCTATAAACGGTGCAGAGGAAAGGTCAACAAGAAGCTGGACGCCGAAGTTTATGACAATAAGCAATGAGATTTTATCATAGGAAAACCCGAAGCTTTTCTGAAAGGTAAGAAAAAGCAGGGGAATGAAATTATTGATTATTGCCTGAACAAAATAGCCGGCGTAGGATGCAAAAAAGGTGTGCTTATAGCTTCTGATAAGTGCCATCTTATTTTCTTCCAGTTGAGCCGAAGCCGCCTTCGCCTCTCACGGTATCCTCAAGCTCATCTGAGAGGATGAAGTTAGCTGTGATATAAGGGGCAATTACCATCTGTGCGATTCTTTCACCGGGCTCAACAGTCTGAGGCTCGGTGCCGTGGTTGTGAAGGGCTGTCATAGTTTCGCCTCTGTAGTCGCTGTCGATAACGCCTACCTTGTTTGCAGGGGCAAGTCCTCTTTTTGATGCAAGACCGCTTCTTGCATAAACAAAGCCTGCATAGCCTACGGGAATTTCAAATGCAAGACCTGTGGGGATAAACTTTGTTTCACCCGGTGCAATGGTAACGGGCTCATCAATAGCAGCATAAAGGTCTGCGCCTGCGGCAAATTCGCTTCCGTAGGTGGGAATTATTGCATTTTCTCTGAGCTTTTTAACCTTAACATCATAAATCATCTGTTTTCTTCCTCCCAAAGTATAATTTTATTTTCATCAAGAGTTTTTCTCAAATCAATTATTCTCTGATTTTCTGAGCCCTTGAAGCGAAGTTGAAGGTTTTTCTTTTCTTCAACGAATTTTCCGTCAACAAGAATGTCGATACAGCTGAGCATCCTCTTTGTTACGGTAAAATCACAGAGCCTTCCCGAAAGAAGGTCTGTTTCAAGGGTGTAGCCGGTGTAGCACCATACGGTCTTTTCGGGATACTCCTTTTTTATTCTTTCCAACAACGGCGCAAGCTCCTTCTGGTTGCAGGGCTCAAAGGGCTCACCGCCTAAAAGTGAGAAGCCCTTGATATAGTCGGGCTTCATCGCTTCAATGATTTTATTTGTATGCTCTGATGTGAATTTCTCGCCGTAATTGAAATCCCAGGCTTCTTCGTTGAAGCAGCCCTTACAGCGGTGAGTGCATCCGCTGACAAAGAGTGATACTCTCACTCCCGGTCCGTTAGCTACATCAAAGGGCTTTATGGTTGCATAGTTCATATTTTACCTCTTCAGTGCGCATTGCGAATTATAAGTGCAGAACTCTCGCCTTGATCTCCTTGGTTTTACCCACATTCCAGAAGTTTTCGCCAAGGTAGCCGCAGGTACGTCTTGTAACGTTCATCTTTCTCTGGTCGGTGTTGCCGCAGTTGGGACATTCCCACTGAATGTCGTCGTTGATTTTGATTTCACCGTCAAAGCCGCATTCGTGGCAGTAGTCGCTCTTGGTGTTGAATTCAGCATACTGAATGTTGTCATAGATGAACTTCACAAGCTCCTCAAGAGCCTCAAGGTTGTGGCGCATATTGGGAATTTCAACGTACGAAATAGCACCGCCTGAGGAAATAGTCTGGAACTGACTTTCGAAGGTGAATTTTGTGAAGGCATCGATGTCCTCACGTACGTCAACGTGGTATGAGTTGGTGTAGTAGCCCTTATCGGTAACATCCTCGATAGTGCCGAAGCG
>JAZPZK010000102.1:0-5732 GCA_045544675.1 Acutalibacteraceae bacterium
GCTTCGCAGTTTCGTAAGAACTGAAAATTTCTTGTATTGAAGCCACAAAATGCAGCAAGGCTGTCGCCTTGCGAGGCTTTTGGCAAAAATACGGGGAATTTTGTTTGAGAAACAAATACTGCCCTATAGGGTGGCGGCATACCCTGACGTGCAATTTTATATTTTATGCTTCTCTGATTACATACTTGTAGAAATCAACCGCAGGAGCAAGTGTTTCCACGTCAACATTTTCATCGATACCGTGGATACTGTCAAGCTGCTGCTTGTTTATCTTAAAGGGTACGAAGCGAAGACAGCTGTCACATACGCTGCAAAAATATCTGCTGTCTGTTGCGGCATTCATAATATAGGGAACAGCTCTGTATTCGGGGAATACACTTGTAACCGCTTTTTCAATAAATCTGAAAGCTTCTCCGTTAAAATCTGTTATATCTGACTCAATACCGTCATCGATAACCTCGGTTTCAACATCATATTTCTTTGCAAGCGCCGTTATTGCTTCAACACTTGACTTCTTGCCCTGATGGTGTGAAAAGCGCATATTGCCCACAACCCAGGCCTCCTGAGGAATAACGTTTGCACCGTCGGAGCCCTTGCTCATTGTGAAAGCAAGAGTTGTTCTGAGCATTGCCGCACCTGCAGGTGAAATTGCAGGCATTACCTTTTTAAGTATAGGCTTGAAGGCGCCTACATTTCCGCAGGCGGTTTTCATAATGCCGCTCATTGTGGGAGCAAAGCGTGAAAGCATTTCCTTTACAGTATCTGACATATAAACCTCAAAGCATTCTGCTTTATCAGCCTCAGCCATAAACTTACCAAGACGTACAAGAGGAGTATCCTTGCCGGGAGCAGATGCGTGTCCGCCTTTTGATTTTGCGGTGAACTTAAGGTCTACATATCCCTTTTCACCAACACCGATCATAGCAAAGGTACCGTCCGCACCGCCGATGGGGTCGTGAAGAATCATGCCGCCCTCGTCAAGCACCATATAAAATTCCATATTTCTCTCTTTAAGAGCCTTTGCCATAGGACCTGCATCAACGCCGCCGATTTCCTCTGTGCAGGCGGTAACAAAATATGTGTCTCTTTCAGGTGTGAAGCCCTCTTCAATAAGCTCTTCCGCCGCCTGAAGCATCATAACAAGACCGCCCTTGGTATCAAGAGTACCTCTGCCCCATACCTTACCGTCGGCAATTGCACCTGAAAATGCAGGGTGAGTCCACTCGCCGCTCGCTTCAACAACGTCGTGGTGATTCATAAGCATTATAGGCTTCAGGGATGAATTCTTACCCTTCCATTTAAACATAAGGCTACCGCCGAATTTTTCGCACTCTGTAGCTTCAAAAAACTTCGGATAGGTTTCACGAAGTGCCTCGTGGAAGCCTAAAAATTTTGTAATATCCTGATTTTCTCTTGATGAAACAGTTTCAATCTGAATAAGCTTTGAAAGTATTTCAGCATACTTCATTGAACGGTTTTCACTCATTTTCAACATCTCCTAATAAATATTAGGATGATTATACCACATACTTAAAACAAAATAAAGAGGTTCGGGAAAAATTACATTTGCGGCTATGCCGGTTGCACCTGAAAGGGCGGGACTTCATAAGGAAGTGCCGCCCAATGGGGTGTTTTTATTTCTTCCCCCTTTTTCTGTAGTCCTTATCCAGATTATCTCTCCAGCCTGAGTCGAGAGGAGCACAGCTCCTGACTTTACTTACCGCACAGGCAACAGAATCATAAAGTATGTCCGTACCCTTGGCATCGGCATTATAATTTACAGCTCTGTTTTCATCGATGCCGTAGCGCTTAGCGGTTTCAATGGCATCAATATTTGCACCGATGAAAAGAAATTCCCATCCGTATCTGCTCTTCTGACGTTCAATCATGCTCTTCACCTGCTCAGCAGAATAACGCTGACTTGCATTCTCCATACCGTCTGTGGTGATGACAAACATTGTATGCTCGGGTACATCCTCAGCACGTGCATATTTATGGATATTTCCGATGTGATGAATTGCACCGCCCAGCGCATCAATAAGGGCAGTACAGCCTCTTACGGTATAATCTCTGTCTGTCATGGGACTTATTTCGCTGAGCTTCACTCTGTCGTGAAGAACCTGACTTTCGTGATCGAAAAGCACCGTTGAAATATAGCACTCCCCTTCTTCCTTCTTCTGCTTTTCAATCATAGCGTTGAAGCCTCCGATTGTGTCACTCTCAAGCCCTGCCATCGAGCCGCTTCTGTCAAGGATGAACACTAATTCTGTGATGTTGTTTTTCATAATATTTACCTCCGAAAAAAATATTGGCTGTAAGGTCCGTTTCAACCTTACAGCCACAGTATAGCCCATTATTCTGTTTAATTGGTCGCTTGTCGGGAGACCTTTTCAGCAGCCGAGAAGCATCTGGTCAAACTCAAACAAAGCCTCATTTATAAGGAAAACATCATAAATCTCCTTTTGCAGAAAGTAACGGATAATCTTATCAAAAGTAAAGCTGCGCGAAAGAGTAAGACCTGCACAAGCGAGTAAATCCTGAGTTTCCTCAAGGCTCAGCTTCAACGCTATTGCAAAGGCAACCGCCGTCTGCTTTGAAGGCTTGTAGGTCTGAGGATTGCACTTGATTTTTGAAAAGGTTTTCTTATCAACGTTAGCCTTTTTATAGCATTCAACGTCGGTCATTCCTCTTTCGTCAATCAAATCGAAAAGCTTATATGCAAAGGATTTATCCATTGATTTCATATATTCCTCAAAGCTCATATCCCCTATGCTGTCAGCTTTTTCTGCCTTTTTACGCGGTGCGGGAGCACCGGCACATACAGGCAGTGCACCAACCGAAAAATCCGGCATCTCTCTTCTGAAGAAGGGCATAGGCTCACAGCGTGCCTCTTTCGGCATAGCTTCGCTGAAGCAAATAAGCTCATCGGCTTCATTCTCAGATAAAAAGCTGCTGATGTCACAGAACAGCTTTCTGCTGAATTCGTAGGAGGTGCGGTCGTAAACACAAAGATAAACCGTAAGCTCATTTTCAAAAAGAAACTCGGTTATAACCTCAACGGCAAACCTGAGCACCTTATCCTTCGGATAGCCGTATGCACCTGACGAAATAAGCGGAAATGCAACCGATTCACAGCCGTATTCGACCGCTTTCCTGAGAGCCTCGGTGTAGCAGGATTTCAGTATTATGCTTTCACCCTGAAGACCGCCCTGCCAGACAGGTCCTGAGGTGTGGATAATGTACTTGGCATTCAGCCTGAAGGCAGGCGTCACCTTTGCTTCACCAAGACCCAGAGGCTCAAGTGTTGCACAGAACTCATCAAGCTCTCTGCCTGCGGCAGTATGTACCGCAAGGTCAACGCCGCTGTAGCCTGTCATATTTTCATTTGTTGTGTTGACAATGGCGTCAACCTGCATTTTTGTTATATCCTGACGGATAATCTTAAGGGGCATATAATCACCTCTTTCAGCGTAAGCTGCTTAATATTCTCTTATAAACGCCCTGTCACCTTCGGGTATGCCGCCTTCATCGGTAACATACCTTTCAACTTTCATTCTGAGATTATATTTTTCTCTGAGAGCAATAATCTTCTGCATCATAGGTGAGGCGTGCCGCTGCAACAAGTCCGCCGTTACCTGCGCCGATAACAACGGCATCATAGTTTTTCACCATATTCTCCACTTCTTTCATAATAAAAATTGAACATAAAGATTGTAGCATATCCGTGTAAATCTTACAAGGATATTTACAGGAATTTGTTTTTATTTGTCCGCTGTATCCGCACAATAAAAGCAGAAACCGACAGATACCTTCTGTACCTGTCGGTATGTATTTGTTTTACGCGTTGCCGCCTAAGATAATTTCTCCGTTAAGAAGCTTTGTGAAGAGCTTAAACATTGCGGTAAGCCACTTCATTAAGGATATAAGCTGAGTTACGAGAGAGGGGTTCTCTTCTGCGGTGAAGAGCCAGTCAAAGCTTTCACAGTTATCTTCAGTCATAGGCTGAACATAGCAGCCTTGCTTGTTGCCCTTGCCGTTCCACACTGAGAACTGTGCCATTCTTGTGCAGTTATCCACAGTAAGATTCTCATATGTAAGGAAGTGAACACTGATTTCATCGAAGATAAGGGCATCGCTGTGAACGGAATTCTTGACAATCCATGTGGTTTCAGGGAAATAGCCGGTTGATACATCAACCATTTTGTCGGTGGAAATATACTTTGCATTTTCGGGATCTTCTTCAATGCGTGATGCGATATATTTATCTGAAAGAGTAGTTGTTACAGTTGAGCAGGTTGCACCGAAGGAAGCATCCTTAAGACCTATAAGGCTGTCGCTGAGCTCATCGTAATCCTCAATAATGGGCATTGAAAGATAACCGTACTTTGCAAGAACGCCTACCTTAATTTTGTAATCCTTTGAGATTCTGTCATAGAAGGCTGTAAGGTCTGATGAAATGTTTTCTCTGTAAATCTGGATTTTTTCAATAAGACCTGCATACTCTGCACGTCTTTCAGTACCTTCCTTACCGAAGATAAGGTCGAGGGCATCATCCATATCCTCCTCGTATACACTTGCCCAATAGTTAGGCATTGTTGCCATACCGGTACTCAAAAGAAGGGCGGGTATAAGTGCCTGATAAAGCTTGCCGTAAAGATCGTCAAGATCACCTAAGATTGCACCGACAACCTCTGTCTGTACGAAAAGATCCATTGTTGCATTAACTATTTCAGATGCAAGCTCTGTAAGCTCAATCATATTATTTTCTTCAGCAAATCTGATATAGGTCTGCAGGTGCTTTGCATCAAAGTCAAACTTACCGCTGAAGCACTGGCTTATATATGCACTGCCGTTTGCGAGGACCTCACTGTAGAACACTCTCTTGACATGACCGAGATGACCGTATTTATCAAGATATGCGTGGAGAAGACTGCCGCCGAGACATCTTGCAGCAATGCAGACACCGTCTGAATCTGTGGTATCCATAACTGTGAGGATGTATTCGTGAAGTCTGTCTACGTGGTCATAGGGTGAAAGACGCCAGTCATAGCAGAAATCATACTGACCTAATTTGTAGACGCCGCCGTGCTCGGGTTTCTTGAAGTCAATGTTTGCAGCATTGTATTCACTCTTTGCAAGAGCCTTCGGTGAAACGCCGGTACCGTACTGTGCGTTACCGTTTTTATCAAGAGTAGCCTTTTCAAACAAGGGTGAAAACTCCTCGTATATTGCCTTGCCGTAATTATCCCACTTATCCATAAGCAGGCCCTCTGCAAGGAAGGGAAGAAGAATATTTGCGCAGGATTCTATAAGCTTATCCCTTGTGATACTCTCTTCCTCAGAAACAATACTCTTATTGAATAAATCTGCAACTTCAACGGGAATTTCATCGCCGGTTTCGTCATAAATTGCTTCGCCGTTACCTCTGATATAGACAATAGGGGTCGGGTCCTTCACTAATGTGTCAGCTGCAGAAGCTGCAGGTGCCATAACAGCAAAGAGCATCGTCATAACGAGAAGAAAAGAAATCAGTTTTTTCATTTCAAACACCTCTTACTCTTTATTTCTTGCAGAATAGCTGATATATTTCAAAAACCAAATCTGCACATACATTGGTATTATATCAGAATAATTAACAATGTTTTTTCTTATTCGGAATAATGATGCAATGTTTTTTCATTATTACTCTACACTTTTGACATAAATTATGGATCTGTGTCTGTCATACAACC
>JAZPZK010000103.1:0-33039 GCA_045544675.1 Acutalibacteraceae bacterium
ATTTCTTGTCTTCCTAAGACCGCTTGGCCTCCGACTTCAGTCGGGATGACGCTTAGCCACAGCGATGGCAGCGCGGATAACAGCCTTGGTCTGCATAGCAGCGATCTCGGGGTAGGTGACAGCCAGACGGCAGCCACGGTGACCCATCATGGGGTTGAACTCGTGGAGAGAGGAAATGATGGTCTTGATCTCCTCAACGGTCTTGTTCTGGGACTTAGCAAGGAGAGCGATGTCTTCCTCGGTGGTGGGAACGAACTCGTGGAGGGGGGGATCAAGGAATCTGATACATACGGGATTGCCCTCGAGAGCCTCATAGAGCTTCTCGAAGTCGCCCTGCTGGTAGGGAAGGATCTTTGCGAGTGCAACTTCTCTTTCCTCAGCGGTGTCGGAGCAGATCATCTCGCGGAATGCAGCGATTCTGTCTGCCTCAAAGAACATATGCTCGGTACGGCAAAGACCGATACCCTCAGCGCCCAGCTCACGAGCACGCTTTGCATCAGCAGGCGTGTCGGCGTTGGTTCTTACCTTCAGGGTACGAAACTCGTCAGCCCATCCCATGATGGTGCCGAAGTTACCGGAGATCTCAGCGTCAACGGTGGGAATCAAGCCGTCGTAGATGTTACCGGTGGAGCCATCGATGGAGATATAGTCGCCCTCGTGGAAGGTCTTGCCTGCCAGAGTGAACTGCTTGTTCTCCTCGTCCATTGCAATCTCGCCGCAACCGGAAACGCAGCACTTACCCATACCGCGAGCAACAACGGCTGCGTGAGAGGTCATGCCGCCGCGAACCGTCAGGATACCCTGAGCAGCCTTCATACCGGTGATATCCTCGGGAGAGGTCTCAAGACGAACCAGAACGACCTTCTTGCCGGCGTTCTTCCAAGCCTCAGCGTCCTCTGCGGAGAATACGATCTGACCGCAAGCAGCGCCGGGGGAAGGGCCGACACCGCGTCCCATGGGAGTAGCAGCCTTAAGAGCCTTCTGATCGAACTGAGGATGAAGAAGAGTGTCAAGGTTTCTGGGATCGATCATTGCAACTGCTTCTTCTTCAGTCTTCATACCCTCGTCAACGAGGTCGCAAGCGATCTTAAGAGCAGCCTGAGCTGTTCTCTTACCGTTTCTTGTCTGAAGCATATAGAGCTTTTCGTTTTCAACGGTGAACTCCATATCCTGCATATCGTGATAGTGATTTTCAAGAAGCTGGCAAACCTCTGTGAACTGCTTGTAAGCAGCGGGGAACTTTTCAGCCATCTGTGCGATGGGCATCGGAGTTCTTACACCTGCAACAACGTCTTCACCCTGTGCATTTGTAAGGAATTCACCCATAAGCTTCTTTTCGCCGGTAGCGGGGTCACGTGTGAAAGCAACACCTGTACCGCAGTCTTCACCCATGTTACCGAAAGCCATAGCCTGTACGTTAACAGCAGTACCCCATGAGTAGGGAATATCGTTGTCACGGCGGTAAACGTTTGCACGGGGGTTATCCCATGAACGGAAAACAGCCTTAACAGCGCCCATAAGCTGCTCTTTGGGATCTGTGGGGAAGTCTTCGCCGATCTTTGCCTTGTATTCAGCCTTGAACTGCTCTGCAAGCTCCTTAAGGTCAGCAGCGGTAAGCTCTGTATCCTGAGTTACACCTCTGTCTTCCTTCATCTTGTCGATGAGCTCTTCAAAGTACTTCTTACCAACTTCCATAACAACGTCGGAGTACATCTGAATGAATCTTCTGTAGCAGTCATATGCCCATCTTTCGTTGCCTGACTTCTCAGCCATAACCTTAACAACATCTTCGTTAAGACCAAGGTTGAGGATTGTATCCATCATACCGGGCATTGATGCACGAGCACCTGAACGAACCGATACAAGGAGAGGTCTTTCAAGGTCGCCGAACTTCTTGCCTGTGATTTCTTCCATCTTTTCGATGTTAGCCATGATCTCGGCAACGATTTCGTCGTTGATCTTGCGACCGTCTTCATAATACTGTGTACAAGCTTCAGTTGTGATTGTGAAGCCCTGGGGAACGGGGAGGCCGAGGTTTGTCATTTCAGCGAGGTTTGCACCCTTACCGCCGAGAAGCTCTCTCATGCTGCCGTTACCTTCTTTGAAAAGGTATACCCATTTCTTTGCCATTGGAATCTCCTCCTAAAATAAAAAATTTACTAAGTTAATCAACGGAAAATACAGAGACTGACCCTTGTATTTTCACTCCTAAAGATTTTAACAAATTTCAAGGTAAAAGTCTATTGTTTTTTTACATATAGATTAACAAATTTTACTGTTGATTTTGTCGAAATTTACACAAGAGCCCTGCATTTTTATCACCACGTTAAAAATTGTGTTAATTTTTATTGTTTTTAGTGGAAATTAAAATACTTATATGCTACAATGTTATACTGATAAAATGTGATTATCGCAGTATATATCGGGAGGTATTATTTATGAAACGCTTAACCGCTCTTATATTGGCGCTTGTTCTTCCGGCTGCACTTTCAGCCTGCGGCAAGGATGTTGTGACAAATACCGATGCAGTTCCCTCTACAACGGATCCCAACACCGAGATGGTAATAACCGTTCCTCTCAGCTATATGAATTTTCTCTCAGTAACCAACGAAAAATACAAGGATAACATTCAGCTCTTCTGCGACGATAACGATTTTCTTTCCTACACCGAGGATACAGAAGCAGGCACAGTAACCTTCACTATGACAGCCTTCACCTATAACGGTCTTCTTACAAAGAAGGGCTTCGAGCTTATAGGAACAATTACCTCCCTTTTTGGAAGTGAAACCTATCCCTACTTTACCGATATCGGCGAATACAACGAAAACTTCTCGCATATAGTTCTGTTTGTTGATAAGCAGGAGTTTGAAAAGGATGAGTTTTCATCTTCGCTTGCCGCTTACATTGCAGACATCTGTATGCATAACTATCAGATTTTCACCACCACCGCAGACTACAGCTGCACCGTTACCGTCAAGGACGCAGAAACCGAGGAGACTATTTCGGAAAAGACCTACAATTCCCGGTATAACTCCTGACACAAAGATTTTTAAGAAAACAGGTGACGTAAAAATGAGCTTTATTGAATTTGATTCAGTCTCAAGAAGATATCAGACCGGCGAGATTTCAATTCCCGCCGTTGACGGCGTAAGCTTTTCAGTTGAAAAAGGCGAATTCTGCCTTATTGTCGGCACCAGCGGTGCAGGTAAAAGTACGGTGCTCAATATTCTCGGCGGTATGGATAACTGCGACGAAGGCAAGGTGCAGGTAGGCGGAAAAACCATCAGCGACCTTACCGAGGATCAGCTTATAGACTACAGAAGATACGACGTAGGCTTCATTTTCCAGTTTTATAATCTTGTGCCGAATCTTACGGCTCTAGAAAACGTTGAGCTTGCAACCCAGATGTGCAAAAAGCCCATAAAGCCGGAAACCATACTCAGAAAGGTCGGTCTTGAAGCGAGAATGGATAACTTCCCCTCTCAGCTTTCCGGCGGCGAGCAGCAGAGAGTTTCAATCGCGAGAGCTCTTGCAAAGAATCCGAAAATTCTTCTTTGCGACGAGCCTACCGGCGCTCTTGACTATAAAACGAGCAAGCAGATACTTTCCCTTCTGCATAAAACCTGCCGTGAGACAGGCACTACTGTTGTTGTCATAACCCACAACAGTGCTCTTGCCGCCATGGCAGACAGAATCATCACCATGCGTTCAGGAAAAATTGTTCAGATAGCTGTCAATGACTATCCCGTACCTGTAGAACAGCTTGAATGGTAAAATAAGAGGTCATTATGAAAATAAACAAAGTACTCATAACTGACGCTGTCAGAACAGTTCAGCGCACTGCCCCGAGATTTGTTTCCATCATCGCAATCGTTGCACTCGGCATCAGCTTTTTCGCAGGCATGAATGCTACGGCACCCGATATGCTGGATACCATGAGGGATTATATGGTATCTTCAAACACAATGGATATTCAGGTAATCTCAACAGCAGGCATAACTGACAGCGACATATCAAAAATAGCCTCGATAAACGGTGTTGAGGCAGTAAGCGGAGAAAAATATGTTGACGGCATTGTCAAAGCTGACGGACAGACCATCAGCGACGTCGACGGCTCCGAAATGACAGTAAGAGTCCTCTCTCTTGATATTAACGATGTCGTCAATCTTTCAAAAGGCATTGACGATCCGTCCTTTATGAACCGTCCGGAGCTTATAGAAGGTAACTGGCCCACCGCATCCAACCAATGTGTGGTTGACAGCAGCCGTCTTTCAACTCCCGAGGAGTTCAGCATAGGTACTGTTCTTACAATTTCCGGTGATTCAACAGATATCACCTCATCTCTTGCCAACACTCAGTATACAATCGTGGGAATCATCCGAACTCCCCTTTACATTTCCTACGAAAGAGGCAACACCAATGTAGGCACAGGTAAGCTTGGCACCTTCTGCTATGTGCCAAGTGAAAACTTCCTTTCCGGATATTATACCTCAATGAGCATCAAACTTCAGGGCTCGGAAAATTACGACCCCTATTCAGAGGCTTATGAAAGCTATGTTGCAAACTATACCGGCTACATAAGCTCCATAGCCGATGAAATTCTCCGTCCGAGAGTAGAAAGCCTTAAAAGCGAATATACTGTGAAGGTTACCGAAGCTGAAGCTGAATACGCCGAAACCAAAACTAAGGTTGAGCAGAGCATTGCCGACGGTGAAGAGCAGGTTGCTCTTATTCTCGATATGGCTGAAAACGGCGACATCAAGATTCAGGAATATAAGACTGAATACAACAAGAAGGCGCAGGAAGCCTCTGACACTATAGATTCAAATAAGCTTGAGCACTCCACCCAGTATGCCGCCTGGGAAGAGAAGATGAACAAGTACAACGAAGCGAAGGCAACGCTTGAAAAATATGCCGATGCAGAAACTCAGCTTGCCAACGCCCAGACCGAATGGAACGTTGCTTCCCTTCAGGTAAATTCTATGCTTTCAACTGTTGATTATCTGGAAAATCTTGTAGCCACCACACGTTCGGCTCTTGACCAGTTCAATTCAACTCAGGATAACGGCGTTCAGGGTATGCTTGACCGATTCACTCAGTCCGGTCTTGTAGGTGCTGAGGTAGATCAGATAATCGGCACAATCAACAGCCTTACTGCTGTGGGTACGGCGGAAGAAATCACCGCATATATGGAGCCTCAGCTTCAGACCCTTGAGGTCAAGCTCACAGCTTCAAGAGAAGACCTTATGCAGTCACGTGCCGTGCTTGCCGAAAAGGAAGCCGAGCTCAGAGAGGCAGAGGCACTTGTAACTAAGCTCAAGGATGTTGAGGCTCAGCTCAAGACTGCTGAAATTGAGCTTGCCAATGCTCAGAAGGAGCTTGAAAGCGCAGGCTACGATATACAGTTCGGTGAGCTTGAAGTTCTGGCACAGCTCTCCAATATGCAGAATCAGATTGCCGACTACGAAACCAATGTTCTCATTGCAAAGCAGAAGGCACCCACAATAGAAGCCGAATTCGAAAAAGCTAAAAACGAAGCCTACGACAAGCTTGAAATGGCAAGAAATCAGCTCAACGCAGCTCAGCAGTTCCTTCTCGGTCTTGACAATGCCAAGTGGTATGTCAACACCAGAAATGAGGCTCTTATGGGCTATGAGAGCTACGAGCAGACCGCATCACGTACTGCCGCAATCTCACTTGTGTTCCCCTGGTTCTTCTTCCTTGTTTCGGCTCTCGTATGCCTTAACACAATGACACGTATGATTGAAGAGGACCGCACAAAGCTCGGCACCTTCAAGGCTCTCGGTATGACAGATTCCGAGATTATGACAAAATATCTGGTCTACGCACTTATGGCTTCGGTCATCGGCTCGGTTGCAGGGTCATTCCTTGGCTTCTCCTTGTTCCCGGTGGCAGTTACAACTGCATATCAGATTCTTTTCGATATGCCCGAGGTAGTCGTCAGCTACCGTATCGGCTATGCCCTTCCCGGTATTGCAGTTGCCGTAGGCTCAACCCTTCTTGCAACCTATATAACCTGCCGCAAGAGCCTTCGTGTTGTTCCGGCAACGCTTATGCGCTCGAAGGCACCCAAGAGCGGAAAGAGGGTTTTTCTCGAAAACATACCCTTCATCTGGTCACGCCTGAGCTTCACATGGAAGGTTACATTCAGAAATGTTTTCCGTAACCTCAAGCGTTTTGTCATGGCAACTATGGCGGTTGCCGGCTGCACGGCTCTTCTGCTTGCCGGCTTCGGACTCAACGACTCTATCGACAGAACTCTGGAAAACCAGTTTACAAAAGAAGACAGAGTATGGAGCTACGATATGCAGATAGTTCTCAACGGCTCCTTTGACACAACCGTTACCGACTGCGATGCCTATAATACCGTTTCCTCTCAGGCTCTTATAAGTTCATCTCTTATGAACTATATGAAGGTTTACGATGCTACAGCCGACGGCAAGGACGAGCTTATGGAAAGCTATCTTCTTGTTCCCGAAAAGCCGTCTGAGCTTGGCAATTACATTAATCTCAGGGAGCGTAAAACGGGGCAGCCTCAATATCTCACCGACAGCGGTGCCCTTATAACCGAAAAGCTTTCAACAAAGCTCGGCATCAAGGCAGGCGATCAGATAGTCATTGTCGTCGACGAAAGCAAGAGTATCCGCATCCCCGTTGCAGGCGTAGTGGAAAACTATTCCTTCCATTACATTTATGTTTCCCCTGCTCTTTACCGCAGCCTTTTCGGAACCAATCCCTCATATAACTACATCACAGCTAACTTCTCTGTAGATAACCCCACAAACGAGCAGAAAAATGAGCTTGCTCAGGCTCTTATGAACGAATACGAAATCAGCGCCGTTGCTTTTACAAGCCAGATTCAGAGCTCCTTTGAAAATATTATGGACTCAATCAGCGCCGTCGTACTCATCCTCATAATTTCTGCGGCCCTTCTTGCCTTTATTGTTCTTTATAACCTTTCTATCATCAACATCACGGAAAGAATGAAGGAAATTGCAACAATCAAGGTTCTCGGCTTCGATAATCTTGAGGTTTCATCCTATATATTCAGGGAAAACATTATTCTCACCGTTATAGGAATTTTAGAAGGACTTGTCTGCGGTGTGCTGCTTCACAAGGTAGTAATCTTTATGGCTGAAGTAGACATCATTATGTTCGGCAGAGGACTTTCCGTCAAGAGCTTCATTTACGCCGCTCTTCTCGCCTTTGTCTTCTCATCCTTCGTAAGCATTGTCCTTCACAAAAAGCTTAAAAAGGTAGATATGGTTGAATCCCTTAAATCAATAGAATAAAGGAGTGTTAATATGCCACTTGTTAATATGAAAACCCTTCTCGCAGATGCTCAGAAGGGCGGCTATGCAGTCGGCTCCTTCAGCGTTGCAAATATGGAAATGATTCTCGGCATAATCAAGGCTGCCGAAGAAACAAAATCCCCCATCATTCTGCAGATTGCCGAAGTACGTCTTAACCATTCCCCTCTTGCAATCATCGGCCCCACAATGCTTGCAGCAGCAAGAAACGCGAAGGTACCCGTGGCGGTGCATCTCGACCACGGCACAACAATTGAATGTATCGGTCAGGCTCTGCGCCTCGGCTTTACCTCAGTAATGTTTGACGGCTCACATCTTTCACTTGAAGATAACATAGCAAAAACAAAGGAAGTGGTAGCTCTTGCCAAGGGCTACGGAGCCGCAGTTGAGGCTGAAATCGGCTGTGTGGGCGGAAGTGAGGACGGAAGCGTAGATATCGCAATGCGCTGCACAAGCCCCGACCAGGCAAAAATCTTCGCCGAAAGAACAGGAGTTGACGCCCTTGCAATCGCAATCGGCAACGCTCACGGCTTTTATAAGGAAGCACCTCAGCTCAGATTTGATATTCTTGAAAAGGTTGCATCCTCAGTTGACATTCCCCTTGTTCTTCACGGAGGCACAGGCATCGAGCCTGAGGACTTCATAAAGTGCCATCAGAACGGCATAAAGAAGATTAACATCGCCACCGCAACCTTTGCCGCAGCCGAAAGAAAGGCACGCGAAGGCTATGAAAAGGGCGAAATCAAAGGCTATTACGACCTTCATCAGGCTGAAATAGCAGGTGCATACGAAAATGCAAAAAAGCATATGGAAATCTTTTATTCAGTAGGCAAAGCTGAATAATCAAGCATAAAGAAAGGAAAGAACAACTATGAAATACGTAGAATTTGACAGCAGCAAGCCCCTTGACGTTATCCCCATCGGCAGAGTTGCAATCGACTTCAACCCCACCGATATGAACAGACCTCTCAGTGAAAGCTGCAACTTCAACAAATACGTTGGCGGCTCACCCGCAAATATTGCAGTAGGTCTTGCAAGACTCGGTAAGAAGGTAGGCTTCATCGGCAAGGTTTCCGACGATCAGCACGGTGATTTCGTTGTAAACTACTTTGAAAACGACGGCATCGATACCTCACATATCTTCAGAGCAAAAAACGGTGAAAAAATCGGTCTTACCTTCACAGAAATCAAGAGCCCCACAGAAAGCTCAATTCTTATGTACCGTGATGCCATTGCTGACCTTATGCTCGAGCCGGAAGAGGTTGACGAGGAATACATAGCATCAGCAAAGGCAATCGTAATTTCAGGTACAGCTCTCTCAATGAGCCCCTCAAGAGATGCGGCTCTCAAGGCTATGATGCTCGCAAAGAAAAACAACGTTGTTGTTATCTTCGACATCGACTACCGTCCCTACACATGGAAGAACAAGGACGAGATTTCCGTATACTATCAGATGGTAGCACGTAATGCTGACATCATCCTCGGCTCAAGAGAGGAATATGACCTTACCGAAGCTATCACAGGCGTTTGCAAAACCGACGAGGAAAGCGCAAAGCTCTGGCACTCCTACGGCGCAAAAATCGTTATCATCAAGCACGGCAAGGACGGCTCAACCGCTTACACCAACGACGGTATGAGCTATTCAATCAAGCCCTTCCCCGTAAAAGCCATGAAGGGCTTCGGCGGCGGCGACGGCTATGCAAGTGCGTTTATCCGTTGCTTACTCGAGGGCTGGGAAATGATAGATGCTCTCGAATTCGGTACCGCTTCCGCTTCAATGCTTATTTCAGCTCACAGCTGCTCAGCTGCTATGCCCTCAGTTGAGGCAATTGAGAAGTTCATCAAGGAAGAAAAAGAGCTTTACGGCGAAATGGTTGCACGTGCCTGAGTTTAAGTAGTCAGTAGTCAGTAGTCAGTAGTCACGCGCGAACAAGAGAGTTAAAAATTTATAACCTTCTTTCCGCACGAACTTACTAAAAAATTATAAACTCCAACACAGAAGATTTTCCGTGTTGGAGTTTTCTTTTATATCAAAGCAATATCTTATGCCCGAAGGGCATCCCTGACTACTGGCTACTGACTACTGACTACTATAACCGGCTACTACTCAGATAACCTCAATAGTAAAGCCATAGCTGTACTTAGTACCCTTGTGCATAATATAGGGCTCTCTCAGGCAGGAGTTACCCGGTGTGTCGCCGCCGATACCTCTCTGCATAAGGTCGATACATACGGTTGTGAAGTCCTTATGCTTGAGTGAGTGGATATGTGTTGCATCGTCAAGGTCATTGACCGTGTAGTGATGGCAGTTGATTGCAAAGGGCTTTTCACCCTTCTTTGTGAAACGGAGGCCCTTGCCCTCTTCGTTTGTGATTTCCATCATTCTTACATCAGTTCTGTGACCGTTTTCCTGAGGACGCATATAGTGATGCTCCATATCGGTAACAGACATCTTGTGAAGGGCAATTCTTGCACCTGTTCTTCTGTCGATATAGTTCTCGTGAGGACCTCTGCCATACCACTTGACATTGTCAAATTCTCTTGCCATTGTAAGTGTTGTGCCGAAACGTACCATATCCTGAAGGGTGGGTGTACCCTCGTGAGTTACATCGATCTTACCGTCGGGATATACGGTATAGGTCATCTTTACTGCCTTCATACCCATTACCGAAACAGTTGTTTCAACGTATGCACTGTGGCTGTACTTGTGAACAAAGGTAGCCTTTGTCTTAAGTGCATCGGTAGCTCTTCTCCACTGGAAAAGAGGCTGGAAGGGAATGAGAGGAGGAACGAAATTGAACACATCTATATCGTTATCGGTAAGAGCTCTGAAATAGTTAGGCTTAAGTGCACCGATAAGGTATTCCTTTTCATCCTTCACCATTGAAACAAGCTGACCGTTTTCGAAGCGGTAACGGAAGTTTTCACCTACAACGTCAAACTTCTTTTCGGTGCCTTCGATTTCAACGCTGTCCTCGTATAAGGTCTTTTCCTTTTCGTCGGCAGCTTTGAGAATAAACTGATCCCAGCCCTGCTCATAGCCTGCAGGAGCAAAGCGGCAGGCCTCTCTTCTGAGATATGAGAAGGTTATGATAACCTCGCCCTTTCTTTCAAGGAAAGCACTGCAGTCAAATTTAAGATCCATCTGTGAAAGAGGCTGAAGCTTTTCAAATACAGCTCTGTCAAGAAGTCCCTCAGAAAGCTTTTCGCCGTTTTCTGTTATAAGATATTTGATATCAAACTTGGAAAGATCTGAGAAGAGCTGCTTGTTTTTAAGAATGTATGAGCCTCTTGCGGCGTCGATTGCCTTGATTTCAACCTCGCAGTAAACCTTTCTTACCTCGTGGATTGAGGGGTGCACCTTTCTGTCTGCGGCGATGATACCGTTTGCGTTGAAGTAAACGTTACTGCCGGTGATAGCACAGGTGTTATAGGGAGGAAGAATCCATAAATCCTTTTCGTCGTAGTCTGTACCGTAAAGCCACATATCCTCGCCGTCCTCATTGACCTTGTGGATAGCCTGGTCAACGAAGTCCCAGATATAACCGCCGCAAAGGTTATCGTACTTCTCAAAGGCATCCATATATTCGCGGAAGTTACCTAAGGAGTTTTCCATAGCGTGAGCGTATTCGCAGAATACAACAGGCTTGTTGTAAAGCTCCTTTGAAATAGGCTTACTGTCTGCGGCAAGAGCGTTTGCAATATTGTCAAACCAGGTGATTGTGAGAGGCTCCTTCTTACCGAGCTTTTCAACCTGATCCTCTGTGGGATACATACGGCTGATAACGTCACTCTTTGTAAAGTCGAAGTCACCCTCATAGTGGAACTGTCTTGTGTTGTCAAGCTTGAGAGCCGCTTCCTTCATTCTAAGGAAGTTTGAGCCGTCACCTGCCTCGTTACCGAGACTCCACATAAATACACAAGGGTGGTTTCTGTCACGAAGCACCATTCTTTCCATACGGTCAACAACAGCCTTTGTCCACATGGGATTGTTGCCGGGTACGTTCTTTCTTCTTACGCCGTGAGTTTCAAGGTCACATTCATCCATAACCCAGAAGCCGTATTCGTCGCAAAGGTCGTAGAATCTCGGATCGTTGGGGTAATGGCTTGTACGGATGGAGTTTATGTTGTTGCGCTTCATAATGTCAAGGTCCTGAATATATCTTTCATCAGGTACTGCCCAGCCGTGGTCGGGGTCGTAATCGTGACGGTTTACACCTCTGATAAGAAGAGGCTGACCGTTTACAAGAATATTTTCGCCCTTGATTTCCACCTGCTTGAAGCCGAAGCGGATTGATTTATATGTTACCGTACCCTCACAGTCGCACTTGATAAGAAGTGTATAGAGAGTAGGCTTTTCGCTTGACCAGAGCATAGGCTTCATAACGCGCTTTTTGAAAACAACCTTGTTTCCGTCAGCGGCAGTCACGCCCTCAAATTCACCTACTGCGGTGGGCTTGCCTGCGGTGAGGATTGTTGCCTCAACCTTTACCTTCTTGCCGCCGCCTGTGTAATCCTTGAGATAAATATCAAGGCTGAGGTCTGCATCGGTATAGTCATTGATAAGCTCTGTTCTTACAAAGAAGTCTCTTACGCAAACCTTAGGCTCACTGTAAAGATAAACCTCACGGTATATACCTGAAAGGAACCACATATCCTGATCCTCAAGGTAGGTGCCGTCGGTATAGCGGTAAACCTCAGCTGCAAGGATGTTGATGCCCGGCTTGAGGAACTTTGTAACGTCAAATTCGTGGGGAGTGAAGGAGCCCTGTGAGTAGCCTACATATTTACCGTTAAGATAAACTGCAAGACCTGCCTTTACTGCGCCGAAGTGGAGGAACACCTCTCTGCCTGCCCAGTTTTCGGGAAGGACAAAGCTTGTTCTGTGCATAGCGATTTCCTGACCCTTGACGTCGATTGAGGGAATCTTACTCTTTTCGATGCTGATGCAGTTGGGGAATGAGTTAGCATAGTACCAGGGCTTTGTGTAATCCTTCTGCATCTGCCACACACCGGGAACGGTAATTTCTTCCCAGCCGGCATCATCAAAATCAGGCTCTCTGAACTTTGTGGGAAGCTCAGCCACACCCTTTTCCCAATGGAACTTCCACTGGCCGTTAAGGGACATCTTATAGGGAGAGTCGGCTCTCTTTGCGGCGCTGTCCGCTCTGTCATAGCACATAGCTATAACGTGGCCGTCCTCCTTGTTTTCTTTGATTATTTCGGGATTTTCCCAGATATGCTTCATATTTTCACCTGTCCTTTTCGTATTTTCAGTGTAATATACCTATACTGTTTTATTTTACTATAATATCAAAGGTGTGTCAAGTGGGGATTAGGGAATAGTAAGGACGGTCATCGGGCATCCGTCTTAGAGTAGTCAGGGGATGTCCTGCGAGGATTTTATGGCGAAGCTGAATCATTATGAGCGATACCTTAAATATTCTGCCCGCCGCAATCCGTTGACAAGGCATTTCCTTTGTTATATAATGAAGATATAATATAATAGGGGGGCGTTGAAGACACAGAACCGTCCCCTGTCTTCTATCTTTTACATACAGGTGACGTTTATACTTTTTCACAACAAACAAAACAAGTAGTGGAAGTTGCTTTTGAAAATATATCAAAAGCCGCTTAAAGGAGACTAAGATATGAAACTTAGAGCCGGTTACAATAATTCAAAAGCTAACGAAACAAGTGATTTAATGTTAGTCTTAAATTTTAACGATGTGGATGATCACGTACTTGAAAAAATAGTCGATAAAGTATATATGTTTGTTGAGAAAAATCTGCATTGTGAAAATTGCTATTACTATTTATGTGACTGGCAAGGAACAAAGAACTTGAAAAAGTTTGATATACCCTATAAAGCGGTTAAGGAGGGACCTTGCAGTATTGGTGCAATGATTCTTCCAGATAAAAGGTTGTTGAAAAAGGCTTTAGATGCACCTTATATCTTATGTGATTTAAATAAATTACCGCAGGACGAATGTGGCTTAGCAGAATATTTTAATAATGAAGAAATCAGGTATTGTACGCATACAAAAATAGACGATTTCACAATAGATTTTGAACGTAAAAATTTTGATGATAATTTTTCGCTTGAATGTGTTATTGGTGTTAATGGTTTTTCTGTTGAAAACAATTATGAGTCACTTGTTCAGTTGTATCAAGAACTTATAGAGCAAATGAGTGAAGAGTGCAATTTATTTGCTGCATATATTGATTTCGACGGATTTACCGAAGGAGCCCTTATGTATGAATACTGTTACGGAGTTCAAACCAATGTTGACAGATTTGAAATTTTGAGAACGATTCCCTGGTGTGCTTATGTTTCGAATGACTTTTTGGAAATGAATCAAGATTTCTTAACGGAGACAAAACAAGCTTTAGTGCATAAAAAAACAGTTAAAGGCATATTTTTTCATGCTCCGTGTGAAATTGAAAAATACAACAGAAAGCAAAGAAAATCTGTCTATAATGTTTTGAAGAAGTTCTTACCTAAAAGTTATGGCGTAATACCTGTAGATTGTATGATAGCATCTGGATTCAGACCGTGCGATGATATTGCCTATTTGTTTGAACAATTCGGCAACAAATATATTGTTTTTTCAAACGGTGTGGATATTAATGCGATAAAGGACAACGAACGAGAACAATTTTTTCGATATGTTAAGACGATTTGTTTTAACCAAAAGAATACAGAGAATAGTTCTCTGTATTCTGATGAAACCTAAAAATTAAATGTAACCACACTCGGCGGTGCTAACCCCACCGCCGAGACTCCCTCAGTCCTTACGGACATCTCCCTCAGCGAGGGAGCTTTTTTATATCTTCCTCCCCGAGAAAAATGTCACGAAGTGACGGAAGAAGGCAGCGGACACGGCACGCCGTGTCCCTACTGTATCAGCCTACCCCCACGCGGGCAACACCTCCCCTCCTCTCCCCACGTTGTCGCGTGACTACTGGCTACCGGCTACTGATTACTCAAAAAAACTCCGCTCACCGAGCGGAGTTTTTTCTCCAAAAGACTTGACTTCCCCTCAATATTATGGTATTATCTCCACATCGCTTTAACAGTATAAAGCTTTAAAGTTTTAAATTATAAAAGGATGTGCACAGCAAAATGACCCAGAAGCCCGTAATTCTTATCACCATTGCAGTTTATGTTGCTTTTATTGTCGCAATCGGTGTTATGAATGCAAAGAAATCAAAAAGCTTAACAGAGTTCACCGTAGGCAAAAGAAACGCAGGTGCGTGGCTTTCAGCTTTCTCTTACGGTACTGCATATTTCAGTGCAGTTATGTTTATCGGCTACGCAGGCGGCACGGGCTGGAAATACGGCATCTGGGGTGTACTTCCCGGCATCGGAAATGCAGTAATCGGCTCACTTCTCGCCTGGCTCGTACTCGCAAGGCGCACAAGAGAGGTTGCAAGAAGGCTCAAAATCAAGTCAATGCCTCAGCTTTTCGAAAAGCGCTTCGGCAGTATGGGCATGAAAAACTTCGCCGTTGCAATTATTTTCATTTTCCTTGTACCCTACTCAGCCTCCGTTTATAAAGGACTTACAAGCGTATGCTCGGTGCTTTTAGGCGTTGACGAAACAGTATGTATGCTCGTTATTGCCGCCGCTTCACTTCTTATCGTTGTTCTGGGCGGCTACGGTGCAACCCTCAAGGCAGACTTTGTTCAGGGCTTCATAATGCTCGTAGGTGTTATCGCTCTTATCTTCGCAGTTATGAGAAGCGATACCGTCGGCGGTTTTTCTGAGGGTATTTCAGCAATAGCGGAGAAAACCGAGAAGCTCGGCTTAACACCTGCAAGTCACCTGTCTCTTTGGGCAACGGTGCTTATGACCTCCTTCGGCACATGGGGACTTCCTCAGATGATTCACAAGTACTACGGTATAAGAGACGACCACGAGGTAAAAAGAGGTACTGTTATTTCCACCTTCTTTGCCTTCATTGTTGCAGGCGGCGGATATTTTATCGGCTCCCTTTCAAGACTTTTCTTCTCTGACCTGAGCGAAATTCCCGGAGCCGGCTCGGGAAAGACTGATTTTCTTATCCCGAATATGCTCAATATGGCGGGCATTTCCGATATACTCATCGGTATTATCCTTGTCCTGCTTATTGCCGCTTCCGTTTCAACTCTTTCCTCAATCACGATTACCGCAACAACCACCCTCGCCATGGACTTCATCAAGCCCCGCTTTATGAAGCATGACGACGGCAAAAAGAGCGCTCTTGTAACACGCATTCTCTGTGCGGTATTTGTTGCTGTTTCTTACCTTATCGCAAACAGTGATACACCTATCCTCGATATGATGAGCTACTCCTGGGGTATTATTTCAGGCTCCTTCCTCGCACCTTATATGATTTCACTTTACTGGAAGAAGCTCAACCGCTTCGGCGGCTGGGCAGGTATGCTTGGCGGATTTTTCACAGCCCTTCCTCCCGTTGTGTGTAAGCTCTTCTTACCCGACGTGGCTCTCCCTGTTTTCGGTCCCGTAAAGGATATGGGTCCCCACTTTGCCTGTGCGGCTATGGTAATATCCTTTGTTCTTTGTGTCGTTGTTACTCTTATTACAAAAAACAAGGAAGAAATCAACAAGGAATTTTATGATACTTCTTTGACAGAAAATGCATAATAATTCTTTTAAAGAAAATAAAACAGAATAAAAAGTTGTATAATGACGGGTAACCTTTAATTTTTTAAGGGTTACCCCTTCAGTATAAGTAAAGAAAATAATCCCGGATACCGATGCGTAATCCATGTCAGGAAAGGAACCTGAAATTTTTCGCCCTGAGGGACATTATTAAGCAATAACAAAATTAAGGAGATATTAAAATGAACAAAGCTCTTATGCTCGGTAACGAAGCAGTTGCAAGAGGTCTCTGGGAAGCAGGAGTAAATGTAGTTTCCTCCTACCCCGGAACACCCAGCACGGAAATTACCGAATTTCTTTCAAAATATGACGATATATATTCAGAATGGGCACCCAACGAAAAGGTAGCCTTCGAGGTTGCCTTCGGTGCGGCTACAGGCGGTGCAAGAAGCTTCTGCGCTATGAAGCACGTCGGTCTCAACGTTGCCGCCGACCCCCTTTACACCGCCTCATACATCGGTGTAAACGGCGGTATGGTCTGTGCCGTTGCAGATGACCCGGGTATGCACTCATCACAGAATGAGCAGGATTCCCGTCACCACGCAATTGCATCAAAGACACCTATGCTTGAGCCCGCAGACTCGGCAGAGTGCAGTGCCTTTGCAAAGCTCTCTTATGAGCTTTCCGAGCGCTTCAACACACCGATGCTTCTTCGTCTTTCAACAAGAGTATCCCACGCACGCTCAATCGTTGAATTAAACGACAGAAACGAGGTCGGCGTTAAGGAATATAAAAAGGACGTTATGAAAAATGTTATGATGCCCGCTATGGCAAGAGGCGCTCACGTAAGAGTTGAAGAGAGACTTCGCGCCATGACAGAATTTGCCGACACAGAGGCAGTTGATATGGGCATCAACTCAGTAGAATACAACGATAAGGAAATCGGCATCATCGCCGCAGGTACCTCTTATACCTACGCACGTGAGGCTATGGGCGAAAAGGCAAGCTACCTCAAGCTCGGTATGGTAAATCCCCTTCCGGTCAAGCTTATAAAGGAATTTGCCGCCAATGTGGAAAAGCTCTACATTATCGAGGAGCTTGACGGCATTATCGAAACACATTGCATCAAGCTCGGTGTCAAGGTAACAGGCAAGGATTTATTCTCACTTTTAGGTGAATTTTCTCAAGCTACCGTACAGAATGCACTTACCGAGGAAAAGGCTGATTTCGACTCCTTCGATGAGGAAATTCCCGCCCGTCCTCCCGTACTTTGTGCAGGCTGTCCCCACAGAGGTCTTTACTACGCACTCAAGGGTATGGGACTTTATGTCAGCGGCGACATCGGCTGCTACACCCTCGGCGCTCAGGCTCCCCTTTCAATGATGGATTCCTGCGTATGTATGGGTGCATCCGTCAGCGGACTTCACGGCTTCAACCTTGCAAGAGGTAAGGAGCAGGCTAAAAAGAGCATCGCAGTTATCGGTGACTCAACCTTTATCCATTCGGGTATCACAGGTCTTATCGACATCGCATATAATAAGGGCTTCTCAACGGTTATTGTGCTTGATAACTCAATCACAGGTATGACAGGTCATCAGAACAACCCTGCAAACGGTCTTACAATCAAGGGTGACCCCACTGTTGCAGTAAACCTTGAGGCTCTCGCAAAAGCAGTAGGCATCAACAATGTTGTTGTGGTTGACCCTTTTGACATTGAAGGAACTAAGGCAGCGGTCAAGGCTGAGCTTGACAAGGAAGAGCCTTCGCTTATCATTTCACGCCGTCCCTGCGCACTTCTCAAAACAGTAAAGCATGAAAAGCCCGTTACCGTAGCTGAGGATAAGTGCATCGGCTGTAAAGCCTGCCTCAACGTAGGCTGTCCCGCACTTTCCTTCACAAAGAGAGAAAACGGCAAAGCCCTTGCAACAATAGACGTTACCCAGTGTGTCGGCTGCGGAGTATGTGCTTCAGCCTGCCGCTTCGGTGCAATACAGAAAGGAGAATAATACTATGAGCGTTAAAAATATTCTTATTGTCGGCGTCGGCGGTCAGGGTACTCTCCTTGCATCAAAGCTTATGGGTAAATGCTTTATGGAGGAGGGCTACGACGTAAAGGTCAGCGAGGTACACGGTATGAGCCAGAGAGGCGGAAGCGTTGTTACCTATGTGCGCTACGGTGAAAAGGTTTACTCCCCCGTTATCGAAAAGGGCGAGGCAGATATCATTATTTCCTTCGAGCAGCTTGAAAGTGCAAGATGGCTTCCCTATCTCAAAAAAGGCGGAGTGCTTATTTCCAGCACCCAGAGAATTGACCCTATGCCCGTTATTATGGGCAAGGCGGAATATCCCGAGGATATTCTTGCAAAAATCAAAGAAAAGGGCGTTGAGCTTGTAGAGGTTAATGCTCTCGACCTTGCTCTTCAGGCAGGTACCGCAAAATGTGCAAACATCGTTCTTTTAGGCGCCGCAGTACGCTTCTTAGGTATCGACAAGGAGATGTGGGTTGATATAATCAGATCAACAGTACCTCCCAAGACAATCGAAACAAACCTTAAGGCATTTGAGCTCGGATATATGGCATAATTTCAGATGTCAGGTATTGCTGATTCCTTTCAGTACATATTAATAATCACAACGGGATATCGGGCAAGCTCCCGGTATCCCGTTTGTTTTTTTGGAGAAGAATATGAAAAGCATTACAGTAGATAAGAAAAACCTCTTTCCCCGTACCTTCAGGGGCTGGGGCACAAGCCTTTGCTGGTGGGCAAACCGCATCGGCTACAGCGAAAAAATGGTAAAGGACTCGGCACGCCTCTTCTTCAGCTCAGAGGGACTCGGTCTAAATGTTATGAGATACAACATCGGCGGCGGTGACGACCCGACTCACAATCACATCACGCGTACCGACTCAGACATGCCCGGATGGCTGAAAAAAGACGAAAAGGGCGAGCTTTACTATGACCTTACCGCTGACGAATATCAGCTGAATATTCTCAGAGCAGCCTATGAGGCAGCAGGAGAGGATGCATATGTTGAGGCGTTTTCAAATTCACCGCCATATTTTATGACGGTAAGCGGATGCTCCTCGGGCAGTAAAAACGCCATAGCCAACAACCTGAAAAAAAGCTGTATAACAGACTTCGCCGAGTATCTTGCCACCGTATGCGGATATATAAACAATGAGCTCGGCATAAAAATAAGCTCACTTGCGGCAATGAATGAGCCCTTCACAAATTATTGGAGAGCCTATTCACCAAAGCAGGAGGGCTGTCACGTTTCGCCGGGTAAGATGCAGAGCACCCTTCTTTGTGAAACCGCAAAAGCAATGAAAAACGCAGACCTTGGCGACGTTGACATCACTGCAAGCGACGAAACTAACACTACCTTACAGAACATCGCCTGCAGACGTCTTACAAAGGAGGCGTGGGACTGTGTTGACCGCATAAGCACCCACACCTATTCGAAGGCAACTCCTAAAATCAGAAGGCTTGCCGAAGAAATGAAAAAGCCTCTCTGGATGACTGAAACCGACTGGGCAAGCACAGAGGGAGAGAATGCAGGAGAAATGGGTGCAGGTCTGTGGCTCGGCAGAAAAATCATCGAGGACCTGAGCACTCTTGAGGCGGATGCATGGGTAATATGGCAGATAGTTGCTGCTTACATTTCACAGAAGGAATACAAGGGCAGACGTGATATGCCCGCTCTTCCGGACCTCGACAAAGGCTATTGGGGTGTCGCATTTGCAGACACAGATAAGGAAGAAATCTTTCTCACTCAGAAATATTACGCCTTCGGTCAGTTTTCGCGTTTTATAAGACCCGGTATGAAGCTTATAAAGGTTGACAGAGAAGCTCTCGCGTGTTATGATAAAGAAAATGAAAGGCTTATTGTTGTTGCTCTGAACTGCAAAGACACCGATCAAAGCATCCGTGTTTCTTTCGAGGGATTTTCCTCAGATAAAGCTGCCGCCGAAGCATACAGAACAAGCGGTGACAGTAAAAACGGTGAAAAATGGCAGAAGCTCTCTGAAATCCCGACTGACAAAAAGGGCTTTGAGGCAACTCTCAGAGCAGACAGCATAACAACCTTTATTCTCAGCAACGTACATTTAAGCTGAAGGAGAGAAAATATATGAAAAAATTCATAAGAAACCACAGAGCTCTTGTAGCTTACATAATCATTTCACTTATTGCAGCTGTTGCAGGCATTGCAACAGCGCCCGGCACCGAGCTTTTCTATATGATTTTTGCTCAGTACCTCATTCTTCCCGTCACCGGCTTTATATGCTCAATATGTGCGGTTAAAAAAGGCGGCATTCTCGGTTTTCTTTCACCTGTGATTTTCACAGCGATAGGAACTGCACTTCCCCTTGCAGTTATGGGAAAAACCGACATTGCATTCCTTTTATTCGCAGGCATCCCCTGCGCAGCAGGTATGCTTTTCGGCTTTATCGGCTACATTATTTCCAAGGCACGTAAGAATTCAGCAGAGGAAAAGAAGGAAGCAAAGCAAGAGAAAAAGCTTGACGAGGAAGAAGCAAAGGCCGAAAAGGATGAGTTTTCCGTTGAAAATGACGATGCTAATTCCTCCGAAGCAAACGCTCCCGAGGAAGCCGAAGAGGAAGAGCCTACAGAGCTTATTGCAGACTGAATAAAAAAACAACGGGGGCTTATGCCGACACCCTATAAGGCAGTATTTGTTTCTCGAACAAAATTCCCCGTATATTTTTGCCAAAAGTCTCGCCGGGCGACATTCTTGCTGTGTTTTGCGGCTTCAATACAGGAAATTTTCAGTTATTTCGAAACTGCGAAGCACTTTAAAATGCTAAATCAGTATATAGGAAAAGGCAAAAATCACCGATAATGCTGACGCATATCGGTGATTTTTAACGCGTTACCGTGTGCTGAGTTCACATTTTAAAGAAATACTTCCTTATCGGGGGGCACCCTTTTTCTTTTGTTGACAAAAGAGTATAAAACCTTTATAATAAAAGGGTCTATGGATAAATAAATCCCTATAAAAAGTTAAGAATATTAAATAACGGAGGTAAAAAATATGAATATCGGTCTTATTATCGCCGGCGGTGTCGGTCAGAGAATGAAAATGAACGTACCCAAGCAGTTTATCAAGGTGCTCGGAAAGCCCATCATCATCTATACACTCGAAGCTTTTGAAAGAAACAAGAACATCGACGAGGTTGTTGTAGTATGTCTTCAGGGCTGGGAAGAAAAATTACAGAAATGGGCTGATCAGTACGGCATCACAAAGCTCACCCACATCGTACCCGGCGGCAAAACAGGTATGGAATCCCTTCGCAACGGTATGATTGCCCTTCGTGACAATTACCCCGAGGATTCAATCGCAGTTATTCACGACGCCGTACGTCCCCTTATTTCTGACGCTATCATCGACACTAATATTGAAGGCGTTAAGGAATTCGGCACAGCTATCACCTGCGTACCCACAACAGAGGCTCTTCTCTACAGTGAGGATATGATAGAAAGCAAGAAAATAGTGGACAGAAACCTCATCGCAAGAACTCAGACTCCTCAGTCACTTTACATTTCAAAGTTTGTATGGGCACACGAGGAAGCTGTAAAGAGAGGCATCACCGATACTGTTGCAACCTGCACCCTCCTTGTCGAATTAGGAGAGCAGGTACACATCGTATGGGGCGAGGAAACAAACTTCAAGGTTACAACTGCAGAGCATATTGCCCTTCTTGAAGCATACATCAAAGCAGGCGCTCTTTAATAGGTGTTGCTTATGACAAATATCGTAAAAAATGAAATAGAAGCCATAGCCGCTTCCCCTCTCAGTTGGGATAAGCTCAGAAACAAAACGCTGCTTATCACAGGTGCCACAGGCTTCATCGGCTCATATATCATCCGCACTCTTCTGAGAAAGAACGAAACCGATTGTCTCGGTGTAAGTGTTCTTGCTCTTGTCAGAAACAGAGAAAGAGCCGAGGCTATGTACGGCAAAAACGAAAACCTCGACTATATCGTGCAGGACGTCTGTCAGCCGCTTCCCACCGACAAGAAAGCTGACTTTATCATCCACTGTGCATCCAATGCAGCCCCGAGAGAATATTCAATGTATCCCGTAGAAACAATGAAAACCAACTTTATGGGTACTCTTAATCTTCTCGACTATGCTAAGGCTGTGAACGTTTCAGGCTTCCTCTACGTTTCAACAATTGAGGTTTACGGCACAACAAGAGGCGTTGACAAAATAGACGAGGACACCTACGGCACAATTGATGCTATGAAGGTGCGCTCCTGCTATCCCCTGAGCAAAAAGGGATGCGAAACCCTTTGTGTCAGCTATTCAGACGAGTACGGCGTACCCGTTAAAATCGGCAGACTCAGCTATATTTTTGGCCCCGGCATGCGTGAGGGTGACTCAAAAATCGTTGCTGTTTTCCCAAAGTGCATTGCAGAGGGCGAAAATATCGTTATGAAAAGCAAGGGTGAGCAGCTTCGCTCCTACACCTATGCTTCAGATGCCATTACCGCTCTTTTCACCGTGCTTCTTGACGGTGCAGACGGCGAAGCCTACAATATAGCTTCAACAAAATGTATTACCACTATTGCAGGTATTGCTCACACCCTCGTTGACTCCTACCCCGAAAAGGGACTTAAGGTTATTTTCGACCTTCCTACAGAAAGCGAAGCCAAGGGCTTTTCTCTCATCGAAAATGCTGTTCTTGATTCCTCTAAGCTTGAAGCTCTCGGCTGGGAAAGTCAGGTTGACCTTAAAACAGGCCTTATGAGAGTTGTTGACGAGCAGACCGAACTGAAAGGATGATTATAAATGCTTGAAGAACTCAAGAAGAAAGTGCTTGAAGCAAACCTTGAGCTTCCGAAATACGGACTTGTTACCTTTACCTGGGGTAACGTCAGCGGTATCGACCGTGAAAAGGGACTTATTGTAATAAAGCCCAGCGGTGTTGATTATGATGTTATGACCGCTGAGGATATGGTTGTTGTTGACCTTGAGGGCAAGGTTGTTGAGGGTAAGCTCAACCCCTCCTCAGATACACCTACACACATCGAGCTTTACAAGGCATTCCCCCATATCGGCGGTGTTATCCATACCCATTCAACCTGGGCAACCTCATGGGCTCAGGCAGGCAGAGCAATCCCCGCCTACGGCACAACCCACGCCGACTATTTCTACGGTGAGATTCCCTGCACAAGGCAGCTCACTCCCGACGAGGTTGAAAGAGCCTACGAAAAGGAAACAGGTACAGTTATCATCGAAGCCTTCAAAAATAAGGACCCGATGGCAGTACCCGGTGTGGTTGTTTATAAGCACGGACCCTTCGCCTGGGGCAAGACACCTTACGAGGCAGTGCACAATGCCGTTGTTATGGAAACAGTAGCAAATATGGCATACCACGCTGAAATGATAAATCCGGACCATTCTCCCATAGAGCAGTATCTTTTAGATAAGCACTATATGAGAAAGCACGGACCCAACGCTTATTACGGACAGAAAAAAGACGCCTGATGGCGTCTTTTTTTAGTAGTCAGTAGTCAGGGATCGGGGGTCACGCGCGGGCAAGAGTGTAAAAAAATACAACTCTCTTACCGCACGTTCTGATTGCAAATATATAAAAGCCAACACGAAAAAATTTTGTGTTGGCTTTTTTTAGCGGTTATAAAACTGCATCAACACAGACGCCGTAGTGGTCCGAAAGATACATTCCGCTGATTTTCTCGTCGATAATTTTATAACGGTTGACCTTTACTCCATCGCTTACAAAAACAAAATCAATGGGCTTAAGTCTGAAAAACTGCTTACCGTAATTGTGGAAGGTTTTTCCCTCGTCGGATTCATCAGCAAGAAATTTACTGTCCTTAAGGCAGGTTATCATTTCGTTATAGGCTTCATCACCCTCATAGGTGTTGAAGTCGCCTGTGCAGATAAGGGGATAGCCCTGAGCCTTCAGCTCTTCAAGCTTTGTTTTAAGAATCTTTACCTGCTCCACACGTACCTCCTCGAGAATATGGTCAAGGTGGGTATTGATATGGGTATAAACCTTGCCGCTTTCCTTATTTTTAAGTGTAGCCCAGGTTGCAACTCTTGTGCAGCCGGACAATTCAAGCTTACTTGCAAAAACGTCGGGAGTTTCACTCAGCCACATTGTGCCGCTGTCAAGAAGCTCATATTTATCCTTGAGATAGAATACCGCCGATGCTTCCGTATCGGGTTCATCATCTCTCATCTGACTTACGTATGCATATTCATCACCCATATTTTCATCAAGGATGTCAATCCACTGCTGTGTTGCCTCCTGAACACCGAAGGAATCGGGATGATACTGCTTGAGAGCTGAGCAAATAAGCTGTGAGCGTCCCTTTACAGAGCCGTAAAGGTCATCCCTGCATCTTACATTGAAGGTAACGATACGTACTGCGCCTTCTGCCTTTTCGGGTACGCTTTCAATTTCCATATTCTCAGGGGTATAGATGCCCAGAGTCATAAAAAGCGAAAGAAAAAGTGCAATTAACTGTTTGATAAGCATAATTCATTTCTCCTTTATTGTTTATGGATAAATTTTACTTCACGAAGAGAATTTTGTCAAGAAAAAGCAAGCGACCACAGCCGCTTGCTCTGTTGATATATTTTACGCCTTTTTAACTGTGCCTAAGAAGTCCTCGATCATTGCTACCATTTCATCGTTGAGATGAATAAAGCTGATAGCCTTTCTGAGTGTAAGAGGCTTGATTACTGCCATAAGAGGACTCTTTAAAAGTGCACCTGCCGCACCCTTAACCATACTGAGAACATCCTCACTCTTGAGAATATCGCCGATTGTATCGTCAAGTGAATAATACTCATCGCTCTTTGTGCTGTCCTTTTCAACAAACCAGTTACGTACCATTGAAGCAGAGCCGTCAGGCTTCTGATAATCTCTCGGATATTCCTTTACGCCCTCGAATACGAAGGTTTCCTTAAGGTCGCCCGCTGTTACAACAACCTTATTTTCGCCTTCCTTGATTTCCATACCGTCAAAGACGAAAATCTTGTCTGCAGTAACAGTCTTCTGCTTGCCGTTAACCTTGATTGTAACCTTATCGCAGTTTGAATATACCTTGAAGGTCTTTTCGCCGACAGTACGAAGAGGATATCTGTCACCTACAAGGTGGATGAACTTATCCTCTGACCAGAATGCCTTGTAAAGATAGTAGGAATCCTTCTTTGTCTTTCTGTCGAATGTAACAAGACCCTTGTTGTTTCTGCCCTTTACGCCGCCCTCGTTTCTCATTGCTGAGCCGAAGTCAAACATATTCCATACGTATGAGCCCCAGATCCACTTGTTGGCATTGATGGTCTTTATGTAATGCTCGTGGTACATTGCCTGATAGCCCTCGGAGTAGTCACCCTGAACAGGGTCGTCACTGAAGTAGCCGAGTACGCCCTCAGCACCGTATTCGGAAAGTCCCATAGAGAGGTCGGGATTTACCTCTCTGAATTTCTCGAGCCACTCGTCAAGACCTGCGCAGGTCTTCATATACCAGCCGAAATAGTGGTTATATGCGAGAATGTCTGTAATTCTGTTAAGCTGTGACTTGGGTGAGCACATTGTGAACTGTGCCTGAGTTGTGGGCCTTGAGGGGTCAAGGAACTTTGCATAGTTATTGAGTTCTCTGATGCCCTCGATAAGTGTATCGTTTTCGCTTGTGATTGTGATTTCGTTCTGCACGCCCCAGCAGAAGATACAGGGATGATGCATATTCTGCTTGATAAGCTCCTCAAGCTGATTCATTGCGTTTTCCTGAGCCTTCTTGTTATAGCGTGATATAACGGGAATTTCTGCCCAGATAAGCATACCGTATTCATCGCAGAGGTTATAGAAATCCTCGCTCTGCTGATAGTGTGCAAGTCTTATGGAGTTTGCACCCATACCTGCGATAAGCTCGATATCCTCCTGATGCTCGTTCATTGTAAGAGCGTTACCGATAACCTCTCTGTCCTGATGACGTGAAACGCCCTTGAGCTTTATGTATTCACCGTTAAGGAAGCAGCCCTCGTTTGCATCAAACTTAATGTCTCTGAAGCCGAAGCGTACCTTAACCTCGTCAATAACCTTGCCGTTTTGGATAAGAGTTGCTCTGAGTGTGTAAAGATAGGGATTCTTTCTGCCGTTCCAGAGGATAGGCTCGTTTACGTGAAGCTTTTCTCTGTCTCCTGCCTTTGCAACAACCTTGCCTTCCTTATCAAGCACCTCATACTTAACCTTTGTGCCGCTTACATAACCGTTGATAAGAGCCTTGACTGCAACGTCGCCGTTTGTCTTTGCAGTAACATAAACACCCTTGCTGCCTGCGTCTGTAAGTGAGAAGTGAGTTTCGGGAACGTCGTAAATAAGATTAACATCTCTGTAAAGGCCGCCGTAGAAGGTGAAATCTGCAAAGCCGGGATAAATCTTGTTGTTTGCGCTGTTATCTACAGTAACCTCAAGGAAGTTTTTCGGTGAGGTGAGAAGATTTGTAATATCAAAGCGGAAGGTTGAATAACCGCCCTCGTGTCTGCCTGCCTTTTTGCCGTTAACAAGAACAGAGCAGACTGCATTTGCGCCCTTGAACTCAACAAAAACCTTACCCTCGTATCTGGGAAGAATTTTTGTATATGTGCAGGCGCCTCTGTAATAGTCGCCGTCGCCCTCGCCCTGACCGTCAAGTCCGTTCCAGGTGTGGGGAAGGTTTACGTTTTCTTTTACTCCCTCTTTGCAGAATACCCAATCCTGATTGAGTGAAATAATTTTTCTCATTTTTCTTGTTCCTCCTATATTTTCTTTGTTTTATACGCTAAAAATTATTATAACACGGAATAAAGCTTTTTACAACTTAAGAATTCTTAATATAAGGCGATTTATTCAAAGTCAAATTCATCCTCATTTTTTATTCTGAAAATTTCAAAAACATTATCAAGGATTGTCTCATCGGTTACTCTTTCGTATTCTTCCTTTTTTCCGCCCTGCTTTATAAGAAAGATATCCACATAGCCGTCGCCGTCAAGGGGCTCAAGCACAGCGTATTCCTTTTCTTCATACTGCACTATATCAAGAAATTCATATTCACATTTTTCACCGTCTGTATCGGTGAAGCGTACGGTGAAGTCCATCTCCTCATCGTTAAGCTGCTTTAAAAGCTCAGACATCGTTCATCTCTCCCTTCACTGCATTCATATCAAAGCGGTAAATTTCCTTGTTTTCAATGTCGATATTCTGAACGTAAATAGGCGGTATGCCCGCATTGGCACTCACAGTTGTAATAAGCGCCTTTGCAAAAGGGAAAAGCTCCTTATAGGTTTCCACGTGAATAAATTCCTTCTCTACTTCCTTTATAACGTTGAAGGCACCCACAACAACCACCTTGATGTTTATTGTATCAGGCTTTTCCTCATCCTTCATTTCAACGGTAAGCGTTGCCTCGCAGGCTCCGTTTTTTGTAAAGCGTACATTATGGGAAACCTTTGTTTTCAGCTTCAGCTCAACTCTGCCGTTCACCTTGTTATTGAAAATAATTTCGCTTACCTTATAAGCCTTCATTGCTACGTTAGCCATTTTTCTTCACTCCTTTTGTGTCGTTAAAAATAAGCGGGAGAGCAAAAAACTCTCTTATATAATTCTTAAGCTTAAGCTTTGACGGTGACGGTGCAGCCACAGTCTTACATTGGACAGAGCATCTTTTTGCAATAAGCGATGCTCTCATAAGATGGAATTCACTTGAAAGAAAGGCTACATTTTTACCTTCAAAATCCGTAAGCTTTTGTGCGTTGATAAAATTCTGTGCAGTTGTCTTCGATTTATCCTCAAGGATTATCCGGCTTTGATCTACGCCTCTTTTGATAAGCTCATCCTTTATAACCGCCGCTTCACTTTTAAACTGATCCTTGTGTACGATTCCGCCGCAGGCAACAGCCACAGTATTCCTGTTTTCCTTCAGAAATTCAGCCGCCTTTTCAATACGCAGCATCAGCGTTTCTTCCGCCTCCTCACCGCGTACTCTGCAGCCCAGAACAAGAAGGATATCAGGCTCTCCGGAAAGATTTCCCTTGCAGGATTTTGCTTCACATATTATAAAAACTGCTGCGATAAGAACAATAATAGCTAATGCGATCCACATAAGAAGCTCCTTTTTTTAAATTTCTTCTATAATTCATATAAGTATAACATAAAATATAACAAAGAAAAAGTCCTTTTTTAAAACAGAGGGCTTAATTTTTCCGAAAAGAGGTTTTTATATGTGCGGTATCATCGGTTACAGCGGCAAAAACAGAGCAGTCCCCTATCTTCTCAAGGGACTCGGCGCACTTGAATATCGGGGCTACGATTCGGCAGGCATTGCCCTGAGTGAAGGAAATGAATTCAACATACTGAAAGCAGAAGGAAGACTATCCGTATTGGAAAGCCTTGTTGCATCAAAAAAGCAGAGCTCAGCTCTGACGGGCATGGGACACACCCGATGGGCAACCCACGGTGAGCCGACAGTAAGAAACTGTCATCCGCATCTGAGCCGCAACGGAAAATTTGCCGTTGTTCATAACGGGATAATAGAAAATGCAGGTGCTTTAAGGCATCAGCTTATGAAGGACGGCTACAGCTTCACAAGCGACACGGATACGGAGGTTATCCCCCAGCTTTTTGAGAGATATTACGACGGCGATTTAATAAAAACCGCCCTACTTGTGAGAAAGCTTCTTCAGGGAGCTTATGCCCTATGCATAATGTCCTGCTTTCATCCCGATGAAATTCTGTGTATGCGCTTCGGATGTCCTCTTGTGGCAGGCAAGGGAAATCAGGGAGCTTTTATAGCCTCCGATTCCATAGCCCTGAGCGGCTTTGCAGAGCAGATATACAAGCCTCAGGCAGATGAGCTTGTTCTGATGAAAAATGGTGAGCTTTTATTTTTTGACGGCGAAGGAAGGCCTTCTGAGCCTGAGTTTTCTCTTCTTACGGAAGGCTCATCGGAACGCGAAAAAAAGGGCTACAGTCACTATATGCTCAAGGAAATATACGAGCAGCCTGCCGCAGTCAGAAGCACTCTGCTTTCTTTTATGAAAGGCTCTGATATTGTTTTCCCTGATTTCAATGCTGATGACTGCGACTTTGAGCATATTTATCTTGTTGGCTGCGGCTCGGCTTATCACGCAGCTCTGAGCGGAAAACAGCTTTTAGAAGAAATCTGCCACATACCCTGTCAGGCAGATATTGCAAGTGAATTCCGCTACCGTGATATTCCGCTAAACGAAAAGGACCTTTGCATATTCATAAGCCAGAGCGGAGAAACAGCAGACACGATTTCTGCTTTGAAAAAGGCTAAGGAAAAGGGCTGTTTCACCCTCGGCATAGTGAACGTAAAGGGCAGCAGTATAGCCGATATGAGCGACAGGGTTATCTATACCTCGGCAGGGCCTGAAATTGCCGTTGCAACCACAAAAGCCTATCTTTGTCAGCTTACCGTGCTTATTCTTCTTGCCGTTCACATTGCAGAAAGAAGAAATCTTCTCACACCTTCGCTGAGACAGGAGTACTATTCTGTAATCACAGGGCTTCCTGCTCTTATAAAGCATACTGTTACCGTAACAGCAGAAAAGGCACGTCTGCTATGTGAGATTTTCACCGAAAAGGAGCACGCCTTTTTCATCGGCAGAGGCTCTGATTATCCTATCGCCCTTGAGGGAGCACTCAAGCTCAAGGAAATAAGCTACATCCACGCTGAAGCCTATGCCGCAGGGGAGCTCAAGCACGGCACGATTTCTCTCATTGAGCCGGGTACAACCGTTGTTGCCCTTATGTCTGATAAAAAAGTGTTTTCCAAAACACTCAGCAATGTAAGAGAAGTCAAGGCAAGAGGCGCAAGAGTAATTGCACTTTCCACCGATGACCGACGCAATTTCCTCAAGGAAACCGACCGCCAGCTGTTCATTCCCCACTGTCATCCGCTCATTTCTCACTGTCTTGAAATCATCCCTCTTCAGCTTCTTGCTTACTTTACGGCAGTCAACCGCAACTGTGATGTGGACAAGCCCAGAAATCTTGCAAAATCCGTAACCGTGGAATAAGATTTTATAAATTATAATTCCGTGTAAATATTATGTGAATTCGGTTGAAATTTGAATGTTCATAATGTATAATTTTAGCTGAATAATTATTTGCAAAATTTTTATGAGGTGAAAAGCTATGTCAGTTAATTTTAACATTGAAGAAAAGGGCTATAACATTGAAGAGGTAGAAAAATACATCGAAATGCTCCAGCAGGAATACGAAAATGCTGTTGCCTGGGGCGAAGAGATGGAAGCAAAATATGAAAAGCTTAAGGCTGATTATGAAAATCAGGGTGTCTGCTTCACAATAACCGAAGAAAATCAGAACGAGGTTATCAAGGAGGTTTTCGACAAGCTTACCCTTACCATTGAAAAGGTTAAAACCGACGCTCAGGCAAGAGCAGGTGAAATTATCAGGCAGGCAAAGGATGAGGCTCACTCCATCGTTAACCGTGCCAAGGAAAATTCAGTTGACATCAGAACAGAAAACATCACAATTATGAATAACCTTAAGAGCATCGGAGAAATGATTGACGTTATTCTTGAAAAAGGTATTCAATAATTAAAGTCTGCTACAAAAAAAGGAAGTGATCTGATTGGCGACTTACAGACCAAAAAGCCTGAATGAGATTAACAGCTCTTACGATAAATCCATCGCCTCACAAAATACAATAAAGGATACTGAAAGCACAATAACAACAGCTGCCGACAAGGATATGGCCAGTACCCTTGAAGCAATTCACGCAGCTCCTGCAAGAAAAGAGAAAAAGCCCATCGGCGACCTTAGCGCAGATATACAGACCTTTATCCGCGATTTCGGCAATCCTGTAAAGCAGGCTGAAAGACCTGCACCAAGAACAACTCAGATAAAGCCTGCCGCAGCACAGAAGCCTGCCGTTAAACCCGAAGCAGCTCCTGCACCCGAGCTTAAAGTCCAGGAAAATCAGACAGAAAGAGCCGAATTCGTTATGACCGCAGAAAAGTCTGAGCTTTTCGAGGAATATATGCGCATCATGTCCGACGAGGATGACGACTCCTACTTCTCAAAATCAAAATCCAGAAAGAAGAAAAAGTCCAGAAAAGGCGACGAAACAGCCTTGGCGGATGCATTTGCAGAGGAAGCTGAAAAAGAGGAAGCGCCCTCGTCAGAAGCCTATGATTCACGGCCGGAGGAAGCCTACGAAAGCTTCACCGCCACCGAATATTCTTCAGATTTATCCGAAATAGAAAATGAACCCGAAGCTCCTGAGCAGGATGTTTACAGTCAGGAGGAATATTACGAAGAGGAAGTTCCTGTAAAAGAAAAGAAGAAAAATATCTTCCTTCAGCTTTTCCTTATTCTCCTTCTGCTTGTCACCCTTATCGCCGCTCTTGGCACAACGGTGCTGAACGTTGTTTTAAAGGTTGATTCAGGCGAGAGCTTTGCTGATAAATATTACTTCTACACCGTTGACAAGAACGATTCCGTTCTTAATCTTACAAAGGGTGACCTTGTTGTTGCTATAGATTCAAAGCCCGTGGACAACGACATCATTGCTTACTATAACAGCAATATGAAGGCTTTTGATTTTGCCGTCAAGCGTTCAGAGGTAAGCGAAGAGGTTATTCTCGCTGAAAACGAAAGCACCAACGGTCAGATAAATATTTTCAGCACCAACATCCGCGGAAAGCTTATAAAGATCTATCCTGTCATCGGTACAGCCGTCGGTGCTGTATGCGACAACTTCATTGTTGTGATTGCCGCACTCCTGGCTCTGGCACTTGTCCTCATTCTTATTCTCGCCTTTGCCTTCGGACGCTCGGCTAAAAAAGCCGGCAAGGATAACTTCAGTTTCGACGACGAAGATGATGATGACTACCCCTACGCTGAATTTGAAATCAAAGAATAAACAAACACCCTCTGATGCTCAGAGGGTGTTTTTTATGTCAAAAACCGAAAATATATCAATCCGACCTTAAAATAAGAAAAAAATTTAGTTTTTCGACAATTTTCTGATTGCAGATTTCATTGAAATGTGATAATATATCACTGTGATGAATGTACACATTTTTAAGGAGGATATTTATGACCAGACGTACTCGAATCATGCTCGCTCAGGAAGGCAACGATTTTGCCAACCACTGTGCAACCTTTCTGTCGTCTTACGGCTTCGATGTAAAAACAGTAGCCAAGGACGGCTCAAAAATCATTGAATCAATCCGTCAGCTCAAGCCCGATGTAGTTCTTATGGATGCTTTTATGCCGAGAATAGACGCCTTAGGCGTGCTTAATCAGCTTCGTGAAACAGACCTGGAAAAAAGACCGGTTATTGCGCTTATGTCTTCTGTTGACAATCCGCGCTTTGAGCAGACACTTCTGAGTGCCGGTGCTGACTATTATTTTCTCAAGCCCTTTGAGCTCAATATTCTTGCCCAAAGGCTGTCAGAGCTTGCAGGTTGGGATGTTTCAAGTGAAAATGAGCCAACAAAATCCATACACAATAACGACCTTGAGGTAACGATTTCAGATGTTATGCGTGAAATCGGTGTACCTGCACATATAAAAGGCTATCAGTATCTCAGAGAGTCCATTGTTCTCACCGTAAAGGATCCCGAGCTTATGCACGCCGTCACCAAGCTGCTTTATCCCACCGTTGCAAAAACAAATCACACCACCCCTTCCCGTGTAGAAAGAGCAATCCGCCACGCTATTGAGGTAGCATGGGACAGAGGCGACGTTGACGTGCTTTCTTCCTATTTCGGATATACTATACAGAATTCGAGAGGCAAGCCCACAAACTCCGAGTTTATTGCCATGATAAGCGACAAGCTGAGACTTGAGATGAAGGCGGGCTGAGTCTGAGTAGTCAGTAGACAGTAGCCGGTAGTCAGGGAATCGCTTTGCAACTCTTTAACAGCAAAAAAAGGAGCTGTAAAAACGAAAGTTTTTACAGCTCCTTTTTAGGGGCTCGGAAAAAATGCGCAGAATGAACAAACCGAGCCAAAATAAAGCGAAAAGCTTTATTTTGGGTTACCCGACGGCGTACAAAGGTACTCCGA
>JAZPZK010000104.1:0-4270 GCA_045544675.1 Acutalibacteraceae bacterium
TCTGCATCTGTCATATCCCACCAGGGTTTCATACAAGCATTGCCATTTTCATCAGTAGCACCGCCTGTTGCATCGAGTGCAGTAGCACCTGAGTTGATAAGATGTATAATACCGTCTTTAGCAACTCCTGTGAGTTCTTTACCTGTTACGCGCTTAACAGAATCAGGACTCCAGTATGTACGCACGTCTGAGAAGAGGGGAGCACAACCGGTCAATAAGTTGAGAAGGAGCATTGTTACACCGTTAAGTGTATCGTTCTCTGTTGCAAGAACTGTTGGAGCGCCCTTGCCGTTCCAGTCAAATGTTGAATTAAGGATTGATTCTGCAAAGTCACCGTTGGGAAGCCAGTCAGTCCACATTCTTTGCCCCTGGAAACCGCCGACAATTGCATTTCTGCCGTTTGATTCCTCTTTCCAACCAAGTTCAGCAAGTTTGGGATTGCCATTGAAAATATCTTTTACGATAACAGTGAATTTTGCGATGAACTCCCAGTCCTTATCAGCGGGAATAACTTTTGACTTTTTGATTATATCCGCAAGATTCTTGCCTGCGTTTTTATCGAAACCTTCTTTACAGTTGGATTTAATCCAAGCAAGAGCTTTTTCATATTCTTCAACGTCGTATATTTCAAGTGTCATTCTTCTGAGAACTTCAGTAAGATCGACCCATTCTGCACGAAGACCAAGATATTTCTGCATGAAATCAGCATCGCAATATGAACCTGCAATACCCATTGAGATAGAGCCAAGGTTTACGTATGCTTTGTTCTTCATCGAACCAACTGCGATTGCACAACGTGCAAAACGTAAAATCTTTTCAGCAACGTCTGCAGGTACTGATGTATCTGTCATATCGCATACGTCGTGACCGTAAATAGAAAATGCAGGAAGTCCTTTTTGAGCGTGTGCTGCCATAACTGCTGCAAGATAAACAGCACCGGGACGCTCTGTTCCGTTGAATCCCCAAACAGCTTTGATTGTATTTGGGTCCATATCCATTGTTTCACTTCCGTAGCACCAACAAGGAGTAACAGAAAGTGTTGCACATACGTTATGCTGTATAAATTTATCATAGCAAGCTGCCGCCTCAGCGCCGCCACCGATAGTTGAGTCTGCAATTACACATTCAACAGGTGTACCGTCTGCGTAACGAAGAGTGCTCTCGATAAGTTCTTTTGCAGCTTTTGCCATATTCATTGTCTGCACTTCAAGACTTTCTCTTACACCGCCGCAACGGCCGTCAATTACAGGTCTGATACCTATTTTAGGATATAACATATTTTTTCTCCTTTTAAATTATTTTTTTATGATTTCGCAGAAGCGTTCAAAGGCTTCGTCCCATTCGGGCGTACGCTCGCCAACATAGGCTTTTACCTTTTCGGTTTCTGCAATAATTTCTCTGCCCTTTTCGATGCTTTCTATTGCTCCGAGCGCAATAAGCTGAAGCACTATATTACCGAGTGCAGTAGCCTCAACGGGACCTGCGATAACGGGTATACCGAGGCTCTCAGCAGTAAGCTCACACAAAAATCCGTCCTTTGTGCCGCCTCCCATAAGGTGAAGCACATCAAATTTTTTACCTGTACATTCCCCTATCTGCTCAAGAGCAAGTCTGTATTTGAGAGCAAGGCTTTCATAAATACATCTTACAAGCTGACCGATTGTTTCGGGTACGGGCTGATTTGTATTTTTACAGTAATTGCGGATTTTTTCGGGAAGATTGCCGTGTGCGGAAAGCTCAGGTGCATCAGGGTCGATAAAACTTCTGAAGGGCTCACTTTCTCTTGCAAGCATTTCGAGCTCGTTGTAGCTGTACTTTCTGTCTGTTTTTGCAAGGTCACGTCTTGTTTCCTGAATGAGCCACAATCCGCTGATATTTTTAAGGAAGTTGATTTTTCCGTTAGCGCCCATTTCGTTTGAAAGCTCAAGAGCGTTACTTTCAGATGTCATAACAGGCTCATCAAGCTCGCAACCGATAAGAGACCATGTACCGCAGGAAAGAAAAGCCGCATTTTCACTTTTTGCAGGCATTGCCGCAACGGCACACTGTGTATCGTGACCCGCAACGCTTATAACGGGAATACCCTTGTATTCACCGTTTACTGTTGCACTCGCCTTTATCGGTGCAAAGAGTGATTCCTTTATTCCAAAAGCATCAAGAACCTTCTTGCTCCACGATTTTTCTTTCATATCAAGCATCTGTGAGGTTGAGGCAATACTCATCTCGCAGACCATTTCACCCGTAAGGAAATATGAGAATAAATCGGGCATAAACAGAAGCTTATCCGCTTTTTCAAGATTGTCATCACTGATAAGCTGAAAAAGAGTATTGATATTCATTATCTGATTGCCCGTTTCGGCGTAAAGCTCATCGGCACTCAGTTTTGTGAAGGCTTTTATGAGTGCATCCTTTGTTCTTTCGTCACGGTAATGAACGGGAGGATGCAAAAGCTTGCCGTCACTGTCAAGAAGACCGTAGTCAACACCCCATGTATCAAAGGCAAGTGAATCAATATCCCCGGCTTTGTCGATAGCCTGCTTCACCTCAGATAAAATCATATCAACATCGTGACAGATGTAACCGTCAACGGTAAGAGGGATGTTTTCAAAGCGGTGTATTTCTTCGTAGGTTATTTTTTTACCGTCAAAATGAGCCTTGATAGCTCTGCCTGTTGATGCACCGAAGTCAAAGGCTAATACCGTTTTCATTTAACCACACCCTTTTTAAGAAGAATGTTTGCATAAATTGCCTTTTCACCCGTTGCAATAATCAGATATGCACCCTTTGCTCTTTCATAGAAGGCAAAGCGCTCGGTATAGTCGATTGCGTGATGCTCGGGCTCATATTTATTGAGAAGCTCCTCATAGGTAGTCCATATTTCGGGAGTGCCGCAGGTGTCACCCTTAACGACCTCCATAAGTGCTACCGGCTTTTCTGTGTATGTATCAAGAGGGATGAGCTTAAGCACTGCATCGAGAATTTCGGGCACACCGTGACCGTCGGCACGGATAACTATTGAGTTTTTGCCTACACTGTGGCAAGGGAAGTTGCCGTCAGCAATAACGAGCTCGTCTCCGTGGCCCATTTCTGCAAGTGCCTTGAGAAGCTCAGGCGAAATCAAGGGAGATATTCCTTTAAGCATAAACTTACCTCTCAGTCCTTTTTATGAAGAAGCTCATCATCGGGATTGAAAACCTTATGTCCCGGATGTCTGCCTGTAATTCTGTAATAGCTGCGAAGGTCAATAAGCTTCTGTACGTTCTCGTTGTTAATATCGCAGCTGCCGCCTAAAATAACTGCATTGATTGTAATCTTTGCCCAGAGCTCAAGGCTTTCCATTCTGTAAAAGGCGGTAATGACATCACTGCCGACTGCAAGTGCACCGTGATTTTCAAGAAGCATTACATCGTGCTCCTCAAGATACGGCTCGATCGAATCGGGAACCTCTGAGGTTGAGGGTGTACCGTAGGGTGTGAGAGGTACGGCACCGATAGCGGCAACGTCCTCTATCATATTATACATATCCATAGGCTTGTGAGCCACGGCAAAGCCGGTAGCTCCGGGAGGATGTGCATGAATAACGCTGAATACATCCTCACGCTTGTCATAACAGCGAAGGTGCATTTTGATTTCGCTTGAGGGTCGATAGCCTTCTCCTGCTTCAAGAATGTTTCCTTCCTTATCGAGAATCACAAGCTTATCGGGGGTGATAAATGACTTGCTTATGCCTGTGGGAGTTGCAATAATTCTGCCGTCGGGGAGCCTTGCGCTGACATTGCCGTCATTTGCCGCAACCCAGCCAAGCTGCCACATCTTGTGACATACGTCGCATATCTGTTCTTTTATAAGCTGCAAATTTTCCATATTCTCTCTCCTTAAAATCTTATTACTGAAAAATTATATCAAAAACCGGATTTCAATTCAATATAAACTTGATAATTTCAGACGTTCTGTCTATTTTGTACACTTTTCACTTTCTTCTTTGTTAAGAATGAAAACAGTAAAAAAGCACGTTTATGCCGCCACCCTATAAGGAAGTATTTCTTTAAAATGTGAACTCAGCACACAATAATGCGTTAAAAATCACCGATATGCGTCAGCATTATCGGTGATTTCTGCCTTTTCCTGTATACTGATTTCGCATTTTAAAGTGCTTCGCAGTTTCGTAAGAACTGAAAATTTCTTGTATTGAAGCCACAAAATGCAGCAAGGCTGTCGCCTTGCGAGGCTTTTGGCAAAAATACGGGGAATTTTGTTTGAGAAACAAATA
>JAZPZK010000105.1:0-23386 GCA_045544675.1 Acutalibacteraceae bacterium
CTCGCCCTCGGAGTACCTTTGTACGCCGTCGGGTAACCCAAAATAAAGCTTTTCGCTTTATTTTGGCTCGGTTTGTTCATTCTGCGCATTTTTTCCGAGCTCCTTATTTTTTGTATTCAGCGTAAAAATAAAAAGACGACAAATCCCGATAAGAATCTGTCGTCTTTGTGTTTACAACTCAAAATAGCAACAGCTCGACAAATCAGAAGTTGACGAGTTATTATTTATCGAGAATGAAATGCCATCTTTTTGCTATTTCTACAGGCATCATATTTCCGAGAGTTTCACCATCACGGATAAGTTCTTTTTCGCCCAAATGGAAGAAGAAAAACTCCCCAACACCATTGTTGTGTCCAAACTGGAATTCAAGTTCACCTTTAAAATAAGGAAATACTAGCTTTAATTTTTCGTCAATTGCCCACACAAAAGCAGAATCATGATTGTCAATGCAGTTAATAATCCATTCTTCTTTCTCCTCAAACCACATCCAAAAAGCCTTGGCTGCATCCTCGTTCATAGCCTTTTTAGTAAATAAAGAAAACATATTTTATCCTCCTTAGTATATTCAAGTATGCTTAACAGTTAGACAAATACTTATTTGTCTAACTAAGTATACCACACGTACTGTTAATTTGCAATGTTTTCGGTTTGGTCAAATCCGTTTGCCCGAAGGGCAACTTCATTGTGCCGTAGGCACACTTCATTGGCGTAGCCACTTCATTTGCCGTAAGGCAACTTCATTCATTTATGTCCACTTTTCGGACAATGAAGTTGACAGCAAGCTGTCAAATGAAGTACTCGCTTCGCTCATAATGAAGTTATTTCCTGCGGACATAAATGAAAAAACCTCGTTCAAAGAACGAGGTTTTTTGGTGATCCATCGGAGATTCGAACTCCGGACACCTTGATTAAAAGTCAAGTGCTCTGCCGGCTGAGCTAATGGATCACATTTTGCAACGTGCTATATTTTAAACCAGAAACATAAAAAAGTCAATAGTTTTGGCAAAAAATGTTCCTTTATTTTGCAAATTGGCTGTTTGATGCAAGGCTTTACTCTGCTCAAGTGCTTTTTAGCTATTTTGACTATAGTTTTGCCTGAAATTTGTGTTTAATTCATAAGTAAATCGGCTTTCTTCAATGTCTGTTCACTTGACAATAATCAAAATACTGTTATAATTTTATATAAGCGAAATCTTCCCGAAAGGATTGATATAAAATGAAATACGTAGTTGTTCTTTACGATGGTATGGCTGACTATCCTGTGCCTGCACTCGGCGGCAAAACCCCGATGATGTGTGCAAATAAGCCTCTTTTCGATTCCCTTGCAAAAAAAGGTGAGGTAGGTCTTGTCAAAACCGTTGACGACACATTAAAGCCGGGCAGCGACGTTGCAAATATGAGCGTTATGGGCTTCGATCCTCTTAAATATTACACAGGCCGTTCGCCTCTTGAGGCAGTCAGCATCGGCGTTAAGCTTCTTGATGATGATGTTACCCTCAGATGCAATGTTGTAACCCTCTCCGACGAGGAAAACTATGAGGATAAAACTATGGTTGACTACTCTGCGGGCGATATCAGCACTGCAGAGGCAGCAGAGCTTATCAAGGCAGTTGAAGAAGCCTTCGGTAACGAAAAATATACCTACTACAGCGGTGTAAGCTACCGTCATTGCCTCACCGTACATAAGGGTACTACAGACCTTGGTGAAATGACACCTCCCCACGATATAAGCGACAGAGTGGTAGGCCCCTATCTTTCAAAAAGCGAAAATGCAAAAGAGCTTATTGATATGATGAAAAAGAGCTATGATGTGCTTAAAAACCACCCCGTAAATCTTAAGAGAATCGCCGAGGGTAAGCGTCCCGGTAACTCAATCTGGCTCTGGGGTGAGGGTAATAAGCCTATCCTTCCCTCATTTGAAAGCCTTTACGGACTCAAGGGCAGTGTTATCTCCGCCGTTGACCTTCTCAAGGGCATCGGTATCAGCGCAGGTATGGCAACACCCGATGTTGAAGGTGCAACGGGCTATATCGATACCAATTTTGAGGGTAAGGCAAAGGCAGCTCTCAGTGAGCTTGAAGGCGGCAAGGATTTTGTATATATTCACATTGAAGCTCCTGATGAGTGCGGTCACAGAAACGAGCCTGAAAACAAGGTGCGTGCCATTGAGCTTATAGACGAAAAGGTGCTTTCAATCCTTCTCGAGGGACTCGAAAAGTACGATGACTATAAAATTATGATTCTTCCCGACCATCCTACGCCCATTGTTACAAAGACCCATGCAAGAGATGCTGTGCCTTATATGATTTATCATAAAAATGCACCTGTGCAGGGTGTTGATACAATAAACGAGGATACTGCAAAGGCAACGGGCAACTTTATTGAAAAGGGCTCAGAGCTTATGAGCAGATTTGTGGGCAGATAATGAAGGGGAAAATATCACTTATAAAATCGGTGCTTTTTTCTCTGACGGTTCTGCTTTCAGTTAACGACTTATCGGCAACAGCTCTCGGTGCATCTGCAGATGAGCTCGGCTCAACCGCATATAACATAAACCTTTCCCTTATTTACGGTGTTGTTGCTGTGATCTCTTTTGCACTTATATTCGTCTGCCGACTTGCAGTGCGAATCCGTGAGAAGTGGCTGATGCTTCTTTTCGGTGCGGTTTTTGTGGTAAATGCAGGATATTTTCTGCTTTCCGTTTCAAGAAGTCTTGATTTCGCCCTGTGGGCAAACAGAGTGTCTTATCTCGGCTCTGTGATGCTTCCGCTGAGTATGCTGATGTCAATAGCAGGCGTGTGCAGAATAAAGCTGAAAAAGCCGGCTGTTACGGTGGCTGTTATCTGTGGATGCCTTATGTTCCTTCTTGCGGCAAGCGGCGGCTGGCTCAGTATTTACTATAAGCAGGTGAGCCTTGTTATCGAAAACGGCTCAGCAAGACTTGATAAGGTTTACGGTGAGCTTCACATTCTTTATCTGATATATCTTGTTGTTTATTTTGCGCTTATGGTAGGCTTCGTGGCTTATGCAATTATCAGAAAAAAGCTTGCTTCATATAAATATGCGGCTATGCTCGCCTGTGTTGTGCTGCTGAATCTTCTGATATGGTTTCTGGAGCAGATTATTCATACGGATTTCGAGGTGCTTTCTGTTTCCTATATTGTCAGCGAGCTTCTGCTGATGTTTATTTACGGTATGCTAAACGACCACAACGAGCTTCACAGAAATCTTGAAAAGGCAACCGCAGAGGCTCAGAAGAAAAAAGATACACCGAATGAAAAAGCGACCTATACTGCCGAAGAAGTCAAAGGCTTTATTTCAGCTCTGGCTCTTGCAGAAGAGCTTACCTCCAGGGAAGAGGAGGTACTTATCCTGACTCTTTCGGGTCAGAAAAGAAAGGCAATTGCTGAGCAGCTGTGTGTTTCGGAAAATACTGTCAAGACCCACCTTTCCCATATTTTTGCCAAGGTGGGAGTTTCCTCCAAAAAGGAGCTTACAGAGAAGATATTTTCTGAAAAAGAATGAAAACACACAAAATCACCCTTTTTTTGATAAAACGGGTGATTTTTTTCTTTGCCTGCTGTGATAAAATCAAAATTACAATAGGGTTATTGTATACATAACAGCCCGAAAATCAAAGGAGGAAAAACATTATGAAGAAAAAATTATTAGGTATTGCACTGCTTGTAGTGTTGCTCGTCGGCGTACTTGCTTTGTCAGCTTCTGCCGAGGGAACACTGGGTACAGTCATGAACATTACTATCAACTATCTCGACGAGCCTGTTCCCGGTGAGTTGATAGATTTTGATGCAACACCCCACAGAGAGAATTTTTATGAAATTGCAAACAACGGCTATTGTGTTTTCTGGTATGACGAAACAGACGGCGGAGAAGAGCTGCTCTGGAGTGAGAATCCCGTATACATAAAGGGTCATGATTACAGGGTAAGAGTTTATGTTGAGCCCAAGGCAGGTTATGAGTTTGCTGAGGATCCGTCAACTATGACCGCATTCATCGGCGATAAGGTAGCAAATGTATACAAGGATAGTAACGGTTATTTTGTTCAGTTATATTATGACACATGCGGTACTATTGAAAATATCGATATCTTTTTTGAATACCCCTCCCAAGGTGAAGCCCCCTCTTTCGAAAAGATAGACACCGCCAGATATTACAGTGACGGTAACGTATCTCCCGAAGTAAACGGCGTCAAATGGTATGATGTAACTGACGGAAAGTATCTTATAAGCGGTACAGGCGCAAAATTTATGTGCGGACATACTTACAAGGTTACCTTTACCCTCAGAGCGGCCGGTGACTGCGAGTTTGGCAATGCAGAAGCATATGTTAACGGTAAAGCTGCCATCTTAGACTGGTGTAACCCCGATTTTGTAACTGTTACATATGAATTCGACAAATTAGGCGATGGCCACAACTACGAAGAGGTTGTAACCAAGGCAACAACTACAGCCGGCGGTAAAGTTGAAACAAAATGCTCCGCCTGCGGTGATGTATCAAGCACAAAGACAATCGCAAAAATTGATTCTGTAACCCTCTCCGCAACAAAGTATATCCACGACGGCAAGAACAAGACGCCGAGAGTAACTGTTACAGATGCTGACGGCAACAAGCTCGTCAAGAACGTTGACTATAAAACATCGGTTGCATCAAAGAGAAGCGGCATCGGAAGATACACCGTTAAGGTAACCTTTATAGGTAAGTACAGCGGCTCAAAGAACGTTTACTTCACAATCCTTCCCGGCAAGCCTGCAACAGTCAAGTCAGCTTCACAGACAACCTCATCAGTAAAGCTCAGCTGGTCAGCAGTATCAGGTGCGGCAGGCTACACAGTTTACCGCTACAGCCCCTCAAAGAAGGCTTACGTCAAGGCAGGCACAACAGAAGGCACATCATTCACAGTAAAGAGCCTTTATGCAGGTACAAAGTATACCTTCAGAGTAGTAGCATACGGTAAGACAAGCGGCGGCAAGGTTTACGACAGCGAATCCTATGCACTTCTCAAGACCGCAACAAAGACAAAGACCCCCGAGCTTACAAAGGTAACCGCATCCTCCACAAAGGGCAAGGCTTATGTATATCATAGTAATGTAAGCGGTGAGACCGGCTACACAGTATACTACTCAACAAGTAAGGACAGCGGCTTCAAGAAGTACGCTAACTTCAAGGCAGACACAACACGCTGTGACATCACAGGTCTCACAAGCGGCAAGACCTATTACTTCAAGGTAAGAACATACATCACCACAAACAGCGGCTATGTATATTCCGCATGGAGTGCAGTAAAGAGCGTAAAGGTTAAATAAAAAAGTGCAAGCCAGGTAGAAATCCCTGCCTTTTAAAATGAATGAACGGACAGTCCCTTAATAGGTGACTGCCCGTTTCTTTTTACATATATATGATAACATAAAAATACCTGAAATTCAAGACTTGAAATACATTTTATACTGTATTATACTATAAAAGAAATTATGTATCAAAGAGGTGATGAGCATGAGAAGACCACCCATTGACCTTAATAATCCCGAAATGAAGGTGCCCGTTTTTAAGAATATTATCTATGCGGTAAAGCTTGTGTGGCAATGCGACAAAAGACTGCTTCTGGGCTATCTTGCAAATACCTTTGCAGGTAACATCTTCGGTCTGTTTATTCAGAATATTCTTTTTCTTAAGGTGCTTCTCGGGCTTTTTGACGAAAACAGAGATTTCAATGAATATATGATGACTCTTGTGATGTTCCTTGCAGTTTCGATTGGTCTTAAGGCAATTATGTGGTATATGAACTATATTGTTCACGCCGCAACTAAAAACGTGCTTAAGGTGCTCAACAACAAAATTTTTGAAAAGGCACTTTCCCTTGATGTTGAATGCTATGAAAATCCCGAATTCTACGATAAATATCAGAGGGCGACAAACGTGCTTGCATGGAGCTATTTCGACCTTGTCTGCTCCTGCGTTTCAAATATTTTAAGCAGTATTACGGCTCTTATTCTTGTTATCGGTACCGTAGGCTCAATTGACCCTGTGTATCTTATTTTCCTTTTGCCCGTTGCTTTTGTTTTTATAATTGAAACCTCAAAAAGTAAGCTCGTATATAAAAGAGATGTGGAAATGACCACCAATAACCGTGTAAAGGCATATATTCAGCGTACGGTTTTCCTTAAGGATTTTTCCAAGGATATGAGAACTTCAAACATCTTTGCCGTTATGATGTACCGCTTCAAAAACGCCATAGATGCCAATGTTGAAATTCTCAGAAGCTACGGCTTCAGACTTTTCTTATACAGCACCGTAAGCTCACTTTTCGGTGAATTCATACCCATTATCGGTACCTACGCCTTTGCGGCAATTCAGTTTGTTTTCAAGGGCAGCCTTACTGTTTCAGGCTTCTCTGTTGTTATTTCTTCAATCAACACCGTACGAGAAGGCACAATGAATGTGGCAAGAAGCTTCGATATGCTCGTCGGTATGGCTCTTTATTTTCAGAATCTCCGTGATTTTTTTGACTATGAGCCTAAAATTGTCAGCGGTGAAGAGGATGTGCCTGAAATCGAAACCGTAGAATTCAGAAATGTATCCTTTAAATATCCGGGTTCGGATAATTACTCTCTTAAAAATGTATCCTTCACAATAAACAAGGGCGAAACACTGGCTCTTGTAGGTGTCAACGGTGCAGGAAAGAGTACCCTTGTTAAGCTTCTTCTCAGATTTTACGACCCTACCGAGGGTGAAATTCTTCTTAACGGTGTGAATATAAAGAAATATAAGCTGGATGCCTACAGAAATATTTTCGGTGCAGTTTTTCAGGATTATAAAAACTTTGCAATTTCTGTTTTCGAAAATGTAATCTGCCGTGAATGCAGTGAAGAGGATAAGGCTCTGGCGCAGAAGGCTCTTGAGCAAAGCGGTATATGGGAAAAAATATCTGCTCTTGAAAAGGGCGGAGACACCGTGCTTACAAGAGAATTCCATAAGGACGGCATCGGTCTTTCCGGCGGTGAAAATCAGAAGGTATCTGCTGCAAGACTTTTTGCAAAGGATTTTCAGTTTGCGGTTCTTGATGAGCCCTCATCAGCTCTTGACCCCATAGCTGAATATAAAATGTATGAAAACCTTATCTCCGTAACAAAAAACAAAACCGTGCTTTACATATCCCACCGACTTTCCAGTGCCGTGCTTTCGGACAGAATCATCGTTATCGGTAACGGTGAAATTCTGGAGCAGGGCTCCCATGAGGAGCTTATGAAGGCACAGGGCAGATACTGTGAAATGTTTACCCTTCAGGCATCGAGCTATAACAGAGAAAGGCAGGTGCAGGAAAATGGCTGATAAAAAGCAAAAGAAAAATCACTCAACCTTTTCAAATATTTTCTTCTTTATCCGCCTGCTTTTCAAAATTTCGCCCACACTTGTTGCAGGTGAATTCGTTATGGGCATTCTCACAACCCTGCCCACAAGGCTCATAAGTGTTATCGGTCTTAAATATATTATAGATGTTGTTACCGAAAACAAAGACCTTGAAAGAATTTTCTATGCAGTAGGCGTGATTGCGGCGGTGCTTATCGGCAGTAAGCTTTTTGCCTGGATTTTTCAGGAATTCTTCTGGAATATGGCAAGGGAAAAGGTTTATTACGGCCTTAACAAAACCCTTTACGATAAGGCGAGGCAGCTTGATGAGGAAAGCTATGATGATCCGGAATTCTATAACAGCTTCATTCTTACCATTGAATCCTCATCGGAAAACATAACAAATCTTCTGGGCCTTGTGCGAAATTACATAGGCAACCTGATTTCATTTTTTGCCGTAGGCGGTGTGCTTCTCACCATTGACCCTGTCTGCCTTCTTATCATTCTTGTGTTCATCGGCGCGTTTCTGCCCCTTAGCAAAAAGATGGGTGACCTTCAGATGGCAAGGCGCAGGGACAACACAGAATACCACAGACGAAGCGACTATTTCCAGCGCATCTTCTATCTGCAGGATTATGCCAAGGAGGTGCGTATGAATAACATCCATCCCATTCTTATGGACCGCTATAACGATGCGGCAGATGATGTTATTGACAACCAGAAGAAATACTGGAAAAAAATCTCCCTTGTTTCCTTCACTCAGGAAACGGGAATTCAGGTTTTAGGCTTTATGTTTGTGCTGCCCCTTTATCTCGGATACTGTGTGCTTGTTAAACAGACCCTTTCTCCCGGTGATTTTGTTGCTGCCTTCAACGGAGCCTATTCCATAGCCGTTTCAATAAACTTCCTTACGGTGTGGGCGGTTGCGGTCTTTTCCGAAAGAGGAAAGATGATTGAAAAATACCGTGAATTCCTTAAGGCGGATTTCAAAATCAAGGACGGCGGCAAAACTGCGGAAATCACCGAGCCGAAGACTATCGAAATACGTGATATGAGCTTTACTTACCCGGGTAATGACAGCCCTACGCTGAAAAATATCAATCTTACGGTAAAGCCCTATGAAAAAATTGCCCTTGTAGGCTATAACGGTGCAGGCAAAACCACCCTCACAAATCTGCTTCTTCGCCTTTACGACACCACAGAGGGTGACATTCTTATCGACACAGAAAGCATAAAGGATGTTACCGTTGAATCTCACAGAAACCGCTTTGCCGCAGTTTTTCAGGACTTCCAGCTCTTTTCCTGCAATGTGGGTGAAAATGTTGCTCTGAGTGATAAATTCGACGAGGAAAGGGTAAAGGCTGCACTTTCTCACAGCGGCTTTAACAAGGAGCTTAAAAAAGGTGTTTACACAGAGCTTCTCAGGGAATTTGACGATGAAGGACAGATGCTTTCCGGCGGCGAAAGTCAGAAGGTGGCAATTGCAAGGGCCTTCTATAAGGACTGTCCCTATGTTATTCTTGATGAGCCCAGCGCAAATCTTGACCCCATAGCCGAATATAATCTTAATCAGGCTATGCTTGAGGCGGCTGCGCATAAAACGGTTATCTTTATTTCTCACCGCCTCTCAACAACGGTCAATGCAGACCGTATTTACGTTATGGAAAACGGAGAAATAATTGAAAGCGGCTCCCATGATGAGCTGATGGGCCTCGGCGGCACCTACGCCTATATGTTCAATCTTCAGGCAGAAAAGTATAAAGAAAAGGAATAACGGCTTCTGCCAACGTATTTCGGCAAATAATTTATATATAATCCCTTATGATAGTAATCTGTCATAAGGGAATTTTTTATTTCGGAGGAATAATTATGTCTGTAAAAATAGAAGTCGGGCAGAAGTATGTCCGCGCCTTGCTGGAGGGTGAAATTGACCACCACAGCGCCGCCTTTATAAGAAAAAACATTGACCGCACCGTTGCTAAGAAAAAGCCTGAGCTTCTGATTCTTGATTTTTCGGCGGTAAGCTTTATGGATAGCTCGGGTGTGGGACTTGTTATGGGCAGATATAAGCTGATGAACAGTATGGGTGCAGAAATAAGGGTGGAAAATCTTTCACCGGGAGCTTACAAAATTATGCGCCTTGCAGGTATTGACCGTCTTGGAGAAATAAGGCAAAAGGAGATTGTGTAATGAAAGCAGTTAATGAATTGAAAATGACAATTGATTCAAAAAGCGTAAATGAGGGCTTTTCAAGGGTATCTGTGGGAGCCTTTGTTTCATCCCTTGACCCGGATGTTGAAGAGCTCAGCGACATCAAGGCGGCGGTCAGTGAGGCGGTGACAAATGCTATAATTCACGGCTACAGAGAAAAGCAGGGAAAAATTTACATAACGGTGAGCATTTTTGAGAATAATACTGTCAGAATCAGAATCCGTGACAAGGGCGTGGGTATCGAAAACATACAGCAGGCTATGGAGCCTCTTTTCACCACTGCCGGCTCGGAAAGATCAGGTCTGGGCTTTGCCGTTATGGAAAGCTTTATGGATTCGGTCAGGGTTACATCTGAAATCGGCAAGGGCACCACGGTGACCCTTAAAAAGCGGATCTGGGGCAAAAACTGTTGACGGGAGGTTGGTGCCGTGAGAGAGACAGACAAGGAAAGAGAGGCTCTCATTGGCGAAAATTACGGGCTTGTTCATGCCTGCGCAAACAAATTCAGAGGCAGGGGAGTGGACTATGAGGATCTGTTTCAGGCGGGCTGTGTAGGACTTATCAAGGCGGCGGATAATTTTGATAAGGGGCGCGGATTTGCTTTTTCTACCTATGCGGTGCCTGTTATTCTCGGTGAAATCAGACGGATTTTCCGTGACGGCGGAACGGTAAAGGTGGGAAGGACACTTAAGGAGCGTTCAAGGCACGCTATGAAGATAAGAGAAGAAATGGCGGCAGAGCTTTCTCGTGAGCCCACGGTGAGTGAGCTTGCCCAAAGGCTGGGTATTGATGTGGCATCGGCTTCGGAGCTTATAAATGTTTCCATGCCCACAATTTCTCTTACTGCCTATGACGATGAAAGTAAGCAAAGTCAGCTTGATATACCCGTTCAGGCACCTGAAACGGAAATAACGGAAAAAATGGCACTTAAAAGTGTGGTTGAGGCTCTGCCTGAAAAGGACCGCAGGCTCATTGAGCTCAGATATTATAAAGGTATGACTCAGGTCAACACCGCAAAGGAGCTTGGAATGAGTCAGGTGCAGGTTTCACGAAGGGAAAAGCTGATTCTTGGCATAATGCGTAAAAGTATGCTCTGATAACAGTAGAAAAATCTGAAAATATGTGTTACAATATAAAGCAAGTTAAAAAATAAAGGAGAAATCCTATGATAAGGTTTAAAAGATGCTTGTGTATTTTAATGATGTTTTCTTTGATGCTGCTTCTTTTCGGCTGCTCAAGAGACGTGAAAGAAGCGGACAGCTTTCTTATGAAAATTTCCGATAAGCAGATAGATGTTCTTCTGGAAAACGAGGATGAGAGCATTTACTGTGACAGCACTCCGTTCAAGGAGCTTGTCCGTGTTTCAAAGACGGATATGTCTGCCCTTTGCTTCAGCGAGGAAAGCTATGGCGTTTCTGTTTACGATGCAGGCTCAAACACCGTGTGGAGAAGTTTGCCCGAAAGCTATATGGGTGAAAAGACAGGGGTCATCTGCCTTGATATTCTTATAGACGGCAGTGAATATACCCTCAACTCACAGAGCGACTCCAAGGCTATGGACTGCACAAGCTATGAAATAAAGGACGACGGTATAGCAATAACCTACGGCTTCAGACGTACTTTTTCTGACGGCACAAAAATCAATATAACCGTTCCCGTAGAGATTACCGGCTCTGACGGAACAATGAGCATAAGCGTTGACTGTTCAGCACTTAAGGGTGAGGGAACAGACAGTAACGTTGTTATAAAGTCAATTTCCGTTCTTCCTTATCTCGGTGCTTCGCAGAAGGGTGAAGAGGGTGATTTCCTTCTTATTCCTGACGGAAGCGGCCTTGCTGTTGACACATCGGTAAGCCCTGCCGAGGAAGAGATATATTCTGTCAGTATGTATTCGTCTGAGGGTAACGGTGATTTATCCGAAGAGGGAAATGCCTTCGGTGTTCTGCCTGCATTCGGTATGAAGAACGGTGACGGTGCCTTTGTTGCAACTGTTGATAAGGGTGATGCAATAAGCACGGTAAGAGCTCACAGAGCCTCGGCAAATGAGGGCTGCAACAGAGTTTATGCTGAGTTCGAAATCACACCTACAGAAAAAGACGAAAAGGGATATTATGTTTCTTCAAAGAGCTATGACGGGGAAATCAGGCTTTCATACCGATTTATATCAAAGGGCAATGCTGACTATGTGGGTATGGCTACGGTCTGCAGAGAGCTTCTTACAAGAAACGGTGCACTTTCAGAAAACAATGTGGATGCTTCATCGGAATATCCCTTCAATCTCAGCATTATAGGCTCTGCCGAGGGCAGGGTATGCACAGATTTTGCCCGCGGCTACGATATAGTTTCATCTCTTAAGAGCAAGGGTATAAACAATATAAACCTAAGATACAGAGGAATTCTTGAGGGAACGGATATTAATAAAAAGCTTGACAGCGACGGCTCCTTTGATGAATTCAGCACCCTTGTTTCTTCTCAGGGCATCAGCGTCTTTACCGATGCAGATATTTTCACCTTCCCGGGCGGTGCAGAGGATAAGGCGCTCACTCTTACGGGAGATACGGCAAAGCTCCTCTCCGACGGAAAAGAGGCGGAGCTCTGCGGCGCACAGTCTATTGACGGAAATATGAATGCACTTCTTCATTCTCTGCTTGAAAGTCCCTTCACAGGCTTGTGTCTTAACGACGGTGCTTCTCACATTTATGCCGATTATTCAAAAAATGAGGTTGTGCTGAAGGACGAGATGAGAGATATTCTTTCAAAGCAGGCAAATTCAGTTTCAGCCACAAAGAAGCTTATGGTTGTAAGGGGCAACCTTTACAGCCTCAAGTATGCGGATGTTATAGTTGAGCTTCCTGATGAAGCACATTTCAGCTTGGTTGAGGGCTGTGAGCAGATACCCTTTGTTCAGACGGTGCTTCACGGCATTTATGAATATTCCCATTCGCCGATTAATCTGAGCGAAAGCAGCACAGATGCATTCCTTAAGGCGGTGGAATACGGAGCTATACCCTATTACGAATGGCACCACACAGATGAGGGTACTGCCGAAAGTGAAGACCCTTATTATTATCTCAACTCAACTGCTCAGGCAAAGCTTCAGTATGATGCGGCAAAAATTACCTTTGCTGACCTCAGAGACGAAAAAATAACCGCCCACAGTAAGGTGGCGGATAACGTATATCTTACGGTTTACGGCAATAATACTGAAATATATGTCAACTACTCAGAAGAGGCGGTTACGGTTTCCGGCGTTACTGTTGAAGCAGGCAGCTTTCTGAGAGTTAATTAAAATACTGTATATACAAAAAAGAATGTATATGCAAAAAGCAATGCATAATGAATAATTAACAGAGCTTTTTAACAAAAATGTTCAAAACTCTGTTAGTAAAGTTGAAAACTTGTCATTTTCAACCCCATTTTTGGGGCTTCAGAGTGTTGAAATGTTGAAAAGTCTGAGTTTTTAACTTTTTCAACCGTGTTTTCCACATATGTAAGAAAAAACCTTTACAGCTGTTTTTGAACTGTAAAGGTTTTTACTTTACGATAAAATACCTATAAAGGTGCATATTCTATGCATTTTTTTATTTTTGTGGAAGATTCTTCTGCTTTATAACAGAATAGAAACGGTATATATAGGTGTTGGTTGTAAGAGTGCCGAGCTTCTTCTGGCGTTTGATTTTGCAGGCAAAAACCGTAATTATCATAGCGAAAACCGACATGCATACCTTCGCTCTGAATTCGTATAATTCGGGAGAGAAGCCGAGTCCGTAATCCTCAATGGTGCAGGACTTATAAACCATATAAAGGGAGGTGTGATAGAGTGCATTGACAGAAACAGCAATGGCAATGTAAAGAATAAGCAGAAGGTCGTTGGGCAGATCGTCTGTAATAGTGGGAATGAATTTACCGTTCTTTTCCGCCTTGCCTGCAACGGAAACAAGTACAATCGCTATAGCCACACATAAAGCAGAAAAAATGAAACAGTTTATAATCTCCTGACCGACAAGCTCTGTAGCCCGTGTGTGAAGCTCACTGTAATAAGCGGCATCATTGGTCAGCTCAAGGCTGTTGCCGAGGCTGAGGTATAAATCAAAGCGGTCCGTATATTTTGCTGCCTGCTCACGTACGTGTTCAACAAAGCCTTCAGTAAAGCCGGGCTCGAAATAGGGATTCTGACAGTTATATATTATTATCTGATATCTGCCCTTATCCTGAAACAGCTGCCTTATTTCTGCGGTGGAAGCGGCACCGTCTATTTCCTTTATATCGGAGACGATTTTTCCGGTGCCGTGGTTTACAACTGCAAAGCTTACATGCTCAAGCTCTTCAAGATAATCTGCAAGCTCACGGTAGCCGTCGTTACTAAGGCGCAGATAATAATCGTAATCCTCTTTACTGCTTACGTCCTCAAGGTTTTTGCTGTGCATATATTCCAGGCTGTATTCGAGTACACGGTCTATGGTGTCCTCTACCTGAGCTTCGGCATAGGCGGAGCTTTCGTAGTCGAAGCTGAAGTTTTGTCTGAACGCATTCCTTATTCCTACGGGATTTTCTATGGAATAAGAATAAAGGCAAAGAAACCTTTCGGTGGCTATCCATGCCATAGTGACAATAAGCAGCATAAGAATGCCCTTGAAGGAAGCAGTATAAATGAAATTTCTGTATTTTTTCATAGCCTTCTCCTTATTTATCAGGGAAGGCAGTTGCATATAGCAGCAAGCTCATCCATAGTCAGCTTTTCAGGTCTTACATTGCGGTCGATACCAACTTCGTCAAGAACTGCGTAAAGCTCATCCTTGGAAAGGGAAAGCCCTGAGCTGAGTGAATTAACAAGAGTTTTTCTTCTCTGGGCGAAGGCCGCCTTTACCATACGGAAAAACTTCTTTTCGTCAACCTTTACTGCAGGCTCCTTGCGGATATCGAGCTTTATTACGGTACTGTCCACATTGGGGGCGGGCATAAAGGAGCCTCTTGAAACGTTGAAAAGCTGCTTTGCCGTAGCATAGTAATTGGTGCAGACGGTTATTGCACCCGAATCTCTTGAGCCTACGGGAGTGCAGAGCCTGTCTGCCGCCTCCTTCTGTACCATAACGGTGATGCTGTCGATAGGGTAGTGACCCTCAAGAAGCATTGTGAGGATGGGGCTTGTGATATAGTAAGGCAGATTTGCACATACCACAACTCTCATATCACCGAATTTCTCTTTTATAAGCTCGTGAAGGTCGATTTTCATAATATCGGCATTTACACATTCGAAGTTGTCGTATTCACTAAGAGTGTCGCCGAGTACGGGAAGAAGCCTTGTATCAAGCTCAACGCAGACAACCTTTTTACTTCTTTTGCAAAGCTCGTTGGTGAGTACGCCAACACCGCCGCCGATTTCTATAACACCCGTATTTTCGTCGGTGCCGCACATATCAGCCATTTTAGGGCAGACAGAGGGATTGATTATGAAGTTCTGTCCCAAAGCCTTTGAGAAGCTTACCCCGTGCTTTTCCATAACCGCTCTGACGGTACGGATATCGGATAAATTATCCATTTATCATATCTCCTGACATAAAAGTATTGCATTTTGTTTTTTAAAACTGTATAATTATAGCATATATTATAAACGAGGTGAAGCATAATGTCAATTCTTGTAACAGGCGGAGCAGGTTATATCGGCTCCCACACTTGTATTGAGCTTTTGAACGCAGGCTATGAAATTGTTGTTGTGGACAACTTCTATAACAGCAAGAGGGAATCTCTCAACAGAATAGCCGAGCTCAGCGGTAAGGAGTTTGCATTCTATGAATGTGACATCAGAGATGCTGAGGGTATGGATAAAATTTTCAAGACCGAAAAAATTGATGCAGTTATTCATTTTGCAGGTCTTAAGGCAGTAGGCGAGTCCTGCCGGAAGCCTATTGAATATTACGATAACAACATCGGCGGTACTCTTACTCTTTGCGATGTTATGAGAAAGAACGGCTGTAAGAAGATTGTTTTCTCTTCATCAGCAACGGTTTACGGCAGCAACAACATTTCTCCTCTTAAGGAAACTATGCAGACCGGCGGCACAACAAATCCCTACGGCACAACAAAGTATATGATTGAAATTATCCTTACTGATATCTTCAAGTCAGACGAGGAATGGTCAGTTTCACTTCTTCGTTATTTCAATCCCATCGGTGCACATAAGAGCGGCAGAATCGGTGAAGACCCCAACGGTATTCCCAACAACCTTATGCCCTTCATCACTCAGGTTGCTATCGGCAAGAGAGAATGCCTTTCCGTATTCGGTGACGACTATGATACACCCGACGGCACAGGCGTAAGAGATTATATCCATGTTGTTGACCTTGCTCTCGGTCACGTAAAGGCACTTAACAAGGTGCTTTCCGGCAGCGGACTTGACGTATATAATCTCGGTACAGGCACCGGCTACAGCGTTCTTGATGTTGTTAAGGCATTTGAAAAGGCAAGCGGTGTTAAAATCAATTACAAAATTGTTGACCGTCGCCCCGGTGACATTGCAACCTGCTATTCAGACCCCTCTAAAGCTCTTGAGGAGCTTGGCTGGAAGGCTGAAAGAGACCTTGAGGAAATGTGCGAGGACTCATGGAGATGGCAGAGCCGGAATCCTAACGGATATTAATAAAAAATCCGCCCGAGGGCGGATTTTTTAAATGCAGAATGCAGAATGCAGAGTGCAGAATTGCGGGAAACGTGAGCAGCAACAGTAAAAAAACAGCCCGCCAAAATAAAATGATAAACAAATAAAAAGTCGTCTGACGTTAAATCAGACGACTTGATTTTTTATCTAAAAGAATAGAATATGCTGATTAGGCGGAGAAAACCTTTTTAATTTTGAGTTGCCGGGCGCAATTCTGCATTCTGCACTCTGCATTTTGCATTTATTTAAGTCCCAGTCTCTTTACGACCTCCTGGTCGCAGATGTCGGTCATAGGACCGATCTTTTCCCAAAGAGCATCTGCTTTTTCCTTCCACTTCCAATAACCCTCGGCAGTCTCGGGATATTCCTTGTAAAGCTTTGTAACCTCCATACTCTGAAGAAGACCGTTTACTATCTTCTTTACGGTCGAAGCCTTGATGTTGCCCGTTGCAACGCCTGCAGTAATACCGCTGACTATTTTTGCAATGTCACCTGCACCAAGCTGAAGGTCAGCACCACCGCCGCCAAGAATCTTGGTGCTGAAGATAACATCCTTCTTGAAAAGATACTCAGCTTCGTCATAGCTCATTGAAACAACACCCTTGAGAAGAGGTCTCATTGAGTCAAATTCAATACCCTGAGCATCCATATATTTTTTATTGATAGGCCACATATTGTCCCTTGAAAGAGGCTTGCCTGCTTTAAGAAGCTCATCGATAACGTCAACGGCAATCTGTCCCTGTACGAGTGATGAGGTGCAGCCCTCACCGCAGGTAGGCTTTGTCATACAGCCTGCATCACCCATAGCAATAAAGCCGTTATCAACAAAGGAATAAACGCTTCTGCGATAGGGAGTCATACCCTTTTCAACCTTTTCAACAGTATATCTTGGCCAGGGTACATTCTGCTGCCACTGCTTGAAAATTTCCTCAGAGTATTCGTAGCAATAGCTGCCTCCGATACCGAGAATTGCGCCGTGAGGATTGCCTGAGGGTGCAGACCAAACTGCCTTATAGTTGAGGAAGGAGGAGTGCAGTGCCATGGGGTCAACATCGGGGCTGTCGTAAACAACATAGTAAATAACAACATAGAAAATATCTGCAGGGGTAAGCTTGTAATTTTCTACGGTTGAGTCGTCGGGCATCTTCGTTCTTGCAACAGCGGGAATACCCGAGCAGTCTGCAACGAGCTTTGCCTCTGCCTCAAATTCGCCCTCGGCGGTTTTGTATTTCACACCTGCTACTCTGTCCCATTCATCCTTCACAAAGTCAACAAAGGAGGCTCCGTAGATAATTTTTGCGCCCTCCTTTTCGGCGTACTCACTCATAAGCATTATGTATTCGTGCTTATGAAGACCCACTATCGTATCGGGTACGTTTTTCTTGGGATAGTTACCGTAGGGAGAAAGCATCGGTGAGCCTTCAAAGGTGAAGCCGAATTCTTTATCCCCCTCCTTGGGGATTTCAAGGAAGGAACGCTCCATCTCCTTTTTGGGCATATGGAAAATATCGTATTCTCTTGAAACATTTTCCTTTTCATTTTTTTCGATAACAAGAACGCTGTGTCCTCTTTTTGCCATCTGACGGGCAAACCACGCACCTGTGGTTGATGCACCGACGACGATAATATCATATTTCTCCATATAAAATCTCCTTTACAAAAAAAATTCCGTTTAAAATATTTTAACACTTATGTGCAATAATTACAACAATTTCTGTTGATTTTATTCTTTTTAATTTAAAATGACGAATAAGAATAAAAACAAACAGGACAATCTTATTCCCCGCAATTACAAATATTCATCTTTTTCCTATTGTATTTACAACTGTTTTTTGGTATTATGAAATGGTATATGGCACAAAAGAAGCGTATTATCTCGGAAAAATTATATAAAAAACGTATTTTTTATATATCATAAGGTTTTGTGCAGTTATAATTGAAATGAAATATTTTTATAAAGGAGAAGACACCATGAGCGAAAAAGACTATAAGAAAATTCTTGATGAATTAACTCTTGACGAAAAGCTTTCCCTTCTTTCAGGTAAGACCTTCTGGCTCACTCAGGAAATAGACAGAGTGGGCATCCCCTCCGTATGGATGAGCGACGGCCCTCACGGCCTGAGAAAGGAAAAGGTATCTGCAGGCACAAACATTATGCAGGAATCAGAAACCTCCACCTGCTTCCCCACCGCAGTTACAACCGCATCCTCCTGGGATACAGAGCTTATGGAAAAGGTTGGCGAGACCATCGCTGACGAGGCAAAGGCTCTTAAGGTTACAACCGTACTCGGCCCCGGCGTAAACATCAAGAGAAGTCCCCTTTGCGGCAGAAACTTCGAATATATTTCAGAAGACCCCTTCCTCACCTCAAGAATGGGCGCAGCCTATGTTCACGGTGTACAGAAGGAGGGTATCGGCGTCAGCCTCAAGCACTACTGTGCAAATAACGAGGAGCATATCAGAATGTGCATCGACACCGTTGCTGATGAAAGAGCAATGAGAGAAATCTATCTCCCCGCCTTCGAGCATATCGTAAAGACAGAGCAGCCCACAACTGTTATGTGCAGCTACAACAGAATCGAGGGTACATACCTTGCAGAAAACAAGCGTTACCTTACAGATATTCTCCGCGGCGAGTGGGGCTTCAAGGGTATCGTTGTAAGTGACTGGGGCGCAGTTAACGACAGAGTGCTCGGTGTTAAGGCAGGTCTTGACCTTGAAATGCCCGGCAACAACGGTATGAACAACAAAAACATCAAGAAGGCTCTTGAGGACGGCACTCTCACAATGGATGAGGTTGATGCAGTAGCTCTTCGTATGATTAAATTTGCCTTTGAATGCAAGGAAAACGAGGGCAACGGTTATCCTATCGACTTTGAGAAGCATCATAAAATTGCAAAGAAGGCCGCAGTAAGATCAGCCGTACTTATGAAGAATGAGGATAACGCTCTTCCTCTTAAGAAGTATGACAGTATTGCAGTTGTCGGTGCACTTGCAAAGAAGCTCCGTTATCAGGGCGCAGGCTCAAGCCACATCAATGCCTGGAAAACAGTATCCTTCCTTGATGCACTTGATATGAACGGCAAGGCATATACCTATGCTGACGGCTATTCACTCAAGGGTGACGGCTATAATAAAAAGCTTATCGATGAAGCGGTTGAAGCTGCAAAGAGAAGAGATGCAGTTATCGTATTCATCGGTCTTACAGATGCCTTTGAAAGTGAAGGCTTTGACCGTAAGCACATCAATATGCCCTCCACTCACGCTCTTCTTGTTGATGAGATTTCAAAGGTAAACGATAATGTTATTGTTGTTCTTTCCTGCGGCTCACCCATTCAGATGAAGCCCTGGGACAGCAAGGCAAAGGCTATTCTTAATATGTATCTTGCAGGTCAGGCAGGCGGTGAGGCTTGCTACGACCTTATCTTCGGCAAGGCCAACCCCTCAGGTAAGCTTGCAGAAACCTTCCCTCTTATCAATGAGGATGCTCTTTCAGCAGGATACTTCCCTATGGGTCCCCGTACAGTTGAATACCGTGAAAGCATCTTTGTAGGCTACCGCTATTTTGATACTGCAAAGAAGGGTGTTGCTTATCCCTTCGGTCACGGCCTTTCCTATACCAGGTTTGAATACAGTGACCTTAAGCTCAGTAAGAAAACCGTAAAGGAAGGCGAAAAGCTTACCCTTACATTCAATCTTAAGAATATCGGCGAGGTTGACGGTGCTGAGGTTGCTCAGGTTTACGTTGCTGCTCCCGAAAGCAAAATTTTCAAGGCTGAAAAGGAGCTTAAGGGCTTTAAGAAGGTATTCCTTGAGGCAGGAGAAAGCAAGACAGTTGAAATTGAGCTTGATGAAAGAGCTTTCAGCTATTATAACGTAAATATCTGTGACTGGCACGCAGAAAGCGGCAAGTACGCTATAAAGGTCGGTGCTTCCTCAAGAGATATCCGTCTTGAAGCTGCAGTAACCGTAAAGAGTGCTAAAGCTGATGTTGAAGTTCCCGATTACAGCGAATGTGCTCCCGCTTACTACGATCTTGCAAGCACAACCTATATTCCCGACAATCAGTTTGTTGCAGTTCTCGGCAGAGAGCTTCCCAACAACGAGGAATTCAAGAAGGGTGAGCTTACCATCAACTGCTCTGTTAGTCAGGTTGCAGTAAGTCCCTTCGGTAAGGCTCTTTACGGAATTCTTACCAACGGTGCAAAGGTTGTTGCACTCACTGCTGAAAATCCCGACATGATTACCGAATCCATCAAGGATATGCCTCTTCGTTCCTTCAGCGGCTTTACCGGCGGACTTCTTTCACAGAAGAGCGTTGACGGTATTCTTGACCTTTGCAACGGCACAAAGGGCGGCTTCAAAAAGATTGTAGACGGCTTTAAGAAATAATAAACAGAGGTGATTTCTATGAAACAGAGAATTTTATCCCTCATTGCAATGGCGCTGATGCTTCTTGTGCTTTTCACCGCCTGCTCAGATATCGGAACAAAAACCGATACCGATGCAGGTGCTTCCGAGGAAACAACCGTTTCTTCCGAAGAAACAACACAGCAAGAGACTGAAGAGAAAACCCACAACGTATTCGGTAAGTTCGAAGCTGTAACAGTTGACGGTGAAAAGGTGGATCAGACCCTTTTCGAAGGCAAAATCACAATGGTGAACATCTGGGCAACCTATTGCGGTCCCTGTGTGAAGGAAATGCCCTATTTCGAAACAATCAGCAAGGAATATGCTGATAAGAATTTCCAGATAGTTGGTATTGTTTCCGACGTTTATATGTATTCAGACGGTTCACACGATGAAGGACTTGTTTCGGAAGCAAAGAGTATTATTGGCGATACAGGTGTAAGCTATGTAAATATGCTTCCCTCTGCAGAGCTTATTAACGGAAAGCTCAGCACAATTAAATATGTTCCCGAAACCGTATTCCTTGACGAAGAAGGAAACCTTATCGGTGAAAGCTATATAGGCTCAATGTCCTATGAAGACTGGTGCCCAATTATAGATTCCGTGCTTGAAAATCAATAAAATAAAGGTGACACTTCAAAAAAGAGGTGTCACCTTTGACGTATATCGGTGATTTTTAACGCATTATTGTGTGCTGAGTTCACATTTTAAAGAAATACTTCCTTATAGGGTGGCGGCATAATTCTCTTATCTTCTGAAAAACATACGCTTATAGAGCTTATTCACAAGATAGCGGCGGTTGATTTTTCTTTCCTTGGCACTCAGCTCTTCCTTCTTTTCAGTCTGTCTGTGATAAATCAGCGGTGCATCAAGAAGCTTTACCGAGCCGTAAATGCGGCAGATAATGCCTATCCATTGGTCATAAAGGGGAATGTGCTTGGGGATGGGCATAATGAATTTAAGCATCTTTCTGTCAAAGGCCATAAGTGAGCCGTTGAAGCTGTTAAAGAAAATGTTTGAGGCAGCTCCCTTTTTAACGCCGCAATGCTCAAAATAGGAATAATCTGTGATGTTGAGATTTTCATCGGTTATATAGGCGTTGTGAAGAACAAGGTCTGCACCCTTTTCAAAAAGCTCATTTACCCTTTTTATTTTATCGGGAAGCCATACGTCGCTCTGGGAGCAGATGTAGATTTTATCGCCCCTGCTGTGTCTTATGGCGGTTATCATACTGTCCACGGTACCTGCATTTTTTCCTTCCACGGGAATAATACGGCTATCCTCGGCGGCAAGTCTTCTGACAATTCTGCCCGTAGCACTTCCCGGCTTTTCCTCGCAGACTATGATTTCATCCTCAAAGGAGAGCTGAGAAAGCACGGAGCGCAGGGCTTCTTCAATATAAAATTCGCCCTTATATGCGGTCATAAGCACAGAAACCATATTTTCTCCTCCTTTTAAGCTTTCTTAGATTATAGCACGAAAGTAGAGCCTTGACAATAGTAAAGATGGCTCAAAGGGGAATTTGTTTGATTTTTGTTGACATAGCGGGCACAAATTGGTATAATATTTCCTATGTTTACGAAGAAACAGGAGGCTTTTATATGCCACACTATATACCAGAGGGCTACGTTTCTCATCTTAATCTCAGAGAAACGGAAGCTGCAATAAAAAAAGTAAAGGACTTTTTTGAAAGAGACCTTGCAATTGAGCTTAATCTCACCCGAGTTTCAGCTCCTCTTTTTCTTGACTGCGACAGCGGTATGAACGATAACCTCAACGGAACCGAAAGACCGGTTTCCTTTGATGTTTTCAGCGGAAAGAATTTCGAAATTGTTCATTCTCTTGCAAAGTGGAAGAGATATGCACTTAAAATGTACGGCTTTGAAAGCGGCGAGGGTCTTTATACCGATATGAACGCCATACGCCGTGATGAGGATACGGATAATATCCACTCAATTTTTGTTGACCAGTGGGACTGGGAAAAAATTATTGACAAGGATGAAAGAAACGAGAAAACTCTCAAGAAAACCGTTAAGCTCATCTATGCCGCATTAAGACACACCGAATATTACATAACAAAGGAATATAACTTTATCGGAAGCCTTCTTCCCGAAAAGATTACCTTTATAACCTCTTCAGAGCTTGAGGAAAAATATCCCGACCTTTCAAGAAAGGAAAGAGAATACGCCGCAGTTAGAGAATACGGTGCAATTTTCCTTATGCAGATAGGCGGCAAGCTCAAGGACGGTATGCCTCACGACGGCAGAGCTCCCGACTATGACGACTGGACACTCAACGGTGACATCATCGTTTATTATCCGGTGCTTGATATTGCTCTTGAGCTTTCCTCAATGGGTATCAGAGTTGATGAAGAGGCTATGGAAAGACAGCTTAAGGAAAGAGGCTGTGAGGACAGAAAGAATATGCCCTTCCACAAGGCTCTTTTAAACGGAGAGCTTCCCTATACCATCGGCGGCGGTATCGGTCAGTCGAGAATGTGTCAGTTCTTCTTAAGAAAGGCACACATCGGCGAGGTGCAGTCCTCCTATTGGGATGAGGAAACCATGCAGTACTGTAAGGAGCACGGCGCAGAATTGCTTTAATAAAAAAAGGAGCTGTAAAAACGAAAGTTTTTACAGCTCCTTTTTAGGGGCTCGGAAAAAATGCGCAGAATGAACAAACCGAGCCAAAATAAAGCGAAAAGCTTTATTTTGGGTTACCCGACGGCGTACAAAGGTACTCCGA
>JAZPZK010000106.1:0-19213 GCA_045544675.1 Acutalibacteraceae bacterium
GTCACAGCGAGCGTATAGGTGACGGACTTTACAAGAACGTTTCCGGCAACTACGATATACAGATGTTCAAAGCAGCTGTAAAGTACTTTAAATAAAAATTGCGACTTTGCAGTTTTGTGACCACTCGTAGTACCCAAAAAAAAACCTCGCTCAATGCAGAGGGGTGCTAAGGCCAGATAAAATTATTGGGAGACACTTTGTGATGAAGTGCTCCCGATTTTTTTATATAAAAAGTGACACTTTCGGCTTGAAAGTGTCATAGTGGGTTATATACTCTAAAGGCAATTACGCCAAAGTGAAAATATTTTCTTCGGTGAGTATTAAGTGATATTGCAAATTAAAATTTGCAGTTATATTTTTGATAAATCAAAAGTGATATTGAAGCCTTACGGCTTCAGTGTTATTTTATTCGCCGAAAACTGCCGAAGGCAATATCACTTGTCGCAAGACAAATATCACTGCGAAGCAATAAAACTCGCCGAAAGGCGAATAAAACTGCGGAGTGTCCTTACGAACACTCCGCTAAAGGGCGGGGATTTTTCTGCTTTGCGGCACGAAAAGGGCAGAAAGGCCCGGGAATAGTGGAGTTTTCTATTGATTTTTCTGTAAAAAGTATTAAAATAGTCGGGTGTATATTTTTATATAAAAATAAGAATATACTGTTGACTTTCGCGCTTTAGTATGTTACAATGCTAACACGCTAAAATGAAAGAGGAATGTTTTTATGCAAAAACGTAACAATGAAACTGTAGAAAAGCTTTATCAGGCAATACTCAGCTTAAAGGATGAAAAGGAATGCCGTCTGTTTTTTGAGGACATCTGCACCATTCAGGAGTTGGAGACTATCGCTCAGCGTCTTCAGGTGGCAGAGCTTATCTGTGAGGGCAGAAGCTACAGCGAGGTAAATAAAATAACAGGAGCCAGCACGACTACAATATGCCGTGTGGGTAAATGTGTCAATTACGGTGAGGGCGGCTACAGGCTTGCTCTTGAGCGCATTGAAGGAGACAAGGGCAATGCTTAATGAAAATATACTGAAAAATGAAGAGAAGGTTGCTTACAGCCTTCGCGGATTATATGAAAGCTACGGCTACAGCAGATATAAAATGAGTAAGTTCGAGGAATATGACCTTTATGTCAGAAACAAGGATTTTCTCATTTCGCAGGGTATAATCACCTTTACCGACACCAACGGAAAGCTGCTTGCATTAAAGCCTGACGTAACCCTTTCCATAATAAAAAACAGCACCGACAGCGAGGGCATTGTTCAGAAGCTTTATTACGATGAAAAGGTATACAGAACCTCAAAGGATTCCCATTCCTTCAAGGAAATTGCCCAGACCGGACTTGAGTGCATCGGTGACATCGGCGCTTACGATATATGTGAGGTGCTTTGTCTTGCAGTAAAAAGCCTTGAAAAAATTGATGAAAACTATATTCTTGACATCTGCCACGCAGGAATTTCCAAGGCTGTGGCTGAGCTTTGCGGCTTTGACAGCCTTGTTAAAAAGAAGGTTTTTTCCGCAATTGAAAGTAAGAATGCCGATGAGCTTGATAAGCTTTTCGCCTGCGGAGAGATAGACGCTGCTGCAAGAGAGCTGAGCCGTGCGCTTATCGGCTCCTACAGGGATGCGGATGCCTTCAGAAGCAGAATATACAGCCTTACTGACGACAGAAATATCCGTGCAGCTGCCGATGAATTTTCGTTTGTTTATGACATTATGAAAAAGCTCGGTATTGCTTCAAGGCTGAACATAGATTTTTCAATTATTGACGCCAAGGGCTATTACAGCGGCGTTGCCTTCAAGGGATATATAAAGGGCATACCCACAAATGTGCTTTCAGGCGGTCAGTATGATACGCTGATGAAAAAAATGGGTAAAAAGCAGAAGGCTATCGGCTTTGCCGTATATCTTGATACCCTTGAAAGACATAATGAGCAGAAAAAGCAGTATGATTATGATTGCGTGATTTTAAAGGACAGCCTTTCCGATGCGGCAGACATACTTTCTGAGGTTGAAAGACTTTCTTCAGAGGGAAAAAGAGTTTGTGTGGCAGGCGGAATTTCTGAGGATATGAAATATGAAAGGCTTGTTGATATGAGAAAGGGGGAGACATATGGAAATGCTTAACGTAGCTCTGCCTAAGGGCAGACTTGGTGAAAAGGTTTATTCCATGTTTGAAGAATCAGGCTTTGAGTGTCCCTCCATAAAGGAAACAAACCGTAAGCTGATATTTGAAAACGAAGAAAAGGGCGTACGCTATTTCTGGGTCAAGCCCTCGGATGTTGCCATATACGTTGAAAGAGGTGCGGCAGATATCGGTGTTGCGGGAAAGGATATTCTTCTTGAGTATGAGCCTGATATTTATGAGCTTCTCGACCTTAAAATAGGCAGATGCAATATGTGTGTGGCGGCAAAAAGCGACTTCAGGGATCGCAGGGAAAATACCCTTAAGGTTGCAACCAAGTTTTCCAACATAGCAAGGAATTACTACACAGAAAAATGCCGTGACATTGATATAATCCACCTTAACGGCTCTATTGAAATTGCACCTATCTTAGGTCTTTCCGATGTTATTGTTGATATTGTGGAAACGGGCAAAACCCTTTATGAAAACGATCTTCAGCCCTTTGAAACTATCGTGCCGATAAGTGCAAGGCTGATTGCAAACAAAACTTCTTATAAATTCAAGCAGGAAATGATTGATAAGGTCAGAGCCTGTATTGCAGAGCTTGTGAGGGAAAAAGATGATTAAGATACTTGAATACGATAAGGTCAGCAGCAGCGAGATCTTCTCCCGTATGGAGGATACTCTCGACGTTTCGGATATTGTAAGTGATATTATATCCAACGTAGTTGCAAGAGGAGACAGTGCAGTTCTGGAATACTGCGAAAAATTTGATAAGTGCCTTCTTTCCTCTCTTGAGGTTACAAAGGATGAAATTGAGGAAGCCTTCTCTGAGGTTGACGGAGAATTTATCCGCATACTTGAAACAGCGGCGGAGAACATCCGTAATTTCCATTCCCGTCAGGTGAGAAACTCCTTCGTTATTGCAGAGAAGGAGGGCGTTGTTACAGGTCAGAAGATAACTCCCGTTGACAGAGCAGGTCTTTATGTGCCCGGCGGTACTGCCGCTTATCCTTCAACGGTGCTTATGGATTCCATTCCTGCCAAAATTGCAGGCGTTAAGGAAATGTGCATTGTAACCCCTCCCAATAAAGAGGGTAAGATAAACCCTGTTATTCTTGCGGCGGCAAAAATTGCAGGTGTTGACCGCATCTTTAAGGTAGGCGGCGCTCAGGCCATTGCAGCTCTTGCCTACGGTACGCAATCAATACCTAAGGTTGATAAAATAGTCGGCCCGGGCAATGCCTTTGTTGCCGAAGCAAAAAAGCAGGTTTACGGCAAGGTTTCCATTGATATGATTGCAGGACCGAGTGAAATTCTTGTTATTTCCGATAGCAAGAGCAATCCGGATTATGTTGCTGCCGATCTGCTTTCTCAGGCGGAGCACGATAAAAATGCTTCTGCCGTGCTTGTTACAGACAGCCTTTCCTTTGCCCAAAAGGTAAGTGATTGCCTTGAAAAGCAGATTCCTCTTCTTGAAAGAGCAGAAATCGCAAGAACATCAATTGATAATAACGGCAAGATAATCGTTGCTCCCACACTTGAAAAGGGCATTGAAATAGCAAACGAAATTGCTCCCGAGCATCTTGAAATCTGTGTGGACAATCCCTTTGATTATCTTGATAAAATCCGCCACGCAGGAAGCATTTTTATGGGCAGATACTGTCCCGAGGCATTGGGCGACTACTATGCAGGTCCCAACCATACTCTTCCCACCTCGGGTACGGCTAAATTTTCAAGCCCTCTTTCCGTTGACGATTTCGTAAAGAAAACTCAGTTTACCTATTACACAAAGGATGCACTTTTCCGTGTTGCAGAGGATGTTGCCTACTTTGCCGAAAAGGAAGGTCTTACCGCCCACGCAAAAAGTGCGGTTATAAGATTAGAGGAAAATAAATGAGCAGATACATGAATGAAAAATTCTTATCCCTTCAAAGATACACCCCCGGTGAACAGCCTCAGGATAAGAAATACATAAAGCTTAACACAAACGAGTCGCCTTTTCCGCCGTCACCGTCGGTTATTGCGGCACTTAACGGTGAGGAAACGGCAAAGCTCTGCCTTTACAGCGACCCCACAAGCAAAGCGCTCAAGCAGGCTATTGCAAAGCAGTACGGATTTGACAGTAAAAACGTTTTTGTTTCAAACGGCAGCGACGAAATACTCAACTTTGCCTTTATGCTTTACGGTGAAGAAAAGGGAACTCTTTTCCCTGATATAAGCTACGGCTTCTATAAGGTTTTCGGTGATTTATATCGTATAGATTACACCGAGATACCCCTTAAGGAGGATTTCAGCATAGACGTAAACGACTATATCGGCAAGGATAAATTCATCGTTATTGCAAACCCAAATGCACCCACAGGTATGACAATTACCCTTGAGGATATAGAAAAAATCGTCAGCAGTAATTCTGAAAGCGTTGTGCTTATAGATGAAGCCTATATTGACTTCGGTGGCGAGTCTGCCATGGAACTTGTGAAGAAATATAAAAATCTCATCGTCTGTCAGACCTATTCAAAATCAAAGTCAATGGCAGGTGCAAGACTTGGCTTCTGCTTTGCCGATGAAGAAATAATAAACGACCTTGAAACAATCAAGTATTCCACAAACCCCTATAACATAAACCGTCTGACCCAGCTTGCAGGCGTAAAAGCCATGGAGGAGATTGAATACTATAACGAAAAATGTGCTATTATTGCAGAAAACAGAGAATACACCGCAAAGGCACTCACTTCACTCGGCTTTGAGGTGCTGCCATCAAAGGCCAACTTCATTTTTGCAAAGCATCCGCTTCTTGACGGAGAAAAGCTTTATCTCACCCTCAAGGAAAGGGGAATTCTTATCCGTCACTTCACAAGTGAAAGAATATGTCGGTATAACCGCATAACAGTAGGCAGTATGGAGCAGATGGAAAAATTCATCTCAGCGGTAAAAACAATATTGGAGGAAAACGATTTATGAGAACAGCTTCAATAAACAGAAAAACAGCAGAAACAGATATAGCTCTCACACTCACTCTTGAGGGCAAGTGCGAAAGCACGGTTGACACAGGCTGCGGCTTTCTTGACCATATGCTCACTCTTTTTGCAAGACACGGCGGCTTTGATTTCACCGTAAAATGCAAGGGTGACACCGAGGTTGACTACCACCACACCGCTGAGGATATCGGCATCTGCCTTGGCATAGCCTTCAGAGAGGCTCTTTCCGATATGAAGGGCATCAACCGCTACGGAGATATCATTCTTCCTATGGATGAGGCTCTGATTCTGTGTGCAGTTGATATTTCAGGCAGAGCTTATCTCGGCTTTGATGCTGAAATGCCTTCAGAAAAGGTAGGCGATTTTGATACAGAGCTTGTGAAGGAATTTTTCCTTGCCTTTGTCCGTAAGGCAGAAATCACTCTTCACATCAAGGAGCTTGACGGTGAAAATACACACCACATCATTGAGGGAATTTTCAAAGCCTTTGCAAGGGTTATGAAAAAGGCCTGTGCCATTGACCCTGAAAACGCAGATACAATACCTTCAACAAAGGGAGTGCTCTGATGACAGTAATAATCGATTACGGCGTAGGTAACCTTTTTTCCCTTAAATCCTCCTTCAATGCCATAGGTGAGAAGGCGATTGTGTCAAAGGATATAGAGGTTATCCGCAGTGCATCAAGGCTTATTCTTCCCGGTGTAGGTGCCTTTGAGGATGCAGTAAGAAAGCTCCGTGAAAGCGGACTTTATGATGAGGTTAAAAATCAGGCTCTTTCAGGCAAGCCTCTTATGGGTATATGCCTGGGTATGCAGATGCTTTTTGAAAAAAGCTACGAATACGGCGAACACGAGGGTCTCGGACTTCTTAAGGGCGAAATTGTTCCCTTTGAGGGAAGGATTGACAGTAAGCTGCGTATCCCCAATATCGGCTGGAGCGACCTTAAAATAAAGAAGAAGGACTGCCCGATTTTCAAATACGTAAATGAAGGCGACTTCGTATATTTTGTTCATTCATACTTTGCTGCAGGCTGTGAGGCTTCTGTTGCCGCAACCTCGGATTACGGCATTGAATTTACGGCGGCAGTAAGTCAGGGGAATATTTTCGGCTGTCAGTTCCACCCTGAAAAAAGCGGAGACGTGGGCCTTGGCATCTTAAAAGGCTTTTGTGAGATAGGAGAATGATAAATGCTTGTTTTACCTGCAATTGACCTTTATGAAAAGTCTGCAGTAAGGCTTTATAAGGGCAATTACGATGAAATGACTGTATATAGCCGCAACCCTGTTGAAATTGCGGAAAAATTCAAAAACAGCGGTGCTGAGTTCATCCACCTTGTTGATCTTGAGGGGGCAAAAAGCGGCACCACTCCCAACATAGATGTTGTTGAAGCAATAGTTAAGGCAACCGGTCTTAAATGTGAAATCGGCGGCGGCATAAGGAGTGAAGAGGTTATTGAAAAATATCTTTCAATCGGTGTTACCCGTGTGATTTTAGGCACTGCCGCAGTAACAGACGAGGCCTTCCTTGAAAGAGCTGTTAAAAAATACGGTGATGCAGTTGCAGTAGGTGTTGACCTTAAGGACGGCTTTGTTGCAATAAAGGGCTGGACAGAAAAATCAGCACTCACCGCAGATGAATTTTTCCAAAAGCTCTGCGCTCTGGGCGTAAAGACGGTTATCTGTACCGATATTTCCAAGGACGGAGCAATGCAGGGCACAAACCGTGAGCTTTATAAATATCTGAGCGGAAAATATCCCATTGATATAGTTGCCTCGGGCGGAGTTTCAAGCCTTGAGGATATTAAGGCACTTCGCGAAATGGAGCTTTACGCAGCAATTCTCGGCAAGGCATACTATGTGGGTGCCGTTGACCTTAAAACCGCAATAGAGGTGGCAGAATGATAACTAAAAGAATAATACCCTGCCTTGATGTAAAAAACGGCAGAGTTGTGAAGGGTACTAACTTCAAGGGGCTGAATGACGTGGCTTCACCCGTTGAGCTTGCGGAATACTACAGCAAAAACGGAGCAGATGAGCTTGTTTTTTACGATATAACCGCATCCTTTGAGGGAAGACAGCTTTTCACCGATATATTAAAAGAGGTAGCCTCAAAAATATTCATCCCCCTTACCGTTGGCGGCGGAATCAATACCCTTGAGGATTTTGACAGAGTGCTAAAGTGTGGCGCAGACAAGGTGAGCGTGAATTCGGGTGCAATAAAAAATCCTGAGCTTATCTCTCAGGCAGCAAGACTTTACGGAAACCAGTGTGTAGTGCTTTCCGTTGATATAAAGCGTGTTGACGGTGAGTATCACGTCTTTGCCAAGGGCGGCAGAGAGGATACGGGTATGGAAGCAATCGGCTGGATAAAAAGCTGTGTTGCCGCAGGTGCAGGTGAGGTTGTTGTCAACTCAATTGACACCGACGGTGTAAAAAAGGGCTTCGACCTTGAAATGCTCAAGGCAGTCCGTGAGGCAGTCAACGTACCCGTAATTGCATCGGGCGGAGCAGGCTGTGCCGAAGACTTTGTAACCCTCTTTAAAGATATTCCCGATATTGATGCAGGTCTTGCCGCATCAATTTTCCACTTCGGTCAGGTTGCGATTCCCGACCTTAAGGCTTTACTTACAGAAAATGGTATAAACGTAAGGAGATAACCATGATTAATTTTGATACAGATAAGCTTAAATTTGACGAAAAGGGACTTATCCCGGCGATCGTTGTTGATGCAGTTACAAAAAAGGTGCTCACTCTCGCATATATGAACCGTGAAAGCCTTAAAATATCCCTTGAAAAGGAATGCACCTGCTTCTGGTCACGCTCAAGGCAGGAGCTGTGGCTCAAGGGTGAAACAAGCGGAAATTATCAGCACATTGTTTCAATAACTGCAGACTGTGACTATGATGCTCTGACTGTTGTTGTTGAAAAGGACGGTCCTGCCTGCCATAAGGGTACGGATTCCTGCTTCACAAACACCCTTATGCAAAGTGACAGCCTTCAGGAGTTTTCGCTTGAGGGTCTTTACGGCCTTCTTAAAGAGAGAAAGGATACTCTTCCCGAGGGCTCATACACAACCTATCTTTTCCGGAAGGGTATTGATAAAATACTCAAGAAGGTCGGTGAGGAATGCACAGAGGTTATCATCGCCGCAAAGGCTGACGATAAAAAAGAAACGGTCTACGAAATCGCAGACCTTGCCTATCATATTATGGTGCTGATGAACGAAATGGGCATCACCACCGAGGATATTCACCGTGAGCTTGCCTCAAGGCATATTATCGACCACAAGGTAAAGCAGGAGAAGATGGTTTGATAAATAAAGGTGCAGTTTTTCCGTCAGCAACCGCTTTTAGTAGTCAGTAGCCGGCAGTCAATAGTCAGGCTTGCCTGAAGGTAAGATGAATTGTGTATATAGAGCATAAAAAACCGCCCGAGGGCGGTTTTTTTAATCCCATTCACAGCCTGTTACGGTGTCGAGATCAATGCCTCTTGTGTCGTGGGTCTTTTTAATGAGTGCGATAAGAGTAACCGTGAAGCTGGGTACAAGAAGGCAGAGGGCAACAGTTCCCATAATGCCGTCGCCGAAGATGAGGGCGAGTGCCATGTTGAGAAGGTAAGCCACGCCGTAGCCTGCAAAGCCTACAACGGTCTGGGCGGCAGTAGCCGAGGAACGAAGGTTCGTCGGTGCGGATTCACTTGCCATCATAATAAGCACGTCGTTTGTTGAATAATAGCTGCCGACAAAGGCACCGCAGAAGAAGCCGATGATTTCGGGGTTAAGGTAGTTTCCTCTTGCACCGATGAAGAATACAAGGAAGGAAATAATGCAGTTTGCGGCAACGGTGATTGCGGCGGCCTTTCTGCCGATTTTATCGGAGATAAAGCCCATAATCACCTGTGCGAGAGCCATACCTATGGGATAAAGAACAAGGGCTCTGGTTACTTCATTAACGCTTACAAGGTCAAGAAATTCCTTTACGTTTGAGCCGTGGATGCTCAGAGCATAGCTATGGGTCATAATGGCCTGATAATTCATTGTGCCCACAACGCCCACACCCGCAAGTGCAAAGCAGATGAACACCCAACGAAGCTGCTTGTGCTTAAAGCCGAATCTGAGTGCATCAACAAGGCCGCCCTGAGAGCTCTGGGCGGATTTTTTCAGCTTTTCAGCCTCAAGCTCTTCTTCTGTCATGCTCAGATATTTGATACGTGATTCGATGAAGGCATCGGTTTCTCTTGAGCAGAGAAGTGCAATAAATGATACAGCAACACCGACAATGGCGGGGATGAAGTAAACCCTGCGCCACTGACCTGCTGACTCCATAAGCCAACGGCGCAGAAGCGGGATAAGCATAACTGCAATATTAGCGAAGAATTTGATAACGGAGTATGTAATTGCACGGCTTTTCTTTGAGGAAACCTCCATAATATACACAACGTGCATATCGTGGGGGATAAAGAACATAATAAGGCAGGCACCGAGGAAATAGAGAATATAATTCGGTGAAAGGTAGATGATAAACAGAGCGAGGGACATGCCGAGGGTATTGATGATAAGGAAGGTTTTTCTTCCGAAGCGGTCGGCAAGGGGTCTGTAGAAAATACCGATGATCTGGAAGGGGATAGCAACAACCTGAAGAAGGTTAAGCAGTGTAACTGCACTTTTGCTCCGGAACAGGTCGTTAGCGATTTCCGTCTGCATAAGGTTACCTATCTGTGAAGCGATTTCGTCAACTGCATAGATGAGAGCTATAATAAGCACAAGGTACCAGAAATAGCCCTTTCCCTTGGGACGGTCATATTGCTTTTTCCAGTATGCAAGCTCTTTTTCTCTTCTCTGCTGAAGCTTCAGCTTCTTCCGGACACTGATTTCTTTTTTCTTCATATTTTAAATCTCCCTGACTTTGATAGTTAAATTATAATATTGTCATAACAGAAAGTCAAGGGAAGATTGATATACATTCTCTTATTACGGCATGTTTACTGATTCCGTATTGCAGGCCCGTCAAGAACTGTACCGTCCTCACCAAAGCGTGAGCCGTGGCAGGAGCAGTCCCAGGTTTTTTCAGCCTTGTTAAATTTAAGGGCACAGCCCATATGGGTACATCTTTTCGGCACAGGTGTGAGCAAGGATGCGGCAAAGTCAAATCCGTTAATAAGCAGCTGAGGATGAAGCATACTTCTTGATGGGGAAAGCAGCTCTTCGGCAGGATGCTTTTTGCCGAGAAGCCTTGCACAAAGCAGGTCTGCGGCAACCATTGAAGAGGTCATACCCCACTTGTTGAAGCCGGTAGCCACATACAGTCCGGCTGTATTTTTGCTGTACTGACCCACATAGGGCATAGAGTCAAGGGTCATACAGTCCTGAGTTGCCCAGGCATATTTTTCCTTTGCCTCGGGGTACCACTCCTCAGCCTTTTTTCTCAGTATGCTGTATCCGCCGTTCTTTTTTCCCGTACGGTGGTCACCGCCGCCTATAAAAAGCAGATTGCCGTAATTGCGAAAGGAAAATCCGTCATCCTTATCCTCAAGGTACATACCGTCAAGCTGCGGAGCATTTTCAAGAGCGATTACGTATGAACGGTGCTGAAACATTTTCATAAAGAAAAGGCCGTGTCTGTCGATAAAGGGAAAATGAGTTGCGACGATGATTTTTTCAGCTGTGATTTTACCCTTATCCGTATAAGCAGTTTTTCCTTTTACTGATTTCACCGCCGTATTTTCATAAACTGTAAGCTCCTTTGCGAGAGCACGTATGAGCATAACGGGGTTGAACTGAGCCTGATTCGGGAAGCAGACCGCACCTGCAATATCAACGGGCAGGGGCAGGGAATCGAAGAGCTCCGCATCTGCACCGATTTCGTTCAGCGCCTCAAGCTCGGCATAGATTTTCGTACGTGAATCGGCGGTGTAGATAAAGTTATCCTTTTTTTCAAAGTCGCAGGGATAGTTTTCGCTGAGAGTACAGAAGCTCTCAATAGCGGACTGATTAAGTCGGTAATAAAGCTGAGCCTTTTCCTTGCCGATGTCCTTAAGAAGCTTCTGATAGATAAGTCCGTGCTGACTTGTGATTTTAGCCGTGGTATTGCCCGAGGTTTTACCGCATACCGAATCCTTTTCCGCAACGATACAGCTTACCCCGGCACTTTTTAACCGATGAGCAATCAGAATACCTGCAATACCGCCGCCGATAACAAGCACATCGGTTTTCACGCTTCCTTCAAGAGCGGGGGACGGTGAGTGAATACTGTTTTCGAGCCAAAGGGATGCCATAAAACCACCTCAGTAAAATAAAGCTTTTATTATAGGATAGTATTACCCTGAGGGGATAAAAAATGCATATTCCTGTTATGTGGAATTAATAAAGCACACAATTCCCGGTTTTGTCGAATTGATAAGAAAAATTATATAAACTGCACAAATTAAGGTGCGAAAGATTTAACGTGAAAGAGCTGAAAAATATTGACGAATTGTAAACGGAGTGATAAAATTATACTGTATATCTATCGGTATTTCTATATACCGGTTTAAGCCCGGAAAGCCTGACCTCATACGGAATAACGCGGAGGGTCAGATCCGTGCGTATGCGAGAAAAGGCAAAGTGGCTTATACGTTTTTCCCGTGCTTCGGAAAGGCACACAGCCCTCTCCGTCAGCCACAGGCTGACACCTCTCCCAAAGGGAGAGGCAAGGGGAAATATCTTTCTATCGAAAAAGAGCAAGCTCACTTGGCTCTCCCTTTGGGAGAGCTGGCAGATGCAAAGCATCTGACTGAGAGGGCAACACATCTTAAAAGGAGATGATTTTTTAATGAAAAACAAAACCTTCAAAAAATTGATATCAGTATTTTTGTCAGTACTGATGCTTCTGTCCTGCTGGGTATGGATGCCCGGTATGGAAGAGCATAATCATGCAGAGGCGGTTATTGGTACCGTTGACTCACATCAGAACGAGGTAACAGGTTATGTAACAATTGACCCTGTTATTTATGTTCATGGTGCATATGGTGGATCAACAACTAGTGAGTATGCGTATATGATGAATGGTACCACAATTGCTGACGGTACGGTTACAGGTGAGATGTCTACCACTTATACTGTAGGTGGTGGTAAAAACATCAAGTCAATAGAAACAACAAATTCAGATAATGAGGCCATATCTTTTACAAGTGCAACAAGCGGTAAGCTTACAGGTACGCTGGGTGATGGATATGAATATGTTGTGCAGACTACGACTGATTCAACGGTTACGCTTAAATTTACTTTTACTGATGGTACATATGAAACACACAAGCTCACCGTGCGTGCTAATCCTGTTGCGCAGCATGTCGTTATTGCAAACTTGAATTATAGTAACTCCAAACGACGTTTTCTTGCTTATGAAGTTCTTGCTGTTGGCTCAACTGGTACTAAGGGGGCAGGTTCAACAAACGCGGCAACATCATATACCGCATATAACTATGCAAGTATGTATGATCCTTATAACGCTTCTTATGAAGTTAACCGTTCAAATGGTGTTGTTTTGGTTGGTAGCATTACTTCAGGCCAGATTACTACTGATAGGGTTGCAGGTTATGTAACAACTGAGCAATCAAGCGGCACGAGTAGTAGTGCAAGCTATACCACCACGACAACTTCACCGACAGCTACATATTATCTCGATCTTAGTTCCGAATATCATCCCGGTGTGACTTATAGCGGCTCTAATTGGTCTATTCAGATGCTCATAGGTAACCTTGCTACATCAGGTAGCTATGCCTCCCTTGGTAATATCGGTTATTCTACTGTTACTGCGACTCATTCTGTAAGCCTTTCTAACACGGTTAATTCTATTAACTCAAGTACATGTTTTGCAAACAACACTGAAGGTAGAGGTTATGCTACAATTACCGGTACACAGTCGTCTGCCGGTACGGTTTCGGGTACATTAACTGCAGATTATCGACACACCGGAACCCCCTATGTTTATGGTGTAATAAAGATTCCCTATCAGATTACTGTTGTCAACAAGTCTGCTCTTCGTAACAGATACAATGAAATCGTTGCTCAGAAGCTTCAGTCAGGTAACTACACCACGAATTCATGGGCAAACTTCAAGAATGCTCTTCTTGAGGCTGAAGTATACCTTAATAACAGCACAGCAGACACAAGCAACGAAACAACTCTTCTCAATAACCTCAATGCATACTACAGTGCACTTAAGAGAAGAAACTTTGACTTTAACTACGATAACCTTTTCTCATTCTCTGAATGGGCTGCTTCAGACTGCACAAATGCAAACGATACAACCAGAGGTTCAATCTCTTATGATATTGATAACGGTACAATCATTGCAGTTGATAATTCATCCAACACATCTTCAAATGACCTCTTTACAGCATACGGCATCGGCACTAACTTATATAAGATGCCCGTGAAAGAAAACACAGAATATTATCTTGATTTTGACGTCAGCGCTTCGGGCGGTCAGTGTTATGTTTTCTTTTATTCAGATTCTGCGGCTGTTAACGGCTCTGACGGCAATCCTCACTTATCATTAGGTGCGGCTTCAGGCGCTAAGAAGTTTACAACTCCTGCAGGCTGTACACAGCTCGGTGTCCGTTTCGGTACAGCAGCAAACGGTGCTTCTGTTACCTTCTCAAACATCCGTGTTTATGAAGCAAGCAAGCAGGCGCTTATTGATGATTACAAAGCAAACGGTGTTCCTGCAAGAACAGCATATAACTTCGGTGATGCACTCACAGAGGATGTTGTACATAATCCCAACAGACCCGGCTTCACCTTTGGTAAATGGGTATTGGATGCGGATTATTCTCCTTTGTTAAATACCGACACAGATGTTTCAGTTTATTACGGCGGATATAATTTCAATGCCAGCTGGATTTTATATTCCGAGTGGACAGAAAACACTTATAATATTGATTTTAATGCAAACGGCGGTTCGGGCACAATGTCAGCAGTAAACGGCGTGAAGTATACCGCTGAAACAACACTTGCTGCCAATGCTTTCAGCAGAACAGGTTACACATTCACAGGCTGGAATACCAAAGCAGACGGAACAGGCACAGCTATAGCTGACGGTGCAACCGTATCAAAGCTCAGCACAACAAACGGTGCAACAGTAACACTTTATGCACAGTGGTCAGCAAACTCCTACAAAGTTCTTTATGATAATCTGTTTGATTTCAGTCAGTTCCAATACGGCAGATCTTCAGTAAGAGTTGAGGAATCAACTGATACAGGTTTCAAAGTAACTTCTACTGTAGAAGACGGTAATACAGGCTTCAGCTATGCTATACCTGTTGAGCCCGGCAAGACATATATCCTTTCAGCTGATGTTGCATTTGATAACAGCCTCGGTGGTGGCGGCTATGATATTTATGTTCAAACTCTTGATTCAGCCTATGCAGGCGAAACATCAGCTACACCTGACACCTCTAACGGTGCACACAGAGAAGGCGATGTTTATATCTCCCTTACCGGTCAGACAACAAACAACAAGCCTTATATCAAGTTTACTGCAGGCAGCAACACTGCTTACGTAAAAATAAGATTTGATGCTAATGCTGCAAATAACGTTCTCACTGTTAACAACATCCGTCTCAATGAGGCTGATAAGGTTGAAGACGGTATTTCCTACCACCTCGGTAATGACGTAACCTACGATTCAGCCTACGGCACTCTTCCCACACCCACAAGAGAAGGCTATACCTTCGCAGGCTGGGTTGATGCGAACGGTAACAGTGTAACAGCTACTACAACTGTAGGCACAGCAGGTAATCATACTCTTTACTCCACATGGACAATTAACAAATACACCGTAACCTTCGAAAAGGCTGACGGCACAACCGATTCACAGCAGTACGATTACGGCACAACAATCACAGCTCCCGCAAACTCAACAAAGGCTTCCGATGCAACAAACCATTATACATACACATGGTCACCTGCAGTTGCAACAACCGTAATCGGCAATGCAACCTACACAGAAGTTCTTACAACAACAGCTCACAGCTGGGGCGAATGGAAGACAACATCCAATGCAACATGTACTGCAGAAGGCTCAAAGACAAGATCCTGTACTGTCTGCGGATATACCGAAATCGCTGCAATAGGCGTTATTGCTCACACAGAAGTGGATGTTCCTGCAGTTCCCGCTACATGTACATCCACAGGTCTTACAGCAGGTAAGAAGTGTTCAGTCTGTGGCACAGTTACAGTTGAACAGACTGAAACATCAATGCTTGCTCACACCGAGGAAATCCTTCCTGCAGTGGAAGCAACCTGTACCAAGACAGGTCTTACAGAAGGTAAGAAGTGTTCAGTGTGCGGTGCGATTATTGTAGCACAGACAACAATAGCAAAAAAAGAACACTCATGGAACGACGGTGTTGTTACAAAAGACCCCACGTGTATTTCAGAGGGTATTAAAACTTACACTTGTACAGCTTGCGGTGAAACAAAGACAGAAGCTATCGCTGCAACAGGTGAACACGTTTACGGTGAGTGGACAAATTACACAGCAACAGAGCATTCAGGAAAGTGTACAAGCGACCCTGCATGTACAGCAGTCACAACCGAAGCACATATCATCTCTGATACTGTAAAGACATTTGATGCAACATATCACTACTATAAGTGTGAAAAGTGTGATGCTTACGGTGCACTTTTCAACGGTGTATTTAATACAGCTATGAAAGAAGAGTGCTACGGCGAGGGCACAACATACACACAGATTGACGGCAATGCAAATCAGCATAAGGAAACCTGTAAGTGCGGCAACACAAAAACAGACACTCACAGCTACGGCACATGGGCAGCAGACCCTGAAAATAAAACAGACAATCAGGGTAAGATGTCACGTGTATGCTCCGAGTGTAATTATAAGCAGACATCAGATTGTACATATACTGCAACTGAAACAGTAAATGCAACCTGTACAGAAGACGGTTATAAGACTTATGAATGTAAAGACTGTGGTAACGGTTATACAGAGATACTTAAAGCTCCCGGTCACAGCTATAAATCAGTAGTAACAGATCCCACATGTACAGAAGACGGTTACACAACTTATACATGTTCAGTCTGCGGTGATACATACGTGGCTGATGAAGTAGCAGCACTCGGACATACAGCAGGCGAAGTAGTAATCGAAAACGAAGTTGAAGCAGATTGCGTAAACGACGGCTCATATGATAACGTAACTTACTGTACAGTCTGTGGTACTGAAACAAGCAGAGAAACAGTAGTAGTTACCGCACTCGGACATAAGTACGATGCAGTGGTAACTAAGCCCACATGCACAGAAGACGGTTACACAACTTATACATGTTCAGTCTGCGGTGATACATACGTGGCTGATGAAGTAGCAGCACTTGGTCACAAGGAAGGCGCAGCAGTTGAAGAAAAGCGTGTTGAAGCAACCTGTACAGTAAACGGTTCATACGACTCTGTGGTATATTGCTCAGTTTGTAATGCTGAACTCAGCAGAGAAGGAAAAGTAATAACTGCAGAAGGTCACAAATTCGGCGAAACAGTAGCAGCAAAGGCAGCAACCTGTATCGCAACCGGTAACGAAGCATATAAGACTTGTACCGTATGTAACAAGTACTTCGCAGCAGATGCTGAAATTATGTCAGAAGAAGCAAAAGACAGTGCTGACGATTTCACAACAAAAATTGACAGCACAAACCACGTAAACACAACAGATCATATTCAGGAAGATGCAACTTGCCTTGACGTAGGCTACACAGCAGGTGAATTCTGTGAAGACTGTGATAAGTGGATTTCCGGTCACGAAGAAATTCCTGCAATCGGTCATAAGAATAAGGTTCATCACGAAGAAGAGCCTGCAACCTGCGTTGCAACAGGTACAATTGAATATTGGTCATGTCCCGACTGCGGCAAGAACTTCTCCGACGAAGCTTGCACAAATGCAGTAACAGATCTTACTATAGCAATTGATCCCGATAATCACGATCTCGTCAGCCACGAAGCAAAAGCTCCCACCTGCACAGAAATCGGTTGGGATGCATATGAAACTTGTAAGAGAGAGGGCTGCGATTACACAACCTACAAAGAAAAGACAGCAACAGGCCATAAATACAGCGAAGCAACCTGTAATGCTCCTGCAACTTGTTCGGTTTGCGGTGATATAACAGGTGAAGCACTCGGTCACGATTACGATTACACACAGGGTGTAAGCAACGGCAACGGTACTCATACAGTTGCTTGTAAACGCTGCGCAGAAGGCACCGAAGGTCATACAAAGGTTGTTGATTGTACTTATGCTGCAGGTGTTGTAACAGCTCCCACATGTACAGAAGACGGTTACACCACTCATACCTGTACAGCTTGCGGATATTCATATACCGATGCTGCAACTGAAGCAAAGGGACATGTATTCGGCGAATGGGAAGCAAACGCTGACGGAACACATACAAGAGAATGTACAGCATGTACCGACGAAGAAGACAGAACAGAAACTGCTGAGTGCACATACGGTGAATGGTCAAAGTATGACAATACAACCCACAGACGAGATTGTGAATACTGTACAAATTATGAAGAAGGCACCCACGCATTCAGCGGTGACCTTAAGAAGCTTGACGGTGAAAGCAACCATCAGTACAAGTGCGCACAGTGTGAAGCTTACGGCGTAGGCACACAGATAGATGATAAAGAAGCCTGCTTCGGTGAAGGTACAATTTTCGCTCAGATTTCAGGCGACGCACTTAACCACAAAGAAACCTGTAAGTGCGGCAGAGAACAGAACGATGCTCACACATACGATGAATGGACAATTGTCAGCGGTCAACAGACACGCAAGTGCTCAGAGTGTGATTTCCTTGAATCAGTAGCTGTTTATACCGTTACATGGGTAGACGGTAACGGTGAGGTTATTCATACTGATGAAAATGTTCCGGTTGGCACAGTGCCCACTTACGACGGTAAAACACCCACAAAGACAGCAACTGCACAGTACACCTACACATTTGCAGGTTGGACACCCGCTATTGCAGAAGTAACAGGCAACGTAACCTACACAGCTCAGTTTGATGCAACAGTTAACAAGTATACAATCACATTTGTTAACGAAGACGGTACAGAGCTTCAGTCAGGTGAGGTTGCATACGGCGAAACACCTGCATACACAAGCGAAACACCCACAAAGGCAGCAACTGCACAGTACACCTACACATTTGCAGGTTGGACACCCGCTATTGCAGCAGTAACAGGTAGTGCAACTTACACAGCAACCTATACTGCAACACCTAACCAGTACACCATCACCTTCGATACAGACGGTGGCTCAGCTGTTGAAGCTATTACTCAGGATTACGGCACAGCAGTTACAGCTCCCGCAGATCCCACAAAGACAGGTTACACCTTCGCAGGTTGGGATAAGGAAATTCCCTCAACAATGCCCGCAGGCGATATGACAATCACAGCAAAGTGGACTGTAAATCAGTACACAATCACCTTCGATACAGTTGGTGGTACAGCTATTGAAGCTATCACTCAGGACTACGGCACAGCAGTTACAGCTCCCGCAGCTCCCACAAAGACAGGCTACACCTTCGCAGGTTGGGATACTGAAATTCCTTCAACAATGCCCGCAGGTGATATGACAATCACAGCTAAGTGGACTGTAAATCAGTACACCATCACCTTCGATACAGACGGTGGTACAGCTATTGAAGCTATCACTCAGGATTACGGCACAGCAGTTACAGCTCCCGCAGCTCCCACAAAGATAGGTTACACCTTCGCAGGTTGGGATACTGAAATTCCTGCAACAATGCCTGCAGAGAATGTAACAATCACAGCAAAGTGGACTGTAAATCAGTACACAATCACCTTCGATACAGTTGGTGGTACAGCTATTGAAGCTATCACTCAGGACTACGGCACAGCAGTTACAGCTCCAGCAGATCCTACAAAGACAGGTTACACCTTCGACGGTTGGGATACTGAAATTCCTGCAACAATGCCCGCAGGCGATATGACAATCACAGCAAAGTGGACTGTAAATCAGTACACAATCACCTTCGATACAGTTGGTGGTACAGCTATTGAAGCTATCACTCAGGATTACGGCACAG
>JAZPZK010000107.1:0-2623 GCA_045544675.1 Acutalibacteraceae bacterium
CTCGGAGTACCTTTGTACGCCGTCGGGTAACCCAAAATAAAGCTTTTCGCTTTATTTTGGCTCGGTTTGTTCATTCTGCGCATTTTTTCCGAGCCCCTTTAAACTGCCGATAACTTAAAAGAGGTAATGCGGATGTTTGCCGTATTACCTCTTACATTTTTTACTTGTTTCTCAGACTTTCAAGAAGCTTTTCCATTTCTTCGGGCATCGGGGCGGTAAGATGTATTTCTTCGCCGCTTACGGGATGAATGAAGCTCAGCTTTTCGCAATGAAGTGCCTGATGCTTAATCAGAGGATGCTCTTCATAATAAAGTCTGTCACCGTAAAGGGGAGTGCCGAGATGTTTGAAATGTACCCTTATCTGGTGAGTTCTGCCTGTTTCAAGCTCTACTCTCATAAGAGAATAGTTGTCACCGCTTTCGAGAACAGTATAGTGGGTGACAGCTCTGTCACCGCGGTCGTCAGCGGTACGGTAGGTTTTCATCGGGTCGGGGCGGTAGATGGGCTTATCTATAGTGCCGTTTCCGGTGTAGTGTCCGCTTGCAACGGCAAGATATTGCTTTTTGATTTTACCCGAAAGTCTTGCGGCAACGTGGGAATTGAGGGCGCATACTACAAGCCCTGATGTGCCTTTATCAAGTCTTCCGATTGCTCTGAAGGCGGAAGGTCTGTTCTTTTTTATAAGATAGCCGGCAACTGCATTGGCAAGGGTATCGCCCTGATGATTGTGGGTTTCGTGCATTGCAAGATTTCCCGGCTTGTTGATTATCAGCAGATCCTCGTCCTCATAGATAATATCCAGGGGGTAGTCCACGGGGATGGAAACGGAAGCTCCTTCATCGGTCGGAATGTTGAGCCTTATTATATCTCCGCTGCGGATTATATCAATGGTACGTGCCTGCTTACCGTTGAGCATAATGCCGTCGGGAACGGTTTTGAGGCTTCTGAGAAGGCGAACGGAAATTTTAACATGCCCTCTGAGAAAGTTGAAAACCTTTTTGCCGTCGAAATAATCGGTTACGGTGTAATCTATGCTTCTCATTTGATTTTCTGTGAATATTCATCAAGAAGACGGTGCTTTTCGCTCCAGAGCTTCTCAGAAAGGTCAACATAATATTTGTGGGGATTCTCAAAACGCTTGACCTCATCCCAGAGAGTATCAACCTGGCTGTTGCAGTATTTCTTTATATCCTTGATGTCGGGGCTGTTGTAGCAGCATACACCCTTATCAAAAATCTGAACAAGAAGAGGCTTTGCGGTAAAGTTGGTGATGGTCTTTCTTTTCCAGGTGTAGTCAGGGTCGAAAAGCTCATAGTCCTTACCGCTTTCAATTTCCTCATCTATAAGGGTAATAACATCGGCAAGAGCCTTGCCTGTATCGTTATCAAAAAGTCGGTAAACCTTTTTTGCACAGGGGGTAGTGATTTTCTGAACGTTTTCGCTGAGCTTTATACGGGGTACGGGTACGCCCTTTTCCTCTACGGCAACGATTTTATAAACACCGCCGAAAACAGGTGTTGAAGCGGCAGTGATAAGTCTTTCACCAACGCCGAAGGAATCAACCTCAGCACCCTGGATAAGCATATCTCTGATGATCATTTCGTCAAGGGAGTTGCTTGCAACAATCTGACAGTCGGAAAAGCCTGCTTCGTCAAGCATCTTACGTGCCTTCTTTGAAAGATAGGTGATGTCGCCTGAGTCTATACGGATGCCTTTGGGTCTGAAGCCGCGGGGGAGAACCTCCTCGTTGAAAACCCTGATGGCATTGGGAATTCCTGATTTAAGAACGTTATATGTATCAACAAGAAGTGTGCAGTTGTCGGGATACTGTCTTGCGTATGCTCTGAAGGCTTCATATTCGTCACCGAAAAGCTGTACCCAGGAGTGAGCCATAGTACCTACGGCAGGCACACCGAAATCTCTTTCGTCAATGGTGCAGGCGGTGGCATCGCAGCCTCCGATATAGGCAGCTCTTGCACCGTAAATTGCAGCGTCGTAGCCCTGAGCGCGGCGTGAACCGAATTCCATAATGGTTCTTTCGCCTGCGGCACGCTTAAGACGGTTTGCCTTTGTTGCAATAAGGCTCTGATGATTAATTGTAAGAAGAATCATAGTTTCTATAAGCTGAGCCTCAATAACGGGACCCTTGACGGTAATGATAGGCTCACCGGGGAAAATGGGAGTACCCTCGGGAATTGCCCATACGTCACAGCTGAAACGGAAATCTTTAAGGTATTCGATAAAATCGTCGCAGAAGCCCCTTCTCTTGAAAAGCTCAAGGTCCTTCTGGGTGAATCTGAGATTTTTAAGGTAATCAATAAGCTGACGAAGACCTGCCATAATTGCAAAGCCGCCGTTATCGGGTACCTTTCTGAAAAACATATCGAAGTAAGCAATCTGATCCCTGAAGCCGTTTGTGAAATAACCGTTAGCCATAGAAAGCTCGTAGAAGTCCACAAGCATGGTAAGATTTCTTGATTCTAGAGTATTACTCATCTGCCACACGTCCTTTAAATATATTGTGAAATCAATTATATCACTTAAGAAAGTAAAAATAAAGACTTATTTTCTCTTTTAATCAAAAAAGAAAAAAATATAGAGTAAGAAAAAAACATCGCCGATG
>JAZPZK010000108.1:0-33485 GCA_045544675.1 Acutalibacteraceae bacterium
TTTCGCCACTATCAAACAGATGGACTGCTTTCCCATTGGATATTGTGTATAAATCATACACAAATTTGCTCGGGTCGGATATTATCAGTTCTTCCTGACCATTTCCATCCAAATCAATTAAAGCAAAACCAACCTCCGAAAGTTCAGAGTTTTGTCGATACATATAACTAAGTTCAGGGTTTTCAGGAACCATGGTTAAATCATCATCATTCCAAGGATATGCCTTTACAATATTATCAATAATTGACGCATATTCGCAATGTAATAATGGCAAATTCATTTCTTGCTTTGCAATCTTATCACTGTCGCTATTAACAGAGTTGTTATCAGGTTGACTATTATAAGAGCAAGCCGATAAACAAAAAACAAATGATAAACACAAAACAATAGAAAGTATCTTTTTCACAAAATCACCGCCTTTAATTTATTATATCATATTTGATTTCAAAAGTAAATTATTGCAGTATAAATCTCCTCAACATACAAATACTAACATCACAATTTGTAATTTAAGGGAGAGAAAGATATATATGAAAGCAACAGGTATTGTACGCCGTATAGATGACCTCGGCAGAGTCGTCATCCCCAAAGAAATCCGTCGCACAATGCGCATCCGTGAAGGCGACCCACTGGAAATTTATACCGACAGTGAGGGCGAAGTGATTTTCAAAAAATACTCGCCTATGGGTGAGCTCGGACCTTATACAAAGCAGTATGTTGAGGTGCTGAACCGTACCAGCGGAATGGCGGTTATCATCTGCGACAGAGATCAGGTTATTGCCGTTTCGGGTATGCCCAAAAAAGAGATTATGGGCAAGCGTATTTCGCCTATGGTGGAAAGCTATATGGAAAGACGTGCCAGTTTCATACGCGGCACAGACAGGGATGAGCTTGTTGTAAGTGAGGAGATGCCGGCGGCGGTGGCGGTTATGTGTCCCATTATCGGCGGCGGAGATGTTATGGGAGCGGTGATGCTGCTTTGCTCCGAAAGCCTTGCCGCGCCTACACAGACCGATATAAAGCTTACTCAGGTGGCAGCCGGCTTTTTAGGCAAGCAGATGGAGGAATAAAAAGGAGGTAGCAGGTGCTACCTCTTAATTTTTTATATCTGAGAGCCGCTAAGAATTTTTCTCACTTCACTTACAAGATAGAAGGAGCCGCTTACAACAAGAACAGAGTCTGGATCTTCGGATGTGGTTTCAAGTGCTTTTTCAAGAGCTGCTTTTGTATTTTCGTAAGAGAAGCTTGTGACGCCTGCTTTTTCGCCGATGTCGGCAAGAAGCTCAGGGCTTTCACCGCGAAGCGTATCGGTGCGGGTGAAAACAGCCTTATTGCAAAGAGGCAGAATATGACCGAGACTTTTTTCGTAGTCCTTATCCTTCATAAAGGAGCTGAGAAGTATGATTTTTCTGCCCTTCAGGAAGCTGAGTGCCGTTTCTTTAAGCGCACGCATACAGCCTTCGTTATGACCGCCGTCAAGGATGATGAGAGGCTTTTGTGAAAGGATTTCAGTTCTGCCCGGAATACGGAAGGCGTCGATACCTTTTTCTATATCTTCGTCGCTGATGCTCATACCCTGAGTGCGAAGAGCAAAGGCACATTCAATTGCGGTGAGAATATTTCCGATCTGATGCTTTCCGCAAAGGTTGATTCTGATGCTGAGTGAGCCGTAGGTAAGCTCTGTGCCGTAAATACTGCGGCTTGTCAGAGTGAGCTTTGATGTATCGGGAACTGTCAGGGGACTGTTCATTTTACGGCATACCGCTGTAATTACACAGGCGGCATCCTTATCCTGAGGAGTGAAGCTGTGGGTTTCATCACAGAAGGGATAGCTTACGGTGGGTCTTCCTGAGACTATTATTCCGCACTTTTCTTCGGCAATTTCCTTTGCCGTTGAGCCAAGCATTTCTGTATGGTCAAGGGACACCGACATAATAACGGAAAGAAGCTTATCCTTTATTACGTTGGTGCTGTCATTCTTTCCGCCGATGCCTGCTTCAAGAATTACTATATCGCATCCGCATTCGGCAAAATATACCATTGCAAGTGCGGTAGTGACTTCAAAAACCGTAGGATAAAGATCTTCACTTTCCATAAGGTCGGTTTTTTCTTTGATGAGGGATGTTATGCGGGCAACTGCTTCGTCGGGGATGAAGCTGCCGTCAACCTTGATTCTTTCGTTGAAGCAGATGATGTAGGGCGATGTGAAAAGTCCTGTTTTATATCCGCTGCAGCTGAGAATACAGGAAAGTGCCGTTGAAAGTGAACCCTTTCCGTTTGTACCGACTACGTGAACAAACTTAAGTCTGTCCTGAGGATCTCCGAGAAGAGAAAGCAGACGGCTGATTCTTTCATGAGAGGAGCTTTTCTGAAATTTTCTGCGGCTCATAATGTAGCTTAGAGCTTCTTCGTAGGTCATATTATCCCTCCTTTTTACCGCTAAATTATATAACCTTAGATAATTTCTGTCAATAATATGGCGGGAATTCGTAGCGGCAGTTTTCAAGCTCCGTCAGGGAACATTTTTCATAAAGAGCCGAGGCGAAAAGAATTTTATCGGTGGCTGTCGGGCGAAGCCTTTCATAGCGATAGGGCAGAATAATTCCTTCTCCGCAGTAAAATTCGCAATGGGGTAAAATACGTTTTTTTGTTGAAAGGACCTTGCCTTTATAGCCGAGAGGAATTATCATCGGGTCGGGAGTCAGAATAAGGGAGGATAAATCAGCCTGAATATTCCATTTTTCGCTGAGGGTGACGGAAATTCCGTATGAATAAAGAAGCTCATCGGTTATGGACAGATATTTTTCCCTTTGAGGGCAGATGACGTGTATTTTTGAAGCAAAAGGTATCAGCTCAGCAAGCCTTTTTGCACAGATGCCCTCTTTATCATAAATGCACAGGGACATACTGTGTGAATCAGCAGAAAAGCCTTTAAGGAAATCCGGTGCATTTGAGAAAAGTCTGTGTGAAGCAAGAAGGTCGTTTTCCTTTGGTATATCATCGGGGAAAATCATTGAGCTTTTCAGCCTGCCCACATATCTGTAAAGTGCCTTAAGGTCAATTTTATCCTTAACGTTGTGAGCGGTAATAGTGAAGAAATACCTTTCAGGGTCAATGTCTGTGCGGTGTGACGTGAAGGCAGGCTTTTTTCTTTTTAAAGAGGATTTTTTTGTGCTGTCGGCTGTTTTAATTATGGCAAACAAGATAATCACCCCTTGTAATTTTTATGGTGAAAAAAAGAAAAACAGACGCGGTGCGCCTGCTTTTCTTCCGATTTTATTATAGTTGATGAGAATCTGTGAAAGGTCTTTTTAATTTACTGCACCGGGTTTACGGTAACAGATTTTATCTGAGGAGCATAGGTTGTTCTGCCGTCAAAGCGGATGTTACCGCTTGAAGAAAGGGTGACGGTGTTTTCGCCCTGCTGCAGCTCAAGTGAGAAGGTGAGGGTTTTATATGTATATCTGCTGTAGGTGTTTCTGCAGAAGATGTCCTGAATTTCACCGTTTACTTCGGCAGTAAGAAGAGCTTCAACAAGGTCTACGTTGTAGTCGTGGAAGCCGCCCTCCCGGTTGTTGGCATAGGTAAGAGTAACACGGTATGTGCCGCTTTCTGGTGCGTCTACGGTGAACTGAGCCTTGCCGCCCTCGCTTGAAATGCCGTCAACATATTCGTTGCCGTATTTATCTGTGTGAAGGGCTACACCGTCATAAAGAGTAAGCTCATCAGCCGTGAAGGTGTAAGAGGTGAGGGGAGCAGCGCTGTCAACAACGGAAAGCTCTGTTTTTTCTGCCGTTTCAATTTCGTTAAGACCTCTTCTGAGGTAAACTGTTGTGTAGCTACCGAGAGAAACATCAATTCCGTCAACGGTTGCATCAGTCTCTGCCGTGCTGAGGATATTATAATATCCGTCGTGGGGAGCAACTGCGATAAATGCATTTTCACCGTTTTCGAGAACCGCGGCTGTTGTATCGTTTTCATGCTTATAAAGAAGAGCGCTGTCCAGCACAAAGGTGCCTTCACCGTGCTTGAATTCGATTATATGAAGACCCATGGAAAGCTCAAGCTGCATTCTGTAGCAATCGGTGTATTCGCTCTTTATAGTGTTGGGGAAAAGAATTTCCTCGCTTTTACCGTCAAGGGTGAAGATTGCCTTTGTGTAGTCTCTGTCGTCGGTTGTGGCACCGTCGTTGGAGTTGCCGTAGATAAGGTCAAGGTTGTATAAGCCTGCCTTGTCTGCCCACAGAGTGATTCTTACTCCGTCGCCGTCCTTTTCGAAGCCGCCGACCATACCGCTTTCCTTACCGGTGGTTGCATAGGCGCTGTTGTAGGTGTAGGCGTCACCGAGAAGAGTACCCTCCTCAAACTCATATCTTACGGGGATGTTTGTGTTTCTCACAGGCTCGGTTTCACCTTCTGATTTTGAAACGGTGACAAAGTATACTGAATCCGTGTCTGTTCCGGGAAGGCTGATGTTAAGAGTACCTGACGAGGGTGATGCGTTATACTGCCTTAAAAGTATAGGCTCACTCACAATACCGGTAAGACCCTGATAATATACGCATTCAACAGAAACGGTGACATCACAGCCCATATTTGTTTCGTCAAGATTTTTGATTTTGACTGACTGCTTATTCTCACTGCCGGAAACAAGCATTGTTATTGTTTCCTTGTCGTCCTCAAGGGCGGCAATACCGTCAAGACGATCACGGTAGTTATACTTTGTCTGGGTTTTGCTTGTTACCTCAAGTAACTGACCTTCCATTTCAGCGTACTTTCTGTAAAGCCACCAGTTTGAGTTGGGTGAATTGTCGTCAGCGGCAGTATCGTTAAGATTATTTGCAAGTCTCCAGTATGCCATATTGCCGTAAACACCGCTTTTTTCCATAGCGATGATGTAATGAAGCATGGCTGTGGGATTACCGCAATCCTCCATAGTGCCGTATTCGGTAACGATAATGGGAAGTCCATCAATGCCGAGCTCCTTTTCAATTCTTCTGTAATCCTCAACGTGAAGATGCCAGTCGGGAATTGACCAGTATGCAAGCTCGTGGTAAATCATTATTTCGGGCACGCAGTTATTTTCTGCGCAGTAGTCCATGAATCCTTCGATTTTTGTGGTCTCGTAATCGCAGTAGCCGGGGCCTCCGATACGTGCATCGGGGTCAATACTCTTTACAAGGTCATAGGTCATTTTCCATGCCTCATAGAAATTTGCTCTTCCGGTTTCGTCAAAATGCACGTGACCGTCAACATAGTTACCGAACCATATAGCATTGTCACATTCGTTATAGATGCAATATACAAGCTTATCGGAATAGGGCTTGTTCATAAGCTCGGTTACCTTTTCTCTGACGATGGGGAAGTAGGTGTCTGTAAGATATTCTCTCCAGTCGTAGGTTCCTGCGGCACGTGAGTCGAGAATGTTTTTGTGATCATAGTACCAGGTGCTGAAGGAATCCTGAAGGTATACTACGGTATAATCGCATTCATTGAGCTGGGGATAAATGTGATTAATGTCTCCTGTGGGATGCTGAAGACCGTCAACAACTTTCTGTGATACCGAAGAGATGTCAAGACTGTCGGTAATAGCCTTTGAGGGTACGCCCTCCTCTGCAAGACCGTAGAGGAAGCCGGTTGCTTTTGTTGAAACCTCACCCATAGTTTCAGAGGCATCAACAGTAAGGGTCGGCACCCAGGCAACGGGAACTGACTCAAGCAGAAGCACTACTGTGATGAAAAAAGAGGTGATTGCTGAAATAATGGCTTTCATCGTGAAAACTCCTTTATCATTATTATTCAGAATAATTTTATCATCAGACGGCTTAATATTCAAGGGGATTTAAGATATTCTGCCTCTTACCTTGCCTTGTTGCGTGTAAAAAATGAAGCTTTATTTTTGGTTAAATTATCCAAGGCATCCACTGAGGGCGTGTAATATGAAATGTGAAGGGTAATATATTGATTATATTCAGATTATGGTGTATAATGTCCGAAAGGAATCCGGACTTTGAAGAGCCGGCTTAAAGGGGGATGACCAATGAAGAAAATCAGAATTACCGCTATGCGTAAGGCAAGATACGATGACCTTATAGCAAAATATGAAAATCCCATTGAGCATGCCTGCGATATTGAGGAGGGACAGGTTTTTATTGCTGACGGCTGGCAAAAGCCTGAGGGCTTCTGTGACAGTGCATGGGAAAGCATATCACCCTTTGTTATGACCTTGGCTCACGGCGGAGAAAACATCTACGATGGCTGGATGAAAAACAGCAAATCGGCAATGATAAGCTGCAACGACGGCTTTCGTCCCGTCAGCTTTTATATTGAAGTTATTGATTGACGTTACGGAGGAATAATGATGCTTACATTTATATGCTACCCGAAATGCACAACCTGTCAGAAGGCACAGAAATGGCTTGATGAAAAGGGGATAGAGTACACACTCAGAAATATCAAAGAGGAAAACCCCACAGAAGAAGAGCTTTCCTTATGGTATGAAAAAAGCGGACAGCCCTTAAAGAAGTTTTTCAACACAAGCGGACTTTTATATAAGTCGATGAATCTTAAGGAAAAGCTTCCCTCTATGAGCGACGAAGAGATGATAGCTCTTCTTTCATCTGACGGTATGCTTGTGAAAAGACCGCTTCTCATCGGTGACGGTTTTGTGCTTACCGGCTTCAGGGAGCCTGCCTGGGAAGAAAAGGTGCTGTGAAACAGAGTGATATTAAAAGGGTAAGAAAATCTTCTAAACCACTTGATTTTCCTGCCCTTTTATGTTATCATATCCCTTGCTTATAAATTGATATAAAGTAAGATGCTTTATTTTGGTCATGCAGCAGCGGGTTCTGTGCGACAGTACGCCGCGAACCATGTCAGGCGGGAAACCGAGCAGCATTAAGTGGAATGTCTGTGCGACACAGTCAAAGCCTGTTGCTGTATGACCAAGGTAATGCATCTTTTTTTAATTCGCAATGCGCAATGCGCAATTCGCAATCGCGGGGAATACAGATAAATAAGCAATGTTACTCCCGCCAAGTAAGGCTTAATGCAAACCAATTATTCATTTCATAAAATACAAAGAGGTGAGAGCAATGTATCAAGTACTATACAGAAAATACAGACCCCGTGTTTTCAGTGACGTTGTGGGTCAGAAGCATATTACAGATACTCTTTCGAAGGAAATCGAAACGGGTAAGCTCTCCCATGCCTATCTTTTCACAGGCTCAAGAGGTACGGGAAAGACCACCTGCGCAAAGATTCTTTCAAAGGCGGTCAACTGTCTGAGTCCCGTAAACGGCAATCCCTGCAACGAGTGTGAAATCTGCAGAGGACTTGACAGCGGAGCAATACTTGACGTTGTTGAAATCGATGCCGCAAGTAACAACGGCGTTGAAAATATCCGTGATATCCGTGAGGAGATAAACTTTACTCCCGCAGCTTGTAAATACAGAGTGTATATCATCGACGAGGTGCATATGCTCTCAATGGGTGCCTTCAATGCACTTCTCAAAACCCTTGAGGAGCCGCCTGCACACGTTAAGTTTATCCTTGCCACCACCGAGGTGCACAAGCTTCCCGTTACCGTTGTTTCACGTTGCCAGCGTTTTGACTTCAAGCGTGTTACTCCCGAGGCTATGAGCGAGAGGATGAATTATATAGCAGACTGTGAGGGCTTCACTCTCGACGGAGAAGCGGCATCACTTATCTCACGTATTGCCGACGGCGGTATGCGAGATGCTCTTTCTCTTCTTGATCAGTGTACGGGTCACAGCAGACATATCACAGCCGAAACCGTGCTTCGTGTTGCAGGTATGACAGGTAAGGATCATCTGTTCTCCCTTGCCGATGCGGTAAGAAGCAAGGATTCTGCAAGAGCTCTTTCAATCATCAGTCAGCTTTACGGCGATTCCTGCGATATGGAGCGTCTTGCAAGTGAAATGATAAACCATTACCGCAACCTTATGATTGTTAAAACCGTAAAAAGCTCAGACGGACTTATTGTCTGCACCGATGATGAGCTTGAAAAATATAAGCAGCAGAGCACAGGCTATACCCTTGAAACGGTGCTTTATTGCATCTCTCTTTTGCAGAACTGTGTTGCAAACATCAAAAGGGGAGTAAATCGCCGCATTGAAACGGAAATGACCTTCATAAAGATGGCATCTCCTCAGCTGAGTGACGATAACAGTGCAATTCTTTCAAGGCTTGCCGATATTGAATACAGAATAAAGAGCGGAATTTCCGAAGAAGTGAAGCAGACCCACGTTCCCGTAGCCGAAGCTTCTCAGAAAGAGGAAAAAGTTACGGAATCTGAGGCAGAAGTAAGTGTCGTGAAGCCCGAAAAGGCAGAGCAGACACCGCCGCAAAGCATAAAAGAGCCGGTCAGCACAAAAAGCACCGCCTTTGATGTGCCCTTTGAAGGCGGCTATCAGAGCGAAGAGGCATCTGCACCGCAAAGTGAATCTCAGCCCTATACTGCAGATACACCGGGAGACCTTACGGGTGATACACTTCCCTGGGCGGAGGTCCTTTCGGAAATACTCAGAACCAATCCTGCCTTATGGGGTATACTCAATAACTCCGAGGCATATATAAACGGCGATTATGTGCTTATAAAGAGCGATAATCCCACCCTGAGCGAGTTCATCAAAAAGGACGGCAACTCAAAATGCGTCAAGGAAGCGGTTACGCGAGTTACGGGCAAGAGATACCGTCTCGGACTTACAAAGTCGGCAGCACCCAAAGCGGCAGCCGTACCTAAAAGAGACCCTCTTGAGGATCTTATCAGCAGAGCAGGGTCAATGGGCATAAATGTTGACATCAAATAAGAGTCAGCGTATAATTCATAAGAAAAAACATCTATAATATAAAGGAGTACTAAGTTATGAAAGCAAGAATTCCCGGTCAGCAGCAGGGCGGACAGGCTGCAATGATGAAAAAAATTCAGGAAATGCAGGCTCAGATGGAGCAGAAGCAGGCAGAAATTGAAGCAAGTGAATTCACCGCATCCGCAGGCGGCGGAGCAGTTGAGGTTACAGTTACAGGTGCTCACGAGGTAAAGAGCATCAAGATGCAGCCCGATGTTATCGATCCCGATGATGCAGATATGCTTGCAGACCTTATTATTGCTGCAACAAACGAAGCAATGAAAAAGGCAGACGATGCTATGAGTCAGGCTATGCAGTCAGCTCAGGGCGGACTTGCAGGTCTCAACCTTCCCTTCTGATGGCAAGATACAGCGTAAACGCATTGGCAAGACTTGTTGAGCAGTTTGAGCGTATGCCCGGCATCGGTCACAAAAGCGCCCAGCGACTTGCCTTTTATGTGCTTAATTTAAAAAAAGATGAAGCAGAGGCTTTTGCTGATGCAATCCGTACTGCTCACGAAAAAATAAAAAAATGCTCACGGTGCTGTAATCTTGCCGAGGATGAGCTTTGCTCGCTCTGTAAGGACAGCGGCAGAGATGAAAGTGTAATCTGCGTTGTTGAGGACCCGAGAGATGTTATGGCATTCGAGCGTACTCACGAGTATGACGGTACCTACCACGTGCTTCACGGTGTAATTTCACCGATGAACGGCATCGGCCCCGAGGACATCACCGTCAAGGAGCTTCTCGCCCGTACCGGTGACGATAGGGTGCAGGAGGTCATTATGGCGACCAACCCCACCGTTGAGGGTGAGGCTACGGCTATGTACATTTCCCGACTTCTGAAGCCTATGGGAATAAAGGTCAGCCGTCTTGCCTACGGTGTTCCCGTTGGTGCGGACCTTGAATATGCCGACGAGGTTACTCTGACGAGGGCACTTGAGGGAAGAAGAACCTTGTAATCAATGCGCAATTCGCAATTCGCAATGCGCAATCGCGGGGAAACTTTGCTGAAATGGAAAGGTGTAGTCCGCCGAGTCGGGAAGCAGAAAAGTTCTTTTGATTCTCGGCGCCCCTGAAAGGGGAGCTGTCAGGGCGGAGTCCTGACTGAGGGGTTCTCAAGAAAAGAATGCCTGTCCGGCGAGGACATATATCAATGCGGAATTAGGAATTGGGAGAACCCTCCCGTCACCCTTCGGGAGCCACCCTTTCCTCCGAAAATGGGCACCCTTTTGTCTGCTTCGCAGACATTTTTTGCTCCGCAAACAGGCACACCCTCGTCACTTTGTGACACTCCCTCTAACAGAGGGAATTACCTTTCAGGAGAGGCAAGGCTGAGGTAGCTCCTACGGAGCACTGCAACTCAATTGCGGGGGAGCTTCGTCGAAGGATTAAGTGATAGTCCGCAGAGGGAAAGATGTTTTGTAAATATGTTTACGTTATCATAGATGTTTAAATGGAGGATTTGTGATGGAACATTTTGGAGTGAAGCTCATTAAAAGAGATAAATCATTCAATTTGAACAGAGATGAGTTTGCGATAATTAATATTAAGCCCTCGATTCCGTTTTCGTCAGCGTTGTCTAAAAAAAATGCATATGCTGACGAAACAGGGAGTTTCTATAGCCAAGAATGGTGTAAAGAATATCGTGAATTATGCTTGAAAAATTATGATTTGAATATGAAATATTTTTCAATGCTTGATACAAAAGAATTTAACACATCTTTAAGCTCATTTTTGGCAAAGTATGATAAATTTAAAGAAATATCGGACTTAAACGAATATGCCGGCATAGAAGGTTACTATATTATGGTGCTTGATGAGTATAAACAAGCATATATTGGAAAAACCGAAGACATAAAAAAGAGGATTATGCAACACTGGTCAAAGAGTAAACCTTTTGATAGGATATTATTTCCTATGTATGCATATGATAAATCATGTTTTTCAATTGATTTTTTCAGAGCTTTGGACACAACCAGGGTCTTTGTTTGGAAAAAGAAAATGTCAGATAAATTAGAAGCAGAATTGATAGATAATTTCCCTGCTGCTTTTTGTACTAATAGGATAGGCGGAGATGTAACAAATGGAATTCAGGCTCTTGCCACTATGAATAAGAGACAATTTTAACAATCTGCTCAGCGGGTGGAGTGTGCCGAATTGCACATTGTCGGGCGCAATTCTGCATTTTGCACTCTGCATTCTGCATTTTTAAGAAAGGTGGTGTCTTGCTATGGCAGTACATCAGGAAGAAAAACAGATAGTTGCCCAGAATAAAAAAGCAAGGCACGACTATTTTGTTTTGGAAACCTATGAAGCAGGTATCGAGCTTTTCGGTACGGAAGTAAAATCAATAAGAAAAGGCAGACTCAACCTCAAGGATAGCTGGTGCAGTATCGACAAGGGCGAGATTTTCGTCAATGGTATGCACATCAGTCCCTATGAGCAGGGAAACATCTTCAACCGTGACCCGATGAGAGTGCGCAGGCTTCTTATGCATAAGCGTGAGATAAACCGCCTTTACGGTACGATAAAACAGCAGGGGTTGACACTCATACCCTTGTCGGTGTATTTTCTCAAGGGCAGGGCAAAGCTTGAAATAGGTCTTTGCAAGGGTAAAAAGCTTTACGATAAGCGTGAAACCGCCGCAAAGAAGGATGCCCAGAGAGATATGGAGCGAGCCGTTAAGGGATAATTTTCTATTGAAAAGCAAAGCTTTATATTGTATAATAGACGTTGCGAAAGCAACAATTTACATCGACGAAGTCGGTATTTCACAACAGCACGTAAGTGCTGCCTACATGGGGATGAAAGGATTTCGACGGGGATTTTGAAGCATGGTAAGCGGGTAGTGGAGTGGCACCACTTTAAAAGTCACAATTCTTAAATATAAACGACAATAATAAAGTTTTAATGGCTGCTTAACGCGGCCCGTCTTGGCTGAGAGTACTGCGGCTTAGTTAAAGGCGTCGATCAGCAGTGAACGTGAACACCCGAGCAGACTCGTAGGGTGTCATGCATCAGAGCCTACTGAGGTGGTAAGCCTGTCATTCGGCGTACCGCTGAGGGAACTCTAAAAGACTGACTGCACCCGGAGAAAGCTGTGTGAATGAGTTTTCGGACGCGGTTTCGATTACCGCCATCTCCACCAAACGAGACAATCTGAGCATTACCGAAAGGAACAGCTTGGATTGTTTTTCTTTTTTATGCGGTAATCGAAACCCCACCGTCCGTCTTTTGCGTGAGCAAAAGGGACAAACAATGCGGAAGGCTGCGAAGCAGCGAACGAAGCGGGAGCTTCGATTACCGCCATCTCCACCGGAAGGTAAAAATCCGAAATTTGTCATCATTGGTGACACTTTCGGGTTTTTGCTTTATATCAGCAAAACATATTAAATTAACATAAAACTTACAACAAATCAATATACTGATTATGTAAAGCAAAGCACCGGTAACATAATATTTCCCTGATTGTTATTGACAAACAGATGTAAAAAACATATAATCAAAACTAAGAAAAAGCTCGGATGGAGGAGAAAAATATGAGTTTTTGTTTAAAATGCGGTAAAGAAATTGAAGACGGCAATGTTGTATGCTTTGACTGTGCAGCTTCCGAAGTAGCTCAGCCTGCAGCAGCACCTGCTGAAAATCAGGCACCCGTTCAGCAGCCTCAGTACGGTCAGCAGCCCTACGGTCAGGCACCTTACGGCCAGCAGCCTCAGTACGGCCAGCAGCCTTATGGCCAGGCACCTTACGGACAGCAGCCTTATGGTCAGGCACCTTACGGACAGCAGCCCTACGGTCAGGCACCCTACGGTCAGCCCTATAATCCTTACGGCACACCGGAACCCGGTGCAAACATAGGTCTTATCATCCTTTCAGTTCTTATTCCTATCGCAGGTGTTATTCTCGGTATTGTGAACTGGTCAAAGTCACCTAAGGCAGCAAGATCATATCTCGTTGCAGGTATTGTTTCATGGGTAATAAACTTCATTATTATCTTTATAGCATCCTTCCTTATGTCGGGCTACGGATACTATTATTAATCGGTTCTGAATTAAAAACGCTTTCTGTCGGGATGAATTTCCCGACAGATTTTTTGTGTTCAGAGGGTTAAAAAACTGTAATAAAATTTTCTTCGGTTTTACGCGTATTATCTATCAGGGGTCTAATAGTTACAAAATTGTCAGAATTCTTTGCTTTTTGTCGGATTTATGGTAGTATACGCTGGTAATAATTTAACGGAGGACAGATTTATGAAAAGCTTCAAGGAAATTCGTGCCTCTGAGCATATTGCTCGTAAAGAGGGTATTACGAATTTTGAATATGCCGTTTGGTGGCTGATGAGAATTTCAATGGCTGTGGCTTTTGTGGTCGTCTTTAAGCAGAAGTTTATCGATGAGGGTGACTTCAGCATAAGAATTGTTCAGATCGGTTTCAACCTGCTTCTTACATTTGTTATTCCCTTCCTCAGAATGGTGCTTGCTCTGGTAGGTGATTTTTATAAAAAGCTTACCTTCAGATGTCAGACATGGCTTAACGTAACAATTTTCCTTGCATCCTTTTTCGGTCAGGGACTCGACTTCTACCACGAAATCACATCCTGGGATAAAATTATCCACTTTGTAACCGGCGGTACGGTAGTTCTTATCGGTAATGAGCTTGTTACAATGACAATGCGCACCAAGGACAGAATTTCACCTCTCACAAGAACAGTTTCATCAATGGGACTTTCCTATTTTGCAATTGTTATCTGGGAGCTTATTGAATTCTTCTTTGATTATTTATGGTATGAATCAGAGCTTCAGCGTTACGGCCCCGGTGATGAAGAGGATTGTATAGACGGTCTTTTCACCGCTATTTTCGGACCTAGTGCAAACAACAATGTGCCTAATGAGGATGGCGAAATGCTTTACCAGTGGCCCTTGTTCGACACGAATATGGATATGTTCTACGCTTTTGTTGCCTGTGCAATTGTAGGTATCGGACTTTTCGTATACCTGAACAAAAAGGAAAAGAAGGCAGCACTCAGAGAAGTTTCTGAAGAAAAAGAAACAGTAACAGCATAAAAATGCTGTCGGCATATGTGCAGTTCCGTTTCACACCTTCTGAAAAGCCTGAACATATCGAAAAGCTTATAAAGGGTCTTGGAATAGCTTTCGATGAGCAGATTATTGCGATATATGACACCACCTTATCCGAAAACGGAAGGTAGGGTATGGCTCTTACCGTAAAGAACTTTTACTGGACCGCTCTCAATGAGCTTTCTCCGCTTAAGCTTGACGAGCTGAGTGCAGTTGATTTCAGCGAAAAAGATGACAGCTATACCATCAGCTTCAGAAACTCAGAGACCGTAAGCGGAAAAACAACCTCATTATACAAAAAGCAGGTCGGTGAGCTTCTGAATTATATTATTCAGAATAGATAAAATAGCCGCGGCACACAGATGGTTTTATCTGTGTGCTGTATTTTTATTATTAATCCTTTAAAGCGACAAATTTTGTTGACATTATATTTCAGAAGTGATATAATGACCTATAAATTTGAATTTTACAAAGCCGTATTTTTTTCGTCGGCATCAGAAAGCGAAATACCTTTCTGAAAAGGAGTTCTCAAAATGAAGCTTACAGGTTCACAGATAGTTATTGAGTGCCTTGTTGAACAGGGTGTTACCGATGTTTTCGGTTATCCCGGCGGTCAGGTGCTTAACATATACGATGCTCTTTATAAATCGAGCGACAGAATAAATCACATTCTCACCGCTCACGAGCAGGGAGCTGCCCATGCGGCAGACGGCTATGCAAGAGCAACGGGCAAGGTTGGTGTTGTAATCGCCACTTCAGGTCCCGGTGCAACAAACCTTGTTACGGGTATCGCAAATGCAATGCTCGACTCGGTTGCCATGGTCGCCATTACGGGCAACGTACCCACTACACTCATAGGTAAGGACAGCTTTCAGGAAATAGATATCACGGGCGTTACTCTTCCCATAACCAAGCATAACTACTTCGTCAAAACCGTTGAGGAGCTTGCCCTCTGTCTTCGTGAAGCCTTCCGTATAGCAAAATCCGGCAGACCCGGTCCCGTACTTGTGGATATTCCCAAGGATGTGCAGGTTGCCGTGACGGAGTTTGTTCCTGAGGGCGTTGTACCCAAGCTTGAGGAAAAGAAGGTAAAGGAAAGCAGAGTTGAGGAGGCAATAAGGCTTATCAACGAATGTGAAAGACCTTATATATACGTGGGCGGCGGCGTAATGAGCCGTGACCTCGGTGAGAAGGTTATAGCCCTCGGCGAAAAAATTGACGGCTGTATAGGAAGCACCTTTATGGGACTTTCCTCAGTGCCTGACAGCTGCGACAGGTTCCTTGGTATGCAGGGTATGCACGGTCATTATGCATCGTCTATGGCGAATAAAAACGCGGACCTTCTTATCGGCATCGGTGTACGCTTCAGCGACAGAGCCACGGGTAATACCGCAAAGTACGCCAAGGGTGCAAAGATAATCCAGCTTGACGTTGACAGAGCTGAAATCAACAAAAATATTATGGTTGATGTTGCTCTTGTCGGTGACCTGAAGGACTCCCTTTCAAGAGTTCTTGAGGCTGTCGAAAAAAAGGAACGTCCCGAATGGAAGGCTGAAATTGAAAAGCTCAAAAAAGAAGAGGCTCTTATTGAAAAGACTAACCTTGAAAATGCAAAGGGGCTTCACCCGAAATACATTTTTGATGTTATAAATAAGTATAAGAATGCTCAAACCGTTGTTGCTACCGATGTAGGTCAGCACCAGATGTGGGCGGCACAGTTTACCCGATTTGAAAAGAGCAGGAAGTTCGTTTCCTCAGGCGGTCTGGGTACCATGGGCTACGGTCTCGGTGCGGCTATCGGCTCTGCAATAGGCACGGGCGAAAGAACAGTGCTCATAACAGGCGACGGCTCCTTCGGTATGAATCTTAACGAGCTTGCAACTGCAGTTTCCTATAATGTACCGTTGGTTATCGTTCTTCTCAACAACGGTGTGCTCGGTATGGTGCATCAGTGGCAGAATCTTTTCTACGGTAAGAGATATTCCAATTCCGTTCTTGACAGAAAGACTGATTTTGTCCGTCTTGCCGAGGCCTTTGGCGCGAAGGGTGCAAGAACAGACAGCACGGAGGGCTTTGAAAAGCTTTTCAGCGAGGCGATGCAGAGGGAGGGTACCACGGTTATCGAGGTGCTTATAAATGAGGATGAATTTGTTCTTCCCATGCTTCCCCCGGGCGGTTCAATAGACGACATCATCGTCAGCATCCCAAAGGAGGATAAATAATGAGCAGATACGTTATAGCGGTTTATGTTGACAACAAGCCCGGTGTTCTTACAAGAGTTTCGAGTATGTTCACCCGCCGCGGCTTCAACATTGACACGCTCACCGTTGGTGAAATCGAAAATCCTGCCTATTCGAGAATTACGATTTCTCTTTCAGGCGACGAATATACAAAAAATCAGATAGTTGCCCAGCTTAATAAATTACATAACGTTCAGAAGGTCAAGGTGCTCGGTGACGAAAGTGCAATAAGACGTGAGCTTATGATAATTAAAATGAAAAATAATCCTCACAACAGAGCCGAAATAATGGCGGCGGCTGAGGTTTATAAGGGCAAAATTATCGACTATTCCGTTGAAACAATCAGCGTGGAGGTAACGGGAGAGCCTGTCAAGATTGACGCTTTTATCGAGCTTATGAAGCCTCTCGGTATCCTCGAAATGTGCCGTACGGGTATAGTTGCCATTGAGCGCGGCTCGGAGACTATGTTCAGTCAGGAAGTTTAAAACAATGCGCAATTCGCAATTCGCGATGCGCAATCGCGGGAAAGGTCTGATATAGGAATAAGTGTCAGCCCGCCAAGTTAGGAAGCAGAAAAGTTCTTTGGTAACTCGGCTCCCTTGAAAGGTTATTCCCCTGTGAGGGGAAATGTCTGCAAAGCAGACAAAAGGGTGCCGGTTTCCGGAGGAAAAGCTGTCCGTAAGGACTGAGGGGTTCTCAAGAAAGTTACGCCCTTGCGGCGAGCAAAAGAATGCAAAGTGCGGACCCTTCCACCGCTTACGCGGTCCCCCTTCCCTTTCAGGGCAGGCAAGCAAAATGCAAAATTGCGGGGAAGGCTTGTGGAAACGGAAAGATGCTTCCCGCCAAAAAAATTAAAACAAATCTCGGTCTTCGGTCTTTGACCGTTGCCCTTGAATAAAAAACATATACTTTAAACATAAAGGAGTAATTTACTATGCAAAACATCTATTATCAGCAGGACTGTAATCTTGCAAAGCTCAACGGCAAGACAGTTGCCATCATCGGCTACGGCTCACAGGGTCACGCACATGCACTTAACCTTAAGGATTCAGGCGTTGACGTAATCGTTGGTCTTTATAAGGGCAGCAAGAGCTGGGCAAAGGCTGAGGCTCAGGGCGTAACAGTTATGACCGCCGCTGAGGCTGCTGCTAAGGCAGATATGATTATGATTCTTATCAACGACGAAAAGCAGGCAAAGCTTTATAAAGAAAGCATCGAGCCCAACCTCACAGAGGGCAAGACTCTTGCATTTGCTCACGGCTTCAACATTCACTTCGGCTGCATCAAGCCCCCGAAGAATGTAAACGTTGTAATGATAGCTCCCAAGGGCCCCGGTCATACAGTAAGAAGCGAATATCAGCTCGGTAAGGGTGTTCCCTGCCTTGTAGCTGTTGAGCAGGATGCAACAGGTGACGCACTTGAAATCGCACTCGCATACGCTCTCGGTATCGGCGGCGCACGTGCAGGCGTTCTTGAAACAACCTTCAGAACAGAAACAGAAACAGACCTCTTCGGTGAGCAGGCAGTTCTTTGCGGCGGTGTATGTGCACTTATGCAGGCAGGCTTTGAAACTCTTGTTGAAGCAGGCTACGACGAAAGAAACGCTTACTTTGAATGTATCCACGAAATGAAGCTTATCGTTGACCTTATTTATCAGAGCGGCTTCGAGGGTATGAGATATTCAATTTCCAACACTGCTGAATACGGCGACTACATCACAGGACCCAAGATTATCACAGAGGAAACCAAGAAGGCTATGAAGAAGGTTCTTTCCGATATTCAGGACGGTACCTTCGCCAAGGACTTCCTTCTTGATATGTCAGACGCAGGCTCACAGGTACACTTCAATGCTATGCGTAAGATTGCTGCCGAGCATCCCTCTGAGGTTGTAGGTAAGGAAATCAGAAAGCTTTATTCCTGGAGCGACGAGGATAAGCTTATCAATAACTAAGTTTTTATACAAGGTCTGTTGTGCTATAAGCTCAACAGACCTTTAATGAATTATCTAAATAAGATAATTCAATTCATTGGGCAGAGCGAAAATTCATGGCTTAGCCAATTCATGCCGAAGGCAATTCATTTTATAAGTTTACTTTTTTGAGGAGGCAAACAATGAAGCAGAATCTTTTGGTTTCTTTATCCAAGAAGTTTGCAGTAGATGTTATAAATCTATGCACAGAACTAAAGGAAAACAAAAAAAGCAGTGTGCTTATCAATCAGTTGTTGCGCTCAGGAACAAGTATAGGTGCAAACATACATGAAGGAAACTATGCTTCAAGTCGTGCTGATTTTATTAATAAATTTCAAATAGCTTTAAAAGAATGTTTTGAAACGGAATATTGGCTTGATATTTTCAAAAGTTCAGGTATAATTACAAATGAGCAATACAGTGAGCTTTTTGCTGACTGTTCGAAACTGAGAAAATTGCTTTCTGCCTCAATAAACACAGCAAAATTTAATAATGCAGATAAAAACTAAAGTATTTCAATGAATTGCCTATGGCATGAATTGCACATTCTGTGCATGAATTGACCTTAAGGTCATGAATTGTGCCAAGGCACATTTAACGAAAGGATGAATCACAATGATTAAAGATACAATCGTTGAGGGCTTTCACAATGCCCCTCACAGAAGCCTTTATCACGCTCTCGGTCTCACCGATGAGGAACAGAAAAGACCGCTTATCGGTATCGTTTCATCGCACAACGAAATCGTACCCGGTCACATAAACCTTGACAAAATTGCCGATGCCGTAAAATTAGGCGTTGCAATGGCAGGCGGTACTCCCATAATGTTCCCCGCAATCACGGTTTGTGACGGTATTGCCATGGGTCACGTTGGTATGAAGTACTCCCTTGTAACAAGAGACCTTATTGCAGACTCAACCGAGGCTATGGTTATGGCTCACGGCTTTGACGGACTTGTTATGATACCCAACTGCGACAAGAATGTGCCCGGTCTTCTTATGGCTGCGGCAAGGCTCAATATCCCCACGATTTTTGTATCGGGCGGTCCTATGCTTGCAGGCAGAATGCACGGCAAAAAGACAAGTCTTTCAAGTATGTTTGAGGCTGTAGGCGCATATAAGGCAGGTAAAATTGATACTGCCGAGCTTACAAAGTGGGAGGAAAATACCTGTCCCACCTGCGGCTCCTGCTCAGGTATGTACACCGCTAACTCAATGAACTGCCTTACCGAGGTGCTCGGTATGGGTCTTCAGGGTAACGGTACAATTCCTGCCGTATATTCAAAGAGAATTGAGCTTGCAAAGCACGCAGGTATGCAGATTATGGAGCTTGTTAAGAATAATATCCGTCCGAGAGACATTATGACTCCTGCGGCTATCAGAAACGCTCTTACTGCCGATATGGCTCTGGGCTGCAGCACTAACAGTATGCTTCATCTCCCTGCGATTGCAAATGAGCTCGGAGTGGAATTCAATCTTGATATGGCAAATGAGGTCAGCGAAAAAACTCCCAACCTCTGTCATCTTGCTCCCGCAGGCCCGACATATATGGAAGATCTCAACGAGGCAGGCGGTGTCTATGTCGTACTTAAGGAGCTTACAAAGCTCGGACTTCTCGATACCTCCGTTATGACCTGCACCGGTAAAACAATGGGCGAGAATATAGAAAATGCCTTTAACAGAGACGAAACAGTTATCCGTACTGTGGAAAATCCCTTCTCAAAGACGGGCGGTATTGCCGTGCTCAAGGGCAATCTTGCAAAGGACGGCTGTGTTGTAAAGAGAAGTGCAGTTGCTCTCGAAATGCTCGTGCATGAAGGTCCTGCAAAGGTATATGACAGTGAGGAAGAAGCAATAGCCGCTATTTATGGCGGTGAAATCGTAAAGGGTGACGTTGTTGTTATCCGATATGAAGGTCCTGCAGGCGGACCCGGTATGAGAGAAATGCTTTCACCCACCTCCGCTATCGCAGGTATGGGACTTGACAAGGACGTTGCTCTTATCACCGACGGACGCTTCTCAGGAGCAACAAGAGGTGCGGCAATCGGTCACGTTTCTCCCGAGGCAGTACGCGGCGGACTTATCGCATACGTTAAAACGGGGGATATTATTTCAATCAACATCCCCGAATATAAAATTGAGCTTAAGGTATCCGACGAGGAAATTGAAAAGAGAAAAGCAGAAATGCCCATTAAGGTCAAGACTGACATCAAGGGCTACCTTAAAAGGTATTCAAGCATTGTTTCCTCAGCCGATAAGGGCGCAATAATCAACGAGTTTTAAACTGAAAGGCGGTGACGGTATGACAGTCACAGAGCTTAAAAACAGACTTTCCACCCTTGCGGTGCTGAGAAATATGCTCAAAAGGGAAGTTCCTTCGGTGCTTTTCTCTCTTTTAAAGGCAGAGAGTGCCGATGAAAGACTGAGCCTTTACGGTGAGCTTGTAAGCTTACTTGCAAAAAGTGGCGGCAGCTTAAGTGAGGCACTCAAAATCGTACTTATTGAGGATGAAAATCCCTATATCAGGGCAGTTGCGGCAAAAAAAGAGGTGTCTGAGTCTCTGAAGGCAAATCTCAGAGAGGAGCTGAGGCTTTTATCCGAGCTTTCACGCCTTACCCCCGACTTCTTCCGCAAGGAATGGAGCTATGAGGGCTATCTTCCCTTATTCGATAACGAATACACCGATTTTGAAGCCTTCTATGAGGAAAGAATAAAGAATGTAGACACTCTCGGCTACGGTATATTTGCTTCTCATTCCATGTTCCGTGTGGAGAATAATAAAATAGTACCCGTCGAGGTTGCGGATGCTATAAGTATCGATTCCTTTGTTGGCTACGAAAAAGAGCGTATGTCTGTGCTTGAAAATACAAGAGCGCTCACCGAGGGCAGACCCGCTCAGAATGTCCTTCTCTGCGGCGATGCAGGTACGGGAAAATCCTCAACGGTAAAGGCATGCGCCAACTATTACCACGATAGGGGAGTACGTCTCATTGAGCTTCGCAAGGATCAGCTTTTTGCCCTTTCCTACGTTATGGGAGCTATTGCGGAAAATCCGCTGAAGTTCATCATTTTCATCGACGACCTTTCCTTCAACAAAAACGATGACTGCTTTTCAATGCTCAAGGCTGTACTTGAGGGCTCTGCGGTGTCAAAGAGCGGTAATGCGGTGATTTATGCCACAAGCAACCGCAGACACATCGTTAAGGAAAGCTTTGCCGACCGTACGGGTACAGACGATGTACACCGCAACGATACAATGCAGGAGCTTCTCTCCCTTTCCGACCGTTTCGGCCTGACGGTGTATTTCCAGAAGCCGAACAGAGGTCTTTATCTCGATATTGTACACGAATTAGCCGAAAGAAACGGTATAACACTTGAAAAATCACAGCTCGATGTTAAGGCGGAAGCTTTTGCACTCGCAAGAGGCAGCCGCTCACCGAGAGCTGCAGAGCAGTTTATAAAAAGCTTATTATAAAGGAGAATTACTATGATCGAAAAAATTTCAACTGAAAATGCACCCGCCGCAATCGGCCCCTACTGTCAGGCGATGAAGGTCAACGGTATGGTTTTCACCTCAGGTCAGTTAGGTCTTGACCCGAAAACCGGCGACTTTGCAGGCGCAACAGTTACAGAGCAGGCTGAGCAAGCACTCAAAAACCTCGGTGAGATTCTCAAAGAGGCAGGCTCAGACTATGGAAAAATAGTAAAAACAACCTGCTTCCTTGCTGATATGGCAGACTTTGCAGACTTCAATGCAGTTTATGCAAAGTATATCACCAACACACCCGCAAGAAGCTGCGTTGCAGTAAAAACACTTCCCAAGGGCGGACTTGTTGAGGTTGAAGCAATAGCTGTACTTTAATGCCTACGGCATTAAAGTAAATGCAAAATGCAAAATGCAAAATGCAGAATTGCGCTCGGTTCGGGCAGTATAAGTAAAAAAGCTACCCGCCACTTCTGAGGTTAACTGTAGGGGCGCCCATTGGGCGTCCTGTTGTGTTTTGATGTAAAATCACCCGTCACTTAGTTGTGGCGGGTGTACTGTTATATAAACAAGTTTAACTTGCCTCTCCCTCTGGGAGAGGTGGCACGGCAACGCCGTGACGGAGAGGGCGCCTGACTACTGACTACCGGCTACTGACTACTCATAAACCTCGTCAGCGGAAATATCAATCTTTCCTCATCTTCACGGTGTATCCGTCAAAGGTGTAGGTGTGTTCATCTGTTCTTACTGTTCTCGGGGGATAGTCGGTGGTTATTATCTGTGAGCCGCATTTGTCTGTCAGCGCATACCTTTCATCGTTAAAGTTCGGATGGCTGTCGGCGCGTGTTCTGACAATCAGCCTGTGCTTATCAGCGGCGATTTTATTGTTTTCAACTGCAGAAGCAGGATCGTTTTCAAGAATAAAGGCTGTGTAAGATTCTTCGGCACTGTCAAAGCGCAGACCGGGGAAAATCTTCTGAGTTCTGATTGTGGGATCAAGTTCAATGAAATCCTGTGTGATGCCGCAGGGGTGCAGAATAATTACAACCTTGCCTCTCATTTTCTCAAGGGTAGGCCAGTCGTCTGCATTTCTCATCTGCCTGAAGCTGTCATAGTCGCCCAGCATATCGGCAGGAGTGATAAGTGTATCACCGAGAATACTTTTTGCAATATCGCCAAGCTTTGCGGCATATTCTGCACTGAAGGGCTTTATATTATTGATCTCGGGAGGGTCGCTTTTCGGCTCGATAAGTATTGAAACGGGCAGATGTCCCGGATTGTTTTCTGACCAGAGAAGTATTTCTTCAAGAGCCTTAGCAAAATCATAGCAGCTTGAAACGTTATCCAAAATCGGGTCATGGGTGACGATGAAGCTGATGTCTGAGCCGTCATCCACAGTTTCAACATCAATTTCAAGGCTTCTTACGCCATTTTCGAGCTGTACGGTTATAGTGTCCATTTCGAAGGTCGCTTTGGTGTAATCAACAAGACCGAAGGTGACTATTTCAACCGCCTTCATAAGGGTACGCTTCTGTTTTGTTGCAAGAAGCTGATAGCTGTTATGTGTGCCGAGAAAAGCAACCTCGTTATATTTCACACCGTCGGCGTAAGCTTTTTCAAGGTCAAAAGCAGCGAGTGCCTGCTCATCGCAGGGGGTATAGTCTTCGGTGTAATATTCGTTTTTCAGATAATCAAGATGGTTGTTCTGATATTCAATGTTCTTGTCTGTGTAGTTAATACCTGCTATTACCGCACTTATGAGAAGAGTGAGCATAACTACTGCAAGTGCCGAAAAAGCGGCAAGGAAAATTTTAAGGAATTTTTTTGCTTTCTTCATTTTAACCATCTCCTTTTACAATGCAATTTTAGCATAAAGCGTTGAATTTTACAATATGAACGGCAAAAAAACAACCGTCACTTGATGTGGCGGGTGTTGCTTTGTGTATAATGAATTGCCTTGCGGCATGAATTGGCTTTGCCATGAATTGACTTCGTCATGAATTGCAGAATGCAAAATGGGCGGGAACAACTTGTCGGGTATCGCTTGAGTCGGGCGCAATTCTGCATTCTGCACTTTGCATTCTGCATTTAAAAAGCCTTCCGCAGATGCGGAAGGCTTTTTATCAGGGAAGGTCGTCCTCGTTTTCAAGGTTGTGCCATACGTTCTGAACGTCGTCATTATCCTCGAGCATTTCGAGAAGTCTGCCCATCATCTTGAGGTCATCCTCGTTGGTGAGAGCTGTTTCTGTGTTGGCGATGTATTCAACCTCAGCGGAAACGAACTTGTAGCCCTTGGCATCAAGGTCGTCGCGTACAAGACCAAGGTCGTTAGGCTCTGTACGAACGATGTATACATCCTCTTCGTCGGTGATGAAGTCAACTGCACCTGCTTCGAGTGCATCCTCCATAAGCTTATCCTCGTCAACGTCCTCTGCCTCGATAACGATAACACCGTAGCGGGTGAACATAAAGGAAACACAGCCCTGCTGACCGAGATTACCTTTATTCTTATCGAAATAGTGTCTCATTTCGCCTGCAGTACGGTTACGGTTATCTGTGAGGGTTTCAACGATAACTGCAATGCCTGAAGGACCGTAGCCTTCATACATAATTGCTTCGTAGTTAGCACCGCCTGCTTCACCTGAAGCCTTTTTGATTATTCTTTCGATGTTGTCGTTGGGCACATTGTTAGCCTTAGCCTTGGCGATAACATCCTTAAGCTTTGAGTTTGATGAGGGGTCGGGACCGCCGTCACGTACAGCTATTGAGATTTCTCTGCCGATTTTGGTGAAGACCTTTGCTCTTGCACCGTCGGTCTTTTCCTTTTTTCTTTTAATGGTACTCCATTTTGAATGGCCTGACATTTAAATTCACCTTTCCTTCCTGTAATCAACCTTAATACTTTATCATTTTTATTTGTATTTGTCAAGATAATGTGAGAGTTCCCATAAGCGTGCCGGGGGAATATTTTCCCTCAAGGTATATTCCGTCTGTGCCTTCGGTATCAAAACTGCCGTCGGAATATACGTTGTAGCTTTCACCCTTTTTAAGTGAACCGTCCGCAAAAACAACAGTACCGAACTGCTTGGGTGAAAGAAAGCCTATGAGACTGTTACCGCTTTTATCGGTAATTGCATTGAGCGTGCCTGCCATACAGGAATAGTTGAAGGCAAGAACCTCAATACCGTCGCCGGTTACGCTCTGAGCCATACCGGAGCTGCCTGTTGCAAGAAGCGTACCGCCACTTATTGTGTAGGTGCCGCCGTAATCAAGAGCACCGTTGCCGTTGTTTTCAGGACCGAAGACGATTATTGTTCCGCCGCTCTGGTTAATGTTGCCGTTGGAATCCACACCGTCGCCGCCTGAATTTATAAGAATGTATCCGTCAGAAACATTGATAACACAGCTATAGTCTGCCTGCATGGGGTTTCCTCCCATACCGCCGAAGCCTCCGGGCTGTGCTTCAGCCGAAGCGGTGTCGCCTGCGGCATTGAAGCCGTCGTCACTTGAAGTGAGGGAGATTTCGCCGCCCTCGATGTTAATAACGGTACCCTCTATACCCTCGTATGAGTAGGCTATATCAATGTCTGCACCGTCAACGGTTACCTCTTCATCAGCGTGAATACCGTCGTCATCACTTCTGAGAGTAAAGATGCCGCCTTCTAAATTGAGGTTTATCCCGTGGATGCTGTCGTCAAGTGAGCTTATATTGAAGGTGCCGCCGCTGACTGTGATTTCTCCGTCAGCCTTGATGCCCTTTGTTGATGGTGTGTCCTCTTCTGAGGTTTCTTCCATGCTTGAATCGGGAGGTGTCATGCCGCCGGGCATACCGAACATACCGCCGCGTCCGCCTCTGTCACCTTTGCCGCCCATACCGCCGGGCATACCCATATCGTTGCCCTGATTCTGTGAGACTCCCGTTGAGCCTCCGCCTGAAACAAGGTTGAAGGTGCCGCCTGAAATATTTATATCGGCAACGGACTGAATAGAATCAAGGTTGCTGTTTACGGTGATATTACCGCCGGTTATTTCAATGTCACCCTTATCCTCTTCTGCGGTTTCGTTTGTGCGTATGCCGTCACCGCCTGAGGTTATGTTAAGTGTACCGTCGGAAATTTCAACGCTTTCCTTGCCGCGTATGCCGTCATCAACGCTTTCAATGTTGATGATGCCGCCGCGGATGTCTATATCATTTTTTGAGAAAATACCTTTGTTGAAGCTTGCCTTTATGTTAAGCGTACCGCTTCCCTCAATCTGAAGGTCGTCCTTTGCATAGATAACCGCCGTGGCATAGTCTGCATTTTCGTCGGCAGGTATCTCTCTTGCGGTATCGGAAAGATTATTGATGCTTCCTTCTGCGAGGATGATAACCGTCTCATCGGGAGAGTTTTCAATAAAAATCGGAGCATCGGTGCTGCAGCTTATATCAGCACCGTTCAGATAAAGCTTTACCTTTTTGTCCTCTTCATTGATGTTTACGTGAATTTTACCGTCTGTAAGAGAGCCTTCAACGGAGTATGAGCCGCTCTCGGTAATATAAACGGTGTTGTTTTCGAAGGAAACACCCTTGCCGTTGATTGCGGTATTTCCGTCGGCAAGACGGATGTAGGTGTCAATTTTCACATTCTCTGAATCACCGCTTGATTTGGCATCGGTACCGTTTTGCGGTGTTGGAGAGGTTTCTTTCTGTGTTGTTGAAACGATAAGACCGTCGGTAGCGGTCTGCTTTTTTTCTGTAAGCTCCTCTGCTTTACAGGCTGTAAGCGTAAGGAAAACACAGAAAAGGGTGACTGCAATAAGCAGTCGTGCTGATGATCTGAAAAGCATAAATAACAAATCCTTTTATGAGTATTTTCCGATTTGTACTGATAAAAGAAAAATTAAAGAATCTCCTGATCAAGTTCTGCCTTGCTGCATATAATTTCAAGGTTGCCGTTTCTTGTGCGAAGGTCATCGATAAATGCCTTTTCCTTACGGGGATCCTTGAAAACGATTTCGTATTTAAGCTTGAAGAGTGAGCCTAAGTTAGTTGTTTTTACATTCACAAGCTCACAGCTTGAAAGATACTTCTTGAATATATCGTTGAATACACCTGTGTAGTCAAGGGACTCGGGGATAACGATTGTAAGCTTTTTCTTTCCTGAAATATTCTTTCCGCCAAAGCCGATAATATGATAAACAAAAGCCATAGCGCAGAGAATAACGGTGAAAATAAGAGCAAATGCTATGTAGCCCATACCTGTTGCAAGGCCTGCGGCAAGAGCAATGAAGATAAAGCCGATTTCCTTAGCTGTGCCGGGAATACTTCTGAAGCGGACAAGGCTGAAGGCACCTGCAACTGCAACGCCTGCACCGAGGTTGCCGTTAACCATCATAATAACGATCTGAACAACTGCAGGCAGAAGTGCAAGAGTTACAACAAAGCTGTTGGTGTAGCGCTTGCTTGTTTTCATATATGCAAAAGCGATTGCGAAGCCTATTACAAGGGATGTAATAAGGCAAAGGATGAATGAAGTGAATGTGATGTTGAGAGTTAAGATTGACTGAAAAAGTGCTGACATTTTAATTATCCTCCGTTTTTTCCTTGGTACACCTTAAGCTCATCTGCGCTTTTGACAGAGAGAAGAAGCTTATAGGCATTGCCGTATTTTGAATATGATGTGGGGTATATCTTAAGGCGGTCAAGCTCATGTGTGAGCCAGAGGGGCATAGCGCCTGCCGCCTTGATTTCAAGAATTGATTTTTCCGAGCCCAGAAGCAGATATCCGTAGTCACCCTTGCTTATGTCGAAATCTCTGTTTCTGAAGCGGATGTTGGTGTCAAAGGTAAGTCTGAGGTCAGGGTCATCGTTTGAATAATAAGCCATACGGTCATAGAAAAGAGAAACCGCAGGACGAAGCTTTTTATAAAAGCGCATAAAGTAGTCTATTTCCCTTGTGACCTGGGTTTCCTCCGGCGGCGGCTGATGCTTGCAAAGATAAAGAATCGCCTGAAGGTAGGTCATATCAATACGCCTTTTATAAACAACGCCCTTATATTTCTTTTTCAGCTCCACAAAAACATTGCTGTCGGCTGTAGGGTGGCCGTAGGAGCGTACACGGAGCTTTTCCTTGTAGACCGTGGGCTTTTCTATTGAGGCACGGATGAGCCGGTAGTCGGGAGTGTCAAAATAGATGTTGTTTATGGTACTTTCACCGTATTTATCCGGAATAAGGTGGTCTCTGAGTGCAAAAAGAAGAGCCTGCTGCTGTTCGTTTGTGATAAGATATTTCTTTTCGCTTCTTTCAAAGACCTTTGTGAAGCCTGCCATAATTTCACCTGCCTGATTTTTTTATTATAAAGTGATTTTGAAGGTAATTGCGGTTGTGCCGTTTGTGAAGGCACGGATTTTCCCCTTGTGTCTTGTAACGATTGCCTTTGCGATTGAAAGACCGATGCCGTAGCCGCCTGTTTCTCTTGAACGGGATTCGTCGGCTCTGTAGAAGCGGTCAAAAATACGTGAAACCGTGTCAGGGTCAACGTGCTCACAGGTATTATACATATCAATTACTATGTTTTTACCGCTTTTATAAACGTTTAGGCTGACGATACCCTGCTCGTCAGAATATTTTATAGCATTATCGCAGAGGATTGATATGAGCTGACGGATTTCAGACTCAACTCCCTTATAATAAAGGTCGGGAGTAACATTAACTGCGAAATTACGGTTAGCGTAGGTTGCCGATGCCTCGAAGCCGGAGGCGGTATCCGAAACAGCCTCGCTGAGATTGAATCTGACAACTGACTGCTTGCTTTTGAACTCATCGGCCTTTGCCAGAGTGACCAGATTTTTTACAAGCTCATCCATACGAGCAGTCTGATTTTTGATGCCGGTGACCCATTCATTTTCACCCTCGCACATTTCAAGAACCTCGGCGTTGGCTGAGATAATTGCAAGGGGCGTTTTCAGCTCGTGACCCGCATCGGTGATAAACTGCTTCTGCTTTGTCATATTTACTGCTATAGGCTTCATCGCCCACTTTGAAAGCCAGTAAACGGGGATAAGGATAAGCGCCATTGTTGTAAGACCCACAAAAAGCGAAACGGTGGCAACGGTAACTGCATCGTCAAGCTCCTTCTGGAAGTCTATGAAAACAATCAGGGTTTTATCCGGCTTGTGGGTCAGAAGATACATATAGTTGTTTCTGTAGCCAAAGCCCTCCGGTGAGCCGAAAACATCTGAAGCATAGCGGAATGCCATCTGCTCCGAAACGTAGGGATTATTTTCCGTATGAATACGGGTAACAACGTTCTTCTGGATTTCAACACAGAAGTATCTTTCCGAATACGGCGTTTTTTCAGAACGCACACTGTTGGGGAAGGGGTTGAAAATCTGACCGAGAAAATCGTCTGAGTCATAGCTGTCAGGGAAGTTGCCGTTGTTTTCCGCTATAAGGGTAAGGGCGGTTTTAATGTCTGCATCACGCTGATAAATTGTAACTGCATTAACTGCAAACATCTGCACCGTAATAAGCACAGAAAGAGCAAAAAAAGCAATTATCATAAATTTGCGTTGCAGTTTTTTCAGCATTTTACTTCCTCCAGAGTGTAGCCCACACCTCTGACAGCCTTGATTTCAACATTGGCTGAAAGGGAACTGAGCTTTTTACGAAGATAGGATATGTATACCCAGACCACATTGATTTCCGCATCGGTATCGTAGCCCCAGATGCGCTCCATAAACTGTTCGGTGGAAATGAGTCTGCCCGGGTTGGAGATAAGCATCTCAAGCATCTGAAATTCCTTGTTGCCCAGTCGAATTGCTTCCTCGTCCCTTGAAAGCTCAAAGGTTTCTCTGTTAAGTGAGATGTTACCGAAGCTCATAACGTTTGGTGAGAATTCTGCCTTTCTTCTTGTGAGAGCCCTGAGCCTTGCGAGAAGCTCACCCATATTGAAGGGCTTTGTAAGATAGTCATCGGCACCGGTGTCAAGACCGAGAATTCTGTCCTCAACCTCACTTTTTGCCGTAAGAATAAGCACAGGGGTGGAAATACCGTTGCTTCTGAGCTCTCTTAAAACCTCGAGTCCGTTTTTCTTAGGCATCATAAGGTCAAGAATAATACCGTCATAGTTTTCGTCAAGACCGTAGTCAAGAGCATCCTGACCGTTATAAACGGCATCAACCGAATAGTTGTTATGCTTTAAAATTGCGCAAAGAGCCTTCGATAAATCCTTTTCGTCTTCTGCAAGTAAAAGTCTCATAAATAAACTCCTTCCGCTATACATTGCGTTCTTTATATTATAGCACATATTGTATAGCTTTTTCAACATATTTTAGGTGTGAACAGACCATAAATAATTAAATTTATATTACATTTTCCCTCTGCTTACCGATGATACATCCTTAATTTAAAAACAAACTAAAAAAGACCGTACTTTTGAAGATAAGTAAGTACGGTCTTAAATTTTTATCCGGCAGAATCTGCAAGAGTTGTTTCTTCGGCTGCGGCTGCTTCTGTGGGAGCTTCAGTAGTTTTTTCTTCTTCAGTTGTTTTTGCCTCAGACGGATTTTCCGCATCGGAGAAAAGGGTTACAAAGGATGAGTTAAGCCATCCGTAGCAATCGTAAAAAGGCACATAGACATAAATCCACATACTGTCAAGGCTTGTGCCGCCGAGAATCTGAATCTGACAGCCGGTTTTAAGTGTCATAAGCATTCCGTATGAATCATCGGGGCCCTTGCGGAGAGTGAGAGAATCATTTTTTGCAATATATGCTCCCGTAGGGGCATAACTTATATCGGGACTCATTATGCCGTCGTTTTTATCGTAATCGTAAATCTTGTCTCCAGCTTCAGATGTGGTTTTTTCTTCAAGCTCAAGGTACTGCATAATTGCAGGGGCAACATCAAAATGCTCGGCGGCAACAAAGAGGGTTGCCGTAAGAATAACAAGAAGCAGAAGAAGCATAAGTGCAACCGGAGCCTTTGAGCCGCTTTTTTTCTTTTTTTGTCCTTTGCGTTTTTTCACGGGGGCCTCATCAGAAGAAGGAGCTTCTTCGTCGAACACACCGAAATCTCCGTCGGGCTCCTGTTCGTTTTTCACCGGGGTAAAAAAGATTCTGGGCGGCTCGGGAGGAGTGATTTTTTCTCTTGTAACATCTTTTGGCATTTCACTTAAGGGTGCACCGCAGTTGGGGCAGAATTTTTCACTTCCCTGAAGGCTGAATTTACAGCTTCTGCATATCATTGTCAAAAACTCCTTTCGGGAAGATAGTGTGAAAAGAGTTTAGCACCTGCGGAAAGTAAAATATTGTCATAAAAAAGCAAGCAGATGAATAAAATATAAGTTTTAAGCCATAAAAAAGACGAAGCCGGTCCTGACTAACCGGCTTCATCTTTGTGCATATTTGAAAGGAGAGGGGAGTGCGATGGAAAGGAGGGTAGACTTGTGAAAAATCGGAAAAAAACACAAATCTGTTCCCATCGCACAATGCAAGTATATTTTTGTAACCTTAAAAAAAGTTTAAAAGGAAAATATCATAATTTTCTTTAATATTTTTGGGATAAAAAGGAAGGTTGGACCGCCATTTTTACTCGGGTTAAGTTGTATTGGGTAAGTTGTGCTTTCTCACCTTGATGTAGATATGATACTCCTGCCGTGGTAACGCTCATGCCGCTGTGGCACATGCTTTATCCGTAGCAGAGTAACCCCCTCCGTCACGACTGCGTCGTGCCACCTTCCCCTAAGGTGAAGGCCGAAGCAGTTCATTCACCCTGCCATATTTCCGTTAAGCAGGAAAATGTGCATATTAAAATGCATAATATAATAAATTTTAACATCTTTCCGTGCGTTTATACTTGACATATTGTGTATTTTGTTTTAAAATATTCAAGATAGTGTATAAAACTATCATTCGAGTAAGTTACTGTAATTCTTTTGATGACACACACAGGTGATATTAAAGGCTTTGTGCCGTGAAATATGTTACCGCAGAAAATCAGAACGAAGGAGGTGCTGCTACTTTGGAAATTAATTTAGTTATTGCAATTGTTATTGCTGTTGTTGTTGCTGTTATTGCAGCTGTTATCGGCTTTGTATCCGGCTCAGCTCACAGAAAAAAGACTGCCGAGGCTATGATAGGCTCAGCCAACGAAGAGGCTACCCGTATAGTTAATCAGGCGGTTAACGAGGCAGAGACAAAAAAGCGTGAGGCTATTCTTGAAGCAAAGGATGAAATCCATAAGCTTAGAACTGAATCAGAGCGTGAAATCCGTGAAAGAAGAAACGAGGTTCAACGCCAGGAGAAAAGAATGATTCAGAAGGAAGAAAGTCTCGACAAAAAGACTGAAAACCTTGAGAAAAAAGAAGAGGTGCTTGCTGAAAAAATCAAGCAGGTAGAAAATCAACTTTCCGAAGCAGAAAGCATCAAAAGAAGTCAGTTAGAAATGCTTGAAAAGATATCGGGCTATACAAAAGAGCAGGCAAAGATTGATTTGCTCAATTCCCTTGAGGAAACTCTTAAGAGAGAAAAGGCCGTTAAGATTATGGAGTACGAGCAGGTAGTCCGTGAAGAGTCTGAAAATCTTGCAAGAGAGGTTATCACAACCGCAATTCAGCGCTGTGCCGCAGACCACGCCTCAGAAGCAACCGTGTCTGTTGTTGCTCTTCCCAACGATGAAATGAAGGGTCGTATCATCGGCCGTGAGGGTCGTAACATCAGAACCCTCGAAACAATCACGGGTGTTGACCTTATTATCGACGACACACCCGAAGCAATTACCCTTTCAAGCTTTGATCCCGTACGCAGAGAGGTTGCAAGACTCACTCTTGAAAGACTTATCTCCGACGGAAGAATCCATCCTGCACTTATTGAAAAGATTCACGAAAAGGCCAAGCGTGAGGTTGATCAGACCATCAAGCAGGCAGGTGAAAGAGCAGTTATCGATGCAGGTGTCAACGGCGTGCACAATGAGCTTGTCAAGCTTCTCGGCCGCCTTAAGTACCGCACCAGCTACGGTCAGAATGTTCTTAACCATTCACTTGAGGTTTCCTATATTGCAGGTCTTATGGCTGCTGAACTCGGTGTTGACGTCAAGCTCGCAAGAAGAGCAGGTCTTCTTCACGATATCGGTAAGGCTGTTGACCATCAGCAGGAAGGCTCACATATTGAACTCGGCGTTGAATACGCTAAGAAGTATAAGGAAAACGATATTGTTGTAAATGCAATTCACGCTCACCACGGTGACGTTGAGCCCAAGAGCATCATCGCTTGTCTTGTTCAGGCTGCAGACGCAATTTCAGCCGCAAGACCCGGTGCAAGAAGAGAAAATCTTCAGAACTACATCAAGCGTCTTGAAACTCTTGAACAGATTTCCGAATCCTTCCCCGGTGTTGAAAAGGCATTTGCCGTTCAGGCAGGCCGTGAGGTGCGTATTGCCGTTAAGCCCGAGGTTATCAGCGATGAGGATATGGCACTGGTTGCACGCAGCATTGTTGAAAAGATCGAGCAGGAGCTTGAATATCCGGGTCAGATCAAGGTTAATATGATCCGTGAAACAAGAGCTGTAGACTACGCTAAATAAGGAAAAGGCTCCCTTTGGGCGGCACTTCATAAGGAAGTTAAGGTTTTTATTGGCTCTTTTCCGCTTAAACATTACGAAAAACTCCCGAAATACGCGAGTATTACGGGAGTTCTATCATTTCCTTTAAACGAAAAATAGCTCAATAAAAACTGCTTAGCACCTTAAAATTCAGATAGTTTTGATGCAGAACAAGGCGAAAAGCGCAGAAATCCTTGCCGGATTTCGAGCATTTTTAACACAGTTATGCTCAAAAATAGCGAATTTTAAGGCTTAACTTCC
>JAZPZK010000109.1:0-9152 GCA_045544675.1 Acutalibacteraceae bacterium
CTAAGCAGTTTTTATTGAGATATTTTTCGTTTAAAGGAAATGATAAAACTCCCGTAATACTCGCGTATTTCGGGAGTTTTTCGTAATGTTTAAGCGGAAAAGAGCCAATAAAAACCTTTACTTCCTTATGAAGTGCCGCCCCTCAGGGAGCTTATTCTGTTATGTAGAATTATAACTCGAGACCGCCGAGAACCTTATTCATAAGTGCAACGCCCTGTTCTGTGTCACCGCCGTAAACAAGGATACCGATGATAGCACCGAATACCTTAACAAGGATGCTGATAACAGTTGCCATTGTATCTTCTGCAGGAGCAGATGCTGTGTAGATTGCTGTGAAGTTGATAAGGCCGTAGCTGTTGCCTGTGAAATGAGCCTCAGTGATGTTGAAGGCTGTGCCGCCTGCAAGAGTCTGTCTGTTGCCTGCGGGATCTGTATATTCCCAACCGAGGAACATCATGGTGTTGCTGCTTGATACAGCGATGGGAAGAATAACTGTTGTGCCTGCTGTGTGTGCATCTTCGTTTCCGCCGGGAAGCATAACGTATGTACCTGTAACACCTGCAACTGACTCAAAATTACCTGTTGACTCGTTGTAAACGGGAGCAGGATCTCTTAAAGCGCCGCCCATAAGGTTGAAAACAAGAACTGCCTGATCGTCATTTGCAAGACCGTTCTGATGCCACTGGTCGGGGCGTGAGCTTTCTGCAGATGCTGTAACGGACATTGCACCGAAGAGCATCATAACTGCTAAAATTACTGATAATATTTTTTTCATAAGATTACCTCCTGAAAATTTTCACTTTTGGGATATTGCCTTGGCTTGATTATAACATCGGTACAGTAAAAAATCAAGATGTTTTTTCAATAATTACAAATTTTTTTATTTTTCTTAATCTGTTTGTCGTCAATATTTCTATTTTTCCGTCATAAACTTAAAAAATTGTTTACTGACATTGTTTAAAATGCCGGTTGAAAACAAGATTTTTGATTTTCTTGACTTTATACTCCTACATATTGTATAATTTTCAGAAAGAAAATACTATCTCAAAGGTGATATTTATGACAGATAAATTCGGTCTTTTTAACGGGTGGGGCCCATTCGGAAAAAAGTATGCAGGCATATCAAGGCTTGAAAACCACCAAAAGCTTGACGGCGTACGTTTTGACCTTTCAGTTGCTCCTGCCATTCACGCATTTGACATAAGAGTGCCTAATGTAACACTCCCCTCCGCTTATCATCCCTGGCTTTCAAATGAGGATTACAGCTTTTATTCATACAGACACGAGCTTGAATGGAAGGACAGGGTTTATGCCGATGTTTCTTACACAAGGCTTTCTGATGAAAGTGTACTTGTAAGAACTGAAATTGTCAACAACACTGAGCTTATCAAGGACTGTGTTGTCAACTACTTCTCATCCCTCGAGTTCCCCGTTGACAGCTTTGCAGAGCTGTCGCTTCCCGAAAAATGCGATTACACCGATGCACTCAGCTACGATACATACAACTACGCCATCACACGTCCCTGGGATCAGCAGAGCCAGGATGGCTACAAAAAAGGGGAATTCATCGATAAAGCCTTTGTTTCGCAGAAGGGTCTCGGTGACAGAGCCGGTAAATGGCATATGCCCTATAAGGTGCTTAAGCCCTTCGGAGGTGAAAAGGGTGATGAGGTAAGCTACACGGTAAAGCTCAGAAACAGCTACGATAATGCCGTACTTGCCCTCAGATACCGCACAAGCGACATCTTCTATGAACAGGGCAAACAGGTAGGAGTGCATTATATTAACAGTAAAAATACCGCTACCTTCCTTCTTAACGAAAAAACAACAGTTGATCTCTCCCCTGCCGACGAGCTTCGTATTATATATATCCATCTCGGCAAGCTCAATAAAGATGATGAGCTGAAGCTTGAGTTTGTTTCCCTCGGCACAGGTGCTGCTGAATTTGACTTCCTTGCAGTATGCGAAGGCGCAGACAGAGAAAAGGTAAAAGTAAAAAATATTCCCGTTGACTTTATGCCCGAATACTGTAACGAAAAATGCGATAAGGGTTATCTTTCTACTCTTAAATACAGCGGCATCGAAGGCGAATACCGTCTGAGAGTGTTTGACGATAACACACGCTTCCGCCAGATTGAAACCGGCGCACTCGAGGACTGTATGACCGCAAGGCTTTCAAATGCCGATGAGACTTTTGACGATCTGACGGAAAGCTTCACCGGTGCATTCAACCGTAAGCACAGCGACGAGGGCTTCTTCCATAATGCAATCAGCCATACCATTTTCATCGAAAAAGGTGAAAGAAAAGTACAGTATGCCGTGCTTTCCAAGGGTGAAACCGACTATCTTACCGAGGAAGAGTATGAAAAGATATATGAAGAAAAGAAAAGGACTGCCATTGACCTGAAGGTTAATCCCTCCGGTGAAACATATAAGCTTTCCAATCAGCTTCTTGCCGCAGCCCTTATGACTAATGTGGTTTATCCCATATACAAGCACGGTGAGTATATCATCCATCACACACCCGGCAAGCGTTGGGACTGCCTTTATACCTGGGATTCAGGCTTCATAGGTCTCGGTATGAACGAAATTGCTCCGAAATTTGCCGAGTATATTATCGATACATATTTGAGCGATGAGGACAACAAGGACTACGCCTTCCTTCATCACGGTTCTCCCGTACCGGTGCAGATTTATCAGCTTTATGAAATGCTGCAGAAATCTGAGAGTAAGGAGCATCTGCTCTCATATTATCCGAGAGCAAGACTTTATTATCTGTATCTTGCAGGTAAAATAAGAAACTCAACAACTGCACGCTTCAAGTCGAGCATTCTCACAACCTACGACTATTTCTATTCCACAAGCGGTATGGACGACTACCCTGCTCAGGTGGCAATGATGAAGCAAAACCTTCGCGACAAGGCTTCTCCCGTCATCACAACGGGTCAGGTTATACGCTTCGGCAAGCTACTTTCAATTATGGCCGAAAAGCTTGGCAAAGCTGAGGACATAAAGGAATACAAGGCTGACTGCGAAAGACTCACCGAGGCTCTCAACAAGTACTCGTGGGATGAGGAAAGCGGCTATTACAGCTATGTGCTCCACGATGAAAATGGCGAGCCTACCGTAAAATTCACAACCGCTGACGGCGAAAACCTCAACAAGGGTCTTGACGGTATTTATCCCATTATCGCAGGCGTATGTGACGAAAATCAGAAAAATAAAATCATCGCACATATCACAGACGAAAATGAAATGCATACTCCCTTCGGCATCAGCGCCGTTGACAAAAGTGCATCATACTATATGGTAAACGGCTATTGGAACGGTAATATCTGGTTCCCCCATCAATGGTTTATATGGAAGAGTATGCTCGACTGCGGCAGAGCTGACATCGCAAAGGATATTGCTCACCTCGCTCTCAACATCTGGAAGCGTGAGGTTGAAAGCACTTATTATACCTTTGAAATGGTCAACACCGTAACAGGTCTCGGAGGCTGGTTCCACAACTTCGGCGGACTTTCAACTCCCCTTATTATGTGGCTCAAGGCATACTACGCTCCCGGTACGGTAAACGTAGGTTTTGACACGTGGCTCGACAAGGTAAGCTTCAATGAAGATAATACTGAGGCTGAAATTGAATTCACATATCACGGTGAAAATAAGAAATTCATCCTTCTTGCAGTTATGAAAGAGGGCGAGGAATATATCTGTACTCTCGACGGTGAAGAAATCGAGGCTGAGTGGGATAAGGGCTCAGTGACCGTGGAGATTAACAGAGAAAACAAGAAAACCTATAAATTAAAGATATGCAAATAACCCCTCAGTCACTTCGTGACAGCTCCCCTTTCAGGGGAGCCGAGAAATAAACTATAAAGAGGTAGAAAAATATGTACGAAAACATTAAACCCTTAAAGCTGAATATTATTTCTGATATTCATTACTATTCGAAGGAAACCGGTATAAGCGGTAAGGCCTTTGAAAAGGAAAATGCAAAAACACCCAACGATCTCGTTAACTGTGAGGAAATTCTTTCTGCGCTTATGGATCAGCTCGCCGCAGACGAAAGTGAAATAGTACTCGTTTCGGGCGACGTTACCACAAGAGCCGAAAGAGAGGCCCACGAGGGTGTTATAAAGCTATTGCGCTCACTCAAGGAGCGCGGCAAAAGGGTTTATGTTATCACAGCGACCCACGATTTCCACGACGGCGATGTTACAAGAAAATATGTCGGTGACGAAGCTGTTCAGGTACCCTCTGTGAAAAGAGATGAGCTTTTTGATATGTACCGTGAATTCGGTCCTGATGAAGCTATCTCAGTTCACCGTGACAGTATGTCATACGTTGTTCAGCTTTGCGACGGCTACCGCCTCTTCGCTCTCAACGATGACAGAAACCACAAGGGTGCAAGCGGCTTCTCAGATGACTGCTTCGAGTGGATAACTGAACAGATTAAGGATGCACAGGAAAAGGGTCAGTTTATCGTACCTATGACACATCATCCTATGCTCTCCCCCTCCCCCTTCTATAAAATCATCGGTGGCGGCAACATTATGGGCGAGGCCGACAGAAGAATTGACGAATTCACCGAAATGGGTCTGAATTTTATGTTCACGGGTCACACCCACATGCAGGATATTTCCTATAAATACACCGAAAAGGGTAAGGTTTTCTATGATATAACCACTGCGGCGGCCGTCGGATATCCTGCGACCTTCCGTCAGGTTACATTTATGCCTGCTGAGGGTAAAATTGACGTAAACAGTATCGATGTTCAGTGCGATATCGGCGGCAGAGCTCTCAAGGAGCATCTTGAGGATAAATTCTTCGGTATGATTCGCCGTGTAATTGCCGCCGCAGGCAGTGATATACCCGAATTTGCAAAAATGGCCACCGCATTCAGCGTCAAGGAAAAGCTTATTTACAAAATCGGCTGGATTATCAAGCCTTTTGCCAAATTGCTCGGTAAATTAAAAATCGGTACAATCGCAAAGCTTGTCAAGAAAGAAAGCGGCCTTAAAAAGAAAGACTACGCTCACATCAAGGATAAAAAGGTTGTGGACTTCATCGTGTCACTTGTCCGTAACCTTTACGGCGGTGACAGCCCCTACTCACCCGACACGGCAGAGTATAAAATCACGATGGGTGTGCTTGCGGTTATTGACAGTCTCCTGAAGCTTTTCGGCGTGAAAATCGGCAAGCTCGTCAAGGGTGCAGAATCAGTACAGAGCCTCGTTGAGCCTCTGCTTTATAACCCGGGCATCTGTGATGAAAAGGCGGTGCTTAACCTTTACGATAACCTCCCCGAGCCTCTTGACGGCAAGGCAGGCTTCATAAAGAGTAACAAGGGGCTGGGTACGGTTATACTCCTTGTGCTTCTTGTGCTCATTTTCCTTCCGCTTATACTTCTGTGGCTCGGCATCGGATTTGTTGTTAATCAGATCAAGTACGGAAAGAAGATGAAATAATATGGAAGAAATAAAACCAGGTAAATACCGTCATTACAAAGGCAATGAATACGAGGTTATCGGCATTGCAAAACACAGCGAAACTACCGAGGAAATGGTAGTTTACAGAGCCCTTTACGGTGAAGGCGGTCTTTGGGTAAGACCTGCTTCAATGTGGAATGAAACAGTTGAACGTGACGGAAAAGTATTCAGGAGATTTGAATTTATCGGCGAATAAAATTAAGGACAGACTGCACAAGACAGTCTGTCCTTTCATTACACCTTTATTTCATAGCCGAGAAGCAGGAAATCAAAGCCTCTGTCAAGAATGCCCTCTGCCGCTTTATAGCCGTTCCTTTTATAGAATTCTATAGCCGGCTCATTGCAGTCTGCAACAAAAAGTCTGAGATATTCTCTGCCCTTTTCTTTTGTAAGTCTCTCAGCCTCCTTCAGCATCAGAGAGCCGAGACCTTTTTTGTAAAAATCAGGTCTTATTCCCATACGGTAAAGATACAGAGCAGATGCCCCCTGCTTCTCCCATTCTACAGCTGATTCTCCGTCGTCACTTTCGAGAAGAACAAAGGCACCGATGATATCTGTTTCTTCACAAAGAAGATAAAATCTGCCTTCAGCTATATCCTCTGAGAATACACAAAAAGGATATACATCGTCCCATATATTGATATTTCTTTCGCTGAGGTCTGCAATTATAAGCCTGAACAGCTCTGTAATTCCGGGTAGATCCTCTGCCGTTGCTTTTCTGAAGGTCATGTTATCGTTCCTCAAAGGTTATTTTTTGCTTTTCGGTGTCAACGGTTGCTCTGACGCCCATAGGTATTATACAATGAGGAAGGGCGTGACCGATGTTTATATTATAAACTATCGGAAGAGACGGATTATCAACCGTTTCAATAAGCACCTTCTTATATTCATCGTAATAGGCTTCATCCATCGGTTTTCCTACTAAGATTCCGTTAATCACACCGAGAATACCCATATCCTTAAGTTTTTCAAGGGCTAATCTGAATCTTTCGGGTGACATTTTTTCTTCGCTTGTTTCAAGAAGGAGAATTTTCCCCTTCCACTCCTCCACAGCAGGAAACAGACCGTATTTCTCGCAAAGAGCCGGTGAATCTACGTATCGTTCACCGTCAAATATATCGTAAATCGAGTCAATACATCCGCCGAGAATTTCACCGCTGAAAACAGAGCTTCCCTGCAAAAGCTCGAAGCCGCTGTTTTTATGAGATTTCAGCTTTACGCCTATCTGCTCCTTACTGAAATCAGTTCTGCATTCATACCACACGTCGCTCGGGCTGATTTCCTTTATTGTTCCGGTTGATATCAACTCAGAAAAATACTTTTCGGTGTAAGGAAGCATTTCCTCTTCAAGCTCACAGATGTCAGCTAAAAAGGACTGACCGTAAAAAGTCTTCAGGCCTACCTTATTAAGCATAAAATGATTCACGGTAGAATCGGAAAATCCAAGAAAAATTTTATCGCTTACTGCATTTTTAAGCTCATCGTTTTCGAATAAAAAGGGAAGCAGACGGTATGTATCATCGCCGCCGATAGCGCATAAAATCATATCAATTTCACTATCACGAAAGGCCTGAATTAAGTCTTCGGCTCTTTTTTCGGGATGATTTTTTAAATATGCGTGACCCTTGAGAGCATTCTTTGTAAACTTCACCTTAAGTCCGTATTTTTCAAGGCGTGAGACACCGAGCCTCAGCTCGTGTTTTGCAAACTCCTCACCTATTGTTCCGTGGGACAAACTGACAACAGCGACAGTTTTAACCATAATTCACACCCTTTATTAATATAATAATAGAATTATACCTTATCGAGTAGTTTTTTGCAAGGTGAATTTAAAGTGAATTGGCTTTGCCATGAATTGCTGACGCATGAATTGATTTCATCATGAATTGCACTTGACGGTGCATTGTAATTAAAAAGAACAGACCTGTCGGTCTGTTCTTTTTAATTACTGAAGTGATGCGAGACTTTCGTCAATCATCTTGATTTTTTCCGTAAGCTTTTCTGCATCAGCCTTCTGACCTGCGATAACAGCCTCAGGTGCCTTTGAGAGGAAGCCGGGGTTGTTGAGCTTGCCGTTAATCTGTGCGAGCTTCTTTTCTGCCGCTTCTCTTTCCTTCATAAGGCGCTTCCTTTCAGCCTCAAAGTCAACAAGGTCACCCATAGGAATATAAATCTTTGCGTCAGCGGTAACGATGCTTACACTGCCCTCGATATTGAAAGCTTCACCGACTGTAACATCGGAAGCACTTGCAAGCTTCTGCATAAACACAACTGCGGTTTCGAAGATGTCCTTCTTTTCAGTTGCGATATAAACGTGAGCCTTTCTTGAGGGAGGTACGTTCATTTCGGCTCTTCTGTTACGCACTGCACGGATAGCATCCATAATGATATCCATCTTCTTTTCGTCATCGGTGAATACAAGCTCATCACTGAATACGGGCCAAGCAGACTTCATAATTGTTTCACCGTCGTGGGGAAGTGTCTGCCAGATTTCCTCCGTGATGAAGGGCATAAAGGGATGAAGGAGCTTGAGAGTTTCGCTCATAACGTAAACGAGAACTGCCTTTGCGGTCTTTGCCTCGTCGCCGCCCTTCTGAAGTCTTATCTTTGCAAGCTCAATGAACCAGTCGCAGAAAAGGTCCCAGATAAAATCGTAAAGCTTCTGTACTGCGATACCGAGCTCGAACTTATCGAGATTGTCGGTAACCTCCTTGGCAAGTGAGTTGAACTGTGAAAGAATCCACTTGTCCTCAAGTGCAAGGTTTTCGGGAATATGAGGTGCGGGCTCGTTTTCATCAAGATTCATAAGGATAAATCTTGCGGCATTCCATATCTTGTTTGCGAAGTTTCTGGATGCCTCAACCTTCTTATCTGAGTATCTCATATCGTTTCCGGGGCTGTTACCTGTTGCAAGAGTAAATCTGAGAGCGTCAGCACCGTACTTATCAATAACAAGAAGAGGATCAATACCGTTGCCGAGAGACTTACTCATCTTTCTGCCAAGCTCGTCACGTACGATACCGTGGATAAATACTGTATCAAAGGGTACCTTGCCCATCTGCTCACAAGCGGAGAAAATCATTCTTGCAACCCAGAAGAAGATAATATCGTAGCCAGTTACAAGGGTGCTTGTGGGATAATAGTGCATAAGCTCGGGAGTCTTTTCGGGCCAGCCGAGAGTTGAGAAGGGCCAGAGTGCTGATGAGAACCATGTGTCAAGAGTATCGGGATCCTGCTCGATATTCTTACTGCCGCACTTGCAGCATTCTGTGGGCTCACCCTTGCTTACTGTGATTTCACCGCAGTCAGCGCAGTACCATGCGGGGATTCTGTGACCCCACCAGAGCTGACGTGAAATACACCAGTCACGGATGTTTTCCATCCAGTTGAAATAAATTTTGTCGAAGCGTTCGGGGATAAACTTAACCTCACCGTCACGTACAACCTTGATTGCAGGCTTTGCAAGAGGCTCCATCTTAACGAACCACTGCTTTGAAACCTTGGGCTCAACTGCAGTATGACAACGGTAGCAGGTGCCTACCTCGTGCTTTGTGGGCTCAATCTTAACAAGTGCGCCTGCCTCTGTAAGGTCAGCTACGATAGCCTTACGACATTCCATAAGGTTCATACCTGCGTACTTGCCTGCTTTTTCGTTCATATAGC
>JAZPZK010000110.1:0-5525 GCA_045544675.1 Acutalibacteraceae bacterium
TAGTTTTATTCTGTTGCCATACCTTTTTGAGGTGTGGCAATTTTTATTGGAGGTAATATATGGAAACAAGAGTTGCGGTAATGAGTATAATTGTTGAAAAAAGTGATACCGTAGAGGAGCTTAACTCCCTTCTTCACGAATACGGTGAATATATAATCGGAAGAATGGGTATTCCTTACAGAAAAAGGTGCATAAATATAATAAGCGTAGCCATTGATGCACCTCAGAATACTATTTCAGCTCTCTCGGGAAGAATAGGAAGACTTGAGGGAGTCAGTGTAAAAACTGCTTATTCGGGTGTGATTTGTAATGAATAATACAGTATCAAAGCTTATAAAGGAGCACAGTCTTACCCTTGAAGAATACCGTGAGCTTATCTGTGGCTATAATGAAGAAACTGCCGCAATACTGCGTGAAGAGGCGGTAAGACTCAGAAAAGAGATATACGGTAATACGGTATTTATCCGAGGGCTTATCGAAATAAGCAATATATGTAAAAACGACTGTTTTTACTGCGGAATACGCAAAAGCAATAAAGAATGTGACAGATACCGTCTCAGTGAGCAGGAAATACTTTCCTGTTGCGATTACGGATACACACTCGGCTTTCGTACCTTTGTTCTTCAGGGAGGCGAGGACGGATTTTATAACGATGAGGTTTTGTGCGGGATTATTGAAAAAATCAAGAAAAACCATCCTGACTGTGCTGTAACACTGTCATTGGGTGAGCGAAGCGAGGAATCCTACAAAAAGCTTTTCGATGCGGGTGCTGACAGATATCTGCTTCGCCACGAAACGGCAGATGCAGAGCATTACAGTAAGCTTCATCCCGAAAATCTGACACTTGAAAACAGACTTGAGTGTCTCAGAAATCTCAAGAAAATCGGCTTTCAGGTCGGCTGTGGCTTTATGGTCGGCTCACCGTTTCAGACATCGGAAACAATCGCAAAGGATCTTAAATTTATTGAAGAATTCGGACCCGATATGTGCGGAATAGGTCCCTTTATACCTCATAAGGATACGCCGTTCAAAGATTTTCCAGCAGGAGGCGTTGATTTCACTTGCTATCTGCTTTCGGTCATCCGCATTATTAAGCCTGATATTCTTCTTCCGTCAACAACGGCACTCGGTACACTTGACAATAACGGCAGAGAAAAAGGGATTTTATCCGGAGCAAACGTAGTAATGCCCAATCTTTCACCTGAAGAAGCGAGAAACAAATATATGCTTTATAACAACAAGCTCAACACCGGTGTTGAGTCGGCTGAAAAGCTTGAAATGCTCAAAAAACGTATAAAAGCTATCGGATATGAAATTGTAACCGATAGAGGAGACATAAAAAATAAACAACAGAAAGGAATATAATTATGGCAGTATATAATCCAAAATCATTAAAGGCTGAGGAATTTATCAACGATGAAGAAATCAGAGCTACTCTCGAATATGCAGAGCAGAATAAAAACAATGTTGAGCTTATAGATGAAATTCTCGAAAAGGCAAGACCCAAGAAAAACGGCAACGGAGTAACCTGTGCAGGTCTTACTCACAGAGAAGCATCTGTTCTTCTTGCTTGTGATATTCCCGAAAAGGTTGAGGAAATTTATAAAATCGCAGAGGAGATCAAGCTTGCATTTTACGGTAACAGAATAGTTATGTTTGCTCCTCTTTATCTTTCAAATTACTGTGTAAACGGCTGTGTTTACTGCCCTTATCACCTTAAAAATAAGCATATAGCAAGAAAGAAGCTTACTCAGGAGGAGGTAAAGGCTGAGGTTATTGCTCTTCAGGATATGGGACACAAGCGTCTTGCAATTGAGGCAGGCGAGGACCCTAAAAATAATCCCATTGAGTATATCCTTGAGTGTATCAAGACGATTTACAGCGTTCATCACAAAAACGGCGACATACGCAGAGTTAATGTCAATATTGCGGCAACTACTGTTGAAAATTACAGAAAGCTTAAGGAGGCAGGCATCGGTACCTACATTCTCTTTCAGGAGACCTATCATAAGGAAAGCTATTTAAAGCTTCATCCCACAGGCCCCAAGCACGATTATGACTATCATACCGAGGCTATGGACAGAGCTATGGAGGGCGGTATTGATGACGTAGGTCTTGGCGTACTTTTCGGTCTTGAGCTTTATAAGTACGAGTTTGCGGGACTTATTATGCACGCTGAGCATCTTGAAGCAGTACACGGAGTAGGTCCTCATACAATCAGTGTGCCGAGAATCAAGAAGGCAGATGATATTGACCCTACAGCTTTCGATAATTCAATTTCCGATGAGATCTTCGCAAAGATTACTGCTTGTATCCGTCTCGCTGTTCCTTATACGGGTATGATTATATCTACAAGAGAAAGTGAAGAAACAAGAACAAAGCTTCTGCGTCTTGGTATTTCTCAGGTAAGCGGCGGCTCAAGAACATCGGTCGGCGGTTACACTCAGGATGAAAGACCTCACGACACCGAGCAGTTTGATGTATCAGACCAGAGAACACTTGACGAGGTTGTAAAATGGCTTATGGAAAACGGACACATTCCGTCCTTCTGTACGGCTTGCTACCGTGAAGGCAGAACGGGCGACCGCTTTATGAGCCTTTGCAAAAACGGACAGATACTTAACTGCTGTCATCCCAACGCTCTTATGACTCTTACCGAGTATCTTATTGACTATGCTTCAGAGGAAACCAAGGAAGTCGGCTTTAAGATGATTGAGCAGGAGATTGAAAAGGTTACTAATCCGAAGGTCAAAGAAATCGCAAAGAAAAATATTGAGGATATAAAGAATTCCAACCGCAGAGACTTCCGTTTCTGATGAAGGGAGGCTAATATGAGTTTGAATTCAACTCCTTCCTCGGAAAGAGTGCATATAGGCTTTTTCGGCCTGAGAAATGCAGGTAAATCGAGCCTTGTCAACGCGGTTACGGGGCAGAATTTATCCGTTGTATCCGACGTTAAGGGTACGACAACAGACCCGGTAAAAAAGGCCATGGAGCTTCTTCCGATAGGTCCGGTTGTAATCATAGACACTCCCGGTTTTGACGATGAGGGCGGTCTCGGTGAGCTTCGTGTCAGAAAGACAAAAGAGGTTCTCTCTAAAACCGATATTGCCGTACTTGTTACTGACAGTGAACAGGATTTCAGAGAGGCGGAAAAAGAGCTTATAAGCTTTTTCGAAGAAAGAAAGCTGCCTTATATCATCGCGAGAAATAAGGCAGACATAAAGAAATATAAAGCACCGAAAGGTGACAATGAAATATCGGTCAGTGCTTTGACGGGCGAAAATGTATATGAGCTTAAGGAGCTTATCGCAAAGCTTGCAAAGGGTGCAGAGAAAAGTAAGCCTATTGTTTCCGATTTAATCAAAGCAGGGGACAGAGTTATCCTCGTTGTTCCTATTGACAAGGCTGCACCGAAGGGAAGACTTATCCTTCCTCAGCAGATGACAATCCGTGATATTCTCGATAGCGGTGCCGTTGCAATAACCTGCAGAGATTCAGAGCTGACAGAAACACTTTCCTGCCTTAAAGAGCCGCCGAAATTGGTAATAACCGACTCTCAGGCCTTTGGCAAGGTTTCAAAGATAGTTCCTGATAAAATTCCCCTGACTTCTTTTTCAATTCTTATGGCAAGATACAAGGGTGAGCTTTCCGAGCTTGTAAAAGGTGCCTCGGTGCTTTCAAAGCTCGGTGACGGTGATAAGGTGCTTATCAGCGAGGGCTGTACCCACCACAGACAGTGTAATGACATAGGTACGGTTAAAATGCCTGCGTGGATTGAGAAGTTCAGCGGTGCAAAGCCGGAATTTTCTTTCACAAGCGGCGGCGAATTTCCAGAGGATTTGTCACAGTACAGACTTGTGGTTCACTGCGGAGGCTGTATGCTCAATGAGAAGGAAATGAAAGTCAGAACCGAAAGATGCATCTCACAGAAAGTACCGATTGTTAACTACGGTGTTGCCATAGCACATATGAACGGCATTCTGAAGAGAAGTCTCGAGCTTTTTCCCGATGTTCTCGGTTTAATTGAATAAAATAAAAGGCAGTACAAACCTTGCGGAATGTACTGCCATAATTTTGTGTTTATTTAAGCTTGTACTGATCGATGTAAGCGTTAATTTTCTGAATGGGGTTAAGGAAGGGACTGACTGATCTGTCGTGGTTGAGAGTGTCAATGATAAGAGCAACATACTTTGACATATCAACTGAGTAGTACCAATCCTTGGTAAGAAGCTCAGGTGTCTGATAAATAAGATTTGTTGTGAAAATCTTATCAAATACACCGTCCTTGTAAGCCTCGTCAAATCTCTCGAGACCTGATGAGAAAAGACCGAAGGAAGAGAAAACGAAGATTCTCTTTGCCTTAAGCTTCTTGAGCTGACGGCAGACGTCGAGCATTGAGTCACCGCTTGAAATCATATCGTCAACAACGATAACGTCCTTGCCTTCAACGTCAGAGCCGAGGAATTCGTGTGAAACGATGGGATTTCTTCCGTCAACGATTTTTGAGAAGTCTCTTCTCTTATAGAACATACCGAGCTGCACGCCGAGAACCTGTGAGTAGTATACGCATCTGCCCATACCGCCCTCGTCGGGGGAGATCATCATAGTGTTTTCGGGTGTGAACTTGATATCGTTGTTAAGGCTCTTTGCAATAGCCTTTATCATCTGATAGGTGGGGGAAACGCTTTCAAAGCCGATTTTGATAGCGTTCTGAATTCTGGGGTCGTGAGCGTCAAAGGTGATGATGTTGCTTACACCCATATTTTCAAGCTCCTGAAGTGCAAGAGCACAGTCAAGGGATTCTCTTGTTGTTCTTCTGTGCTGTCTGCCTTCATAAAGCATGGGCATAATAACTGTGATTCTCTTTGCCTTACCTGCACAGGCTGAGATAACTCTCTTAAGGTCAGCAAAATGGTCGTCAGGACTCATGGGAACCTGAAGAGGCTCGCCGTTTGCATCCTTGAGGTTGTACATCTTGTAGGTTACGCTGTAATTGAAGCAATCGGAGATGATGAAAAGGTCATATCCTCTGATTGATTCGTTAATAACGCCTTTACCTTCACCTGTTGAAAATCTCGGGAAGGTTGCATCGAGAATGTATGAATCTCTGTGGTAGCCCTTAAGATGAAGATTGCTGTGCTCTTTTTCAAATCTTTCTCTGCATTCAACAATCTGGTCGCTTACCTTTTTAGCAAGCTCCTCACAGCCTCTCATGGCAATGATTCCGAGTCTTCCCTGAGGAATTGTGTCAAGATATTCTGTTAATGACGCTGGTGACATATTGTTTTACCCCCATATCCTTGTATTTTAATAGTCATATATATATTTTACTTTTTTCTACAAACTTTTCAATAGATTTTTGGTAAATAACAGTTAGAATTATCTAACGACTTTTACACTATATTTTGTGCATTTTAACAGTTTAAATAACATTATGTGCAAAAGCATTACATCTTTTCTTTAAATTATCCTCTTACTTCTTGACAAATGAGCATATTTTAAATATAATTTGAAATTGAAAA
>JAZPZK010000111.1:0-54954 GCA_045544675.1 Acutalibacteraceae bacterium
ATAAGCTAGTAAGACCCCTCAAGGACTATGAGGTTGATAGGTTGCAAGTGTAAGTGCAGTGATGCATTCAGCTAGGCAATACTAATAGGTCGAGGGCTTGACCAAATTCCTTGGTTCAACAAATACTACAATCCTCTTTTCATTACTTCCTTTGTTTAGTTTTCAGGGTATATGTAAAAGACTGTCCTTAAAGGGCAGTCTTTTTTATTGACAAATAAAGTATAATATGTTATATTGATTGTGCGACCAAACTGTATATTAGACGCTAAATGGGATAACACTTGTAAAAAGTGTATCTCTTATTAACTGTACCCTTTAGTGTCGTTAAGTTTGTGTCGCAACAAATGAGATGCATTTTTTGTGCGCTCATTTGGGCGCACTTTTTATTTTATAAGCCATTCGGACAAAAAAACATGCCGAATCGACAAATTTGCGTTTATATACAATTTTTATTGTAATATAAATATTATAAATCTAAGGAGGACAACAAAATGAAAAAGACAAAACTTCTTGCTATTATAGTTGCAGTAGTTACGGTTATGCTTGTTTTTTCCGTGAGTGCTTTTGCTGCTGATACTGAGTATACCTACGGCGATTTCAAGTACACAGTACTTGAGGATGACACCGTTAAAATTATCGGTTACACCGGTGACGATGCAAATGTGTCTGTACCTGATGAAATTGATGGGAAGGCAGTAAGCGCTATTGGCGAATATGCTTTTGAGTCATGTGGCACCATCAAGTCGCTCAGTATTCCCGGCAGTGTAAAAGAGCTTGCCATAAAGGCAATACATATGTGTGATAAGCTTGAAACTATAAGTATATCCGGTAATTCCTTAACTGTTATATATGGAACATCTATAGAATCCTGCAGAGCTCTTAAGACTGTTTACCTTCCGGAGTCAGTTGAGACTATCGGTGTTCTTATGCAGTGTGAATCTTTGGAAAATATTGTTATTGCCGAGGAAAATCCCTATTTAACTTCGGTCGACGGCGTTGTTTATACCAAGGATATGAAAACTCTTGTTAAATATCCTCAGGGAAAGAAACAGTCAGATTTTCTTGTTCCCTCGGGTGTAGAGCACATCAAAAACAATGCATTCTATGAAACAGGTAGTTCAATAGAAAAGATTTACATAACTACAGCTGTTAAAACAATAGATGAATTGGCTTTTGCCTACTCGAATGCCGATATCTATTATGAAGGTGCGACTATTCCTGCAAGCTGGAAAAATGCTCTTGAAGGTAAAACGGTCGTGTGTAACTCTGTTTATTCCGAACATACCTATTCAGAGGACTATACTGTTGTCAGAGCTGCTACTTTAAAAGCAAACGGTCTTAAAGCAAAATACTGTGTCTGTGGTTGTGGCGATTACATTGACGAAACTGTAATACCTGCTATCAAGAGTGTTACCCTTTCAACAACCCAGTATACCCACAACGGCAAAAACAGAACTCCCAAGGTAACCGTAAAGGATGCCGAAGGCAATACCCTTGTTAAGAACGTTGACTATAAAACATCGGTTGCATCAAAGAGAAGCGGCATCGGCAGATATACCGTTAAGGTTACCTTTATCGGTGATTACAGCGGAACAAAGAATGTATTTTTCTACATAAAGCCCGGTGTTACCTCAAAGGTTACCTCCACAAGTGACAACACATCTGTTACCCTCAAGTGGAATAAGGTCAGCGGTGCGGCAGGCTACACAGTTTACCGCTACAGTCCCTCAAAGAAGGCATATGTCAAGGCAGGAACAACCGAAGGCACAAGCCTTACAGTAAGTAAGCTTTATCAGGGTACAAATTATACCTTCAGAGTTATTGCATACGGCAAAACTGCCGCAGGTAAGGTTTACGACAGTAACAGCTATAAGCTTTACAAAACCGCTACCTGCCCCGGCGTGACGAAGTCAATTAAGGTTACCAAATCACGTGCAGAATATGTTACTCTTCAATGGGAAAGTGTAAAGAATGCAACCGGTTACCGTGTTTATGTGTATAACTCACAGACAAAAAAGTGGGAAACTGCTGTGAAGGCTACAACAAAGCTTACTGCATCAGTTAAAAATCTTGTTCCCGGCAGAAGCTATACATTTGCAGTGAAGGCATTTACACGCACAGATTCAGGTGATATCTGGGCAAAGACCTACACCAAGCAAACAGGCAAAACGGCTGATATGACCGACGATTATGCAAGAAAGCTTCTTTGTGAGGCAAGTAAGGTCGACATGAAGTGGTGGCCTGCGTTCTATGTAGTAGAGGGATATGAAAGTGAAGTTCCTGCTGCTGTATTAGAGTATTCACACATCATTGATACAGATGATGTCATATATACAACCTATGACGGCAAGACCTATTATTACTATGCTGTGGTTGACAATAAAATCAAGTCAACAAATGATCTCAGAGCTCTCCTCGGCAAGTATTTCGATGAGGAATATGTTGAACACTGCCTTTATGATTTTGTTGATTATGAAGGAAAGCTTTATGTTTCAGCGTATGATTTTGATTATGAGGTTGCAACCTATTATACCGACAGTATAAAGAAGATTTCATCAACTCACTACCGCTATTATCTTAAAGCTCATTTTGAGGATGGCGATAAAGGTAATTTTGACAGACTTTATTACGACCTTATCTATAAGGGTGGTAAATGGGTATTTACCATGCAGTATGAAGATAAACGTTACAACGGTGAAAAAGCTGACGATGTCGACTACTTCTACCCCATAATTTTCGGTGATTCTCTTATAAAAGACTGATAATAAAAACAAAAGGAGCTGTAAAAAAACGAAAGTTTTTACAGCTCCTTACTGTATCGGTATATTATTTAAGCTTTCTTACATATTCCTTAAACATTGTGTCTCTTTGCTGATAGTTCTTGAACATACCCCATGAAGCACAGGCGGGGGAAAGCAGACAACAGTCGCCTTCCTTTGCACTTTCAGCGCAGATGTTGACTGCTTCTTCAAGAGAATCTGCAAAGAAGTAGTCCTTAAAGCCTATCCTGTCACAATCAGCGGCTTGATTGACTCAGGTGCTGAGGCAAAAAAATATATTGAGGATTTGCTTGCTGTTTCATACACACAAGCTCAATACTGTCACAGCAGCAACGATGTTATCAACTCGATTATAAATTGTAAGGTTATTGATGCCAAAGCTCAGAACACATCCTTTGAACACCGTGTAAATCTTTCCGAGCCCTTATATTTATCTTCTGTAGATATCTGTGCCATCCTTGCAAATCAGATTGACAATGCCCTTGAGGCCTGTGCAAAAATACAAGATGCCGACAAACGCTATGTCAGGGTTGAAATATGGCAAAAGGAAAGCTTCGTGTTTTTCCAGGTAACAAACACTGCAAACGAAAATCCCTTTAACAGTAAGCATAAGCTTGTCAGCACAAAATCAAATAAAGATGGCTTACACGGATTCGGTATAAAGAATATATCGAGAGCCGTTTCTGCTTATGGCGGAATACTGGAAAACGATTACAAGGACGGAGAGTTTATATCGGTAGCAATGGTTCCGAATAACGGATAATGCAATAAAATTGACCGAAAAAACACAGTTTACATTAATATGAGGTTGTGATATAATATAAACGTACCAAGTTAAAGGAGGAAAAGAGAATGAAAAAGAAAAAATTATTGATGCTTGCATTGACGGTAATTCTGATTATTTTCACTTTTTCTGTGAATGCCTTCGGAGCACCGAGTGTGATAAGCGGCAACTATAAATACATTGTGCAGGACGATGATACAGTAAAAATCATCGCATATCTCGGAAAAGAAACTAAGGTTAATATACCCTCTGAAATTGACGGAAAAACCGTTACTGCTCTGGGCTTCGGACTTTTTTCCTCAAGTATAGAGACTCATACTGTTGTTGTTCCTGATAGCGTTGTATCAATGGACGGCACCTTAAGTATGTCCGGTGTTAAGAATGTTCATCTGGGAGCCGGTGTGGAAAAAATCAGAAGCGGGGAATTCTATAGTCTTAGAGATATTACTGTTTCACAAAACAACCCGAACTTTGCATCTGTAGACGGTGTTCTTTACGATAAAGAAATGAAATGTCTGATATGCGTTCCTACGGGTAAAGAATATAATGAATTCAGAATTCCCGAAGGTGTGGAGGAGATTGGCGACAATGCTATCGTTGACGTTAGTATGAAGTCTCTTATTATTCCTTCTACGGTGAAACACATCGGCAGAAATGCTTTTTCGGTTAACGGTATTACGTCTTTGGTGATTCCGTCAAGCGTTGAATCCTTATCGATGTATGCAATATATCAATGCAACGGGCTCAGGAAAATTGAATTTAAAAACGGAAATCTTAAGCAGATAGAAAGTCATGTTATAGAAGAATGCGAAAAGCTGACAACAATCCGCATTCCTGCAAATGTTGAAAGTATTGGTAGGTTTTATTCTTGTCCTTCATTAAGGTCAATTATAGTTGACAGTGCAAACAAGGATTATACAACTATTGACGGCGTGCTCTATAACAAGGATGTAACCAGACTTATTTCCTATCCTGTGGCAAGAGCAAATGAAACTTATATAGTTCCTGACAGTGTAACTGTAATAGGCAGCGGTGCCTTTGTCAATGTACGCAACCGTAATCTTAAAAAGCTGTATCTTCATAAGGGTATAACCGGAATAGAAGATGAAGCCTTTATATACAGTGGCGGATTTGATGTTTATTATGAGGGCAGTAAAGCAGAGCTTGATGCTCTGGAGATAGCTGATCTGGGTAATTATTTGCCTGAACCTGTATGTAATACTTATATTTACAGACCGGTTACAGGTCTTCAGGCTTCAGCAACGGATACTACAGCAAAAATCAGCTGGAATAAAGTGCCGTATGCAACAGGCTACAGAGTGTATGTTAAGACAAAAACAGGTCAGAAGCCTCTTAAAACAACAACCTCAACAAGCTACACTGCTGACGGACTTTTGGACAGCACCGATTATACTTTTATCGTAAAATCCTATAGAAAAATTGACGGTGTAACCGTCTGGGCTCCGGAGCAGACTGCGGTTTCGGTTAAAACAGCTCTGGGTGTTACAGCTTCTCTTAAAAGTACACCCGGAACAAAGCAGATAACTCTTAATTGGAGTGCGGTTAAGGATGCAACGGGCTACAGAGTTTTTATCCTGAATGAGAAAACCGAAAACTGGGATGTTGCCGTAAGAACAACAGGAAAGAAAACTACTGCAACAATCAGAAATCTTGAGCCGGGGACAAAATACACCTTTGCCGTAAGAGCCTATGTCAACAACGGCACTATCCTATGGGCACCCAAGCTTAAGAGCATCAACACACTTACAAAACCCGGAGTTACAGATAAGCTTTCAGAATCTGTCGGAGAAAACAGCATCGCTCTCAGGTGGAATAAAGTTCCCGGTGCAACAGGCTACAGAGTATTTGTTCTCAGGAACGGTGATTGGAAGGCACTCAAAACCACAACCGGTCTTACATACACAGCAACCGGACTTTCTCAGGGAACAAAATATACCTTTGCTGTTAAGGCTTATACAAAGTTTGGCGGAGTTACATACTGGGCAAGTAGCTATAAAAAGCTTGAAGCTGCAACAATACCCGGCGCAACAAAGGCTGTTACAGCTTCAAAAATCAGCTCTGAATATGTCATTCTCAACTGGGACGCGGTAAAGGGCGCAACGGGCTACCGTGTGTATCTGTGGAACACTCAGACAAAGCAGTGGGATACTGTAGTAAGAGCAACTACAAAGCAGACGGCAACGGTTAAAAGCCTGACACCCGGCAAAAACTACATTTTTGCTGTCAAGGCATACATAAAGGCAGAATCAGGCTACGTATGGGCAAAAAAATATACACAGCTCAAGGTGAAAACAGGCGCTCTTACCGATGATTATGTAAGAAGGATGTTCATTAAGGCAAATGACCTTGAGGAAAAATGGCATATTTTCAACTACATATTTGAAGATGAAATAAACGGATATGCAGATCTCAGATACCGTCACGTGCTTGACCGTAACGATTACATAGACGTATACAAGCCGGAGTTTGGCTTTACCTTCAGATTTTATGCCGTTATTGACGATGATATCAAATCAACGGAAGAATTAAGAAAAGAGATGCTCCAATACTTTACCGAAGAGCATACTGAGGACTTTATAGAGTCAAGCGGATTCGGCTACAGAGACTATAACGGAAAGATGTATATGCATAACGGTGACGGCGGCGGTTTATTTCAGCCGGAAGCACCTTACAAGGATAGTCTGAAAAAGATTTCTTCAACAGAATATCTTTACCGTCTTTATTCAAGCAAAGAAAACATGTATATTAACTACAAGGTTGTCTATGAAAAGGGCAGATGGGTATTCGGAGATGAATACGGACTTTTCTTCCCCATATGGTATCCGGAAAAGAATATCTACGACTGATAAATACAAAGGAAACGGCACCCATCGGGTGCCGTTTTTACTAATATATCATCTGAGATTTTTTACAAACTCCTTGAACATTGTGCCTCTTTGCTGATAGTTTTTGAACATACCCCATGAAGCACAGGCGGGGGAGAGCAGACAGCAGTCGCCGGGCAGAGCACTTTCAGCGCAGATGTTGACTGCTTCTTCAAGAGAATCTGCAAAGCAGTAGTCCTTAAAGCTTATTCTGTCGCAGGCAGCGGCAATATTTTCCTTTGTCTGACCGATAAGCACAAGCTTTCTCACCTTTCCGGGGAAGCGGCTTACCCACTCGTCATATTCACTCTTTTTGTCGTAGCCGCCGGCAATAAGCACAGTTTTTGAGGGCATTGCATCAATAGCCTTGATAGCTGCATCGGTATTTGTGCCCTTTGAATCGTTATAGTATTTTACGCCATTTATTTCAGCAACGAATTCTATTCTGTGTTCAACGGCAACAAAGTCCTTAACAGCCTGCTTAATGATTTCGTCGGGTACACCGAAGGCTCTTGTCATAGCCACAGCAGCCATAATATTTTCAAAATTGTGAAGACCTACAAGGTTTGTTTCGTCGGTACGGATGTAAGGGGTGCTGATGCCCTTTTCAGCGATATAGATTATGCCGTCCTTATAGTAAAGACCGTCTGAAAGCTCACGAAGCGATGAGAAAAATACAGCCTTACACTTTAAATCCTTGCCGAATTCACGAAGCACATCATCCTCATAATTAAGGATGCAGAAGTCATTTTCATCCTGATTTTTTGCAATGGACTTCTTCACGTCAGCGTAATTTTCCATTGTCTTGTGTCTGTCAAGGTGGTCGGGAGTGATGTTGAGAATTGCACTTACTCTCGGCTTGAAGGTGAGCATTGTTTCAAGCTGGAAGGAGCTGATTTCTGCAACTGTTGCACCGCCTTCCTTTGATTCGAGGGCAAGACCTGTGTAGGGAATCTCGATATTACCTACAAGAAGGGTGCTTTCCTTCCATTTTTTTACTATTTCATAGGTAAGTGAGGTTGTGGTGGTTTTGCCGTTGGTACCGGTGATACCGATAACGCTGCCCTTATCGTATCGGTAAGCAAGCTCAATTTCGCTCCATATAGGAATATTTTTATCGCTGACTGCCTTGAGAATAGGTGTTTCAAGAGGCACACCGGGGGATGTGACACAGATGTCGATACCGTCAAGGGTGTTTTCTGTCACTTCACCGAGGAAAAGCTCAACATCCTTGTTGTCAAGACGGTCGATGAGCATTTCTTTATCTAAATTTACGTTAGCATCGTATATCGCATAGTTTTTGCCAAGGGAATTGAGCATATTTGCAGAGCAGATTCCGCTTCTTCCTGCTCCGACGATAAGATATTTTTCCATAACTTGCCACCGCTTTCATAAAATATACACTATTGTATCACTATGCACAATTTAAATCAAGGTTACAGACTTCATTCTGAACAAAAAATTCGGCTGTTTTTTGTGTGAAAGGTAAAAACAAGTCGGCCTTCATTGACTTTTTATCCCCTTGATGTATAATTGTATATGGATATTTATGGAAGATAAATAGTCTTAAATTTTAATCGGAGGTTTTAGAAATGAAAACATTTAAAAGAGTTATGAGCCTTTTGCTTTGTCTTGTTATGATGTTTACTGCAGTTCCTTTTGTAAGCGCTGCAGACACCGCAGATGAGGTTACAGGCTTCACAGATGAAGATTTCCTTACAACCAAGGGCAGAAAAATCGTCAATCAGAAGGGCGAAGAGGTTCAGCTCAAGGGCGTTAACTTAGGTGCATGGCTTGTCCGTGAGGACTGGCTTAACCCTGACCATATCCCCGAAGAGGTGCTTGCAGAAAAGAAGTACGACGGTGAAATGGTTTACGATAAGCTTGAAGAGCGCTTCGGCAGAGAAAAGGCTCAGGAGCTTCTTAATATGTTCTATGAGAACTGGATTACCGAATACGACCTTGACAACATCAAGGCTAAGGGCTTCAACTGTGTCCGCGTACCCTTCTGGTACAGAAACTTCTACTATGACGATAAGGGCACAAAAATCCTTGACGAAAATGGCGATTGGGATTTCTCAATTCTTGACTGGGTTGTTGAGGAATGCTCCGAAAGAGAGCTTTATGTTATCCTTGATATGCACGGAGCAGTAGGCTCGCAGAGCGATGCTCCCCATTCAGGCAGAGCCTTCCAGGGCGCACAGCTCATGGAGGACAGCGAGCAGGGCGAGGAATACCGCAGACTTACAGATGAGCTCTGGAGTGCAATCGCTTCACGCTTTAACGGCAACCCCGCAGTTGCTATGTATGACCTTCTTAACGAGCCTATGTGTGACGTTTCCTGCGGTGAAATCACAAGAAGAGTAAAGAATGAAATGATCTACAGCCGTCTTTACGATACAGTACGTGCAGTTGACGAGGATCATATCATCACAATGGAGGCTATCTGGACAGGCTTCGCACTTCCTTACTCCTTTATGAAGGGCTGGGACCACGTAGTTTATCAGGTACACTTCTATAACAACTCAGACTTTATCTTTAACTTCTTCCTTCTTCTCACAATTGCAATTCATCCCAATGTACCTCTTATGGTTGGTGAATTCTATCCCCATAAGGCAACAACCTGGAAAAACTGCTTCTCAACAATGAATAAGCTTGATTACAGCTGGATGCTCTGGACATATAAGGCAACAGGCCACGGTATGTGGGATTCAGACTGGTGTATGTACGGCGCAAAGGACGGCTTCTGGAGAGCTGATATTTTCAACGGCTCCTATGAGCAGATTGCAGAGGCCTGGAGTGCAGAAAGACTTAACACTCAGACAGGCTTCCAGGATACAGGACACTTTGATGCAAATGTTAAAGAACATCTTTAACGTACGGCTACCGATAAGGTCACAGGAACAGCAATGCTGTTCGTATTAAGAAGATAAACAAAGCAATTAAAATCATGAGCATAGGAAAAGCGGTCAGGATATCGAATCCCGACCGCTTTTGCATTGCCTTGCCCTTTTTTTACCCGCTCGGAGTACCTGCGTACGCCTTCGGGGTAAATAAAATGGCACCCTGCAACCTTCTCAATAGCCGTACGGCTACCGATAAGGTCACAGGAACAGCAATGCTGTTCGTATTAAGAAGATAAATAAAGTAAATAAAATCACAAGCATAAGAAAAGCGGTCAGGATATCGAATCCCGACCGCTTTTGCATTGCTTTTTTCCTTGACATCACAGGTATACCGGTGATATAATATTTCGGTAATTCTGATTTTTCGGAGGAATGAAAAATGGATAAGAGAATGCTTGTTGCTGCCTCGGCTGCTGCTGTCGGTTGTGCAGTTGCTGCCGCTTTGGCTGTCAGACACAATATGCTGAAAAAAAGAAAAATAACTCTGACTGAAGGCTTCACCTTAACAGCTCATACCGGCTGTGAGGGAACAAAGGATAATTCTCTTGAAGCAATTCGGAAGGGCTATGAAAGCGGCGCAGATATAGTTGAATTTGACGTGCATTTTGCAAAGGACGGCACACCCGTGCTCGCTCACGACGGCGCAGATGACAGTACTGTAACCCTTGATGAAGCCTTCGCACTTATCAGGGAGCTTGAGGGTCTTAAGGTAAACGTTGACTGCAAAACCACAATTAACCTTAAGGCAATTGCTGAGACTGCAGAAAAGCACGGCGTAAAAGACAGAATTTTCTACACGGGCATAGGCGAAAAGGATATTGTCGCCGTTAAGCAGCAGACTCCCGAAATTGAGTATTACCTTAACACGGGTGTCAATGCGGCAAAAAAGAACAACGAAGCATATCTTAACTCCCTTGCAGATAAAATCATCAGTCTCGGTGCGGTTGGCATCAATATGCGCTACCGTGACTGCTCAAAGAAGCTTGCTGAGGTTATGCACAAAAGAGGTCTCAAGGTTTCCGTATGGACCTTGAATAAGGATTCACATATGCCCCGTGTTGTTGAGCTCGGTGCCGATAATATCACAACAAGAAAGCCTTCAAAGGTCAAGGCAGTTATAAAAGCAAAAACAGCAGAATAATTCCCAAGGAGTACTATAAAATGGAAAAAATCAAAATGAACAAAATCGTCGAGATGGACGGCGACGAAATGACAAGAATCATCTGGAAGATGATTAAGGATGAGCTTCTTTCACCTTATGTTGAGCTCAACACCGAGTATTATGACTTAGGTCTCCCCTACCGTGATGAGACAAAGGATCAGGTAAGCATCGATGCAGGTGAGGCTATCAAGAAGTACCGTGTCGGCGTCAAGTGCGCTACAATCACTCCAAACGCTCAGCGTGTTGAGGAATACAAGCTCAAGGAAATGTGGAAAAGCCCCAACGGCACTATCAGAGCAATCCTTGACGGTACTGTTTTCAGAACTCCTATTCTTGTAAGCGGCATTTCTCCCACAGTACGCACCTGGAAGGAGCCTATCACTATCGCCCGTCACGCTTACGGCGACGTATATAAGTCAACTGAGTTCCGTACAACAAAGCCCGGCAAGGCTGAGCTTGTTTTCACCGACTGCGATGGCAAGGAAGAAAGAGCAACCATTTATGATTTTGAGTGCGGCGGCGTACTTCAGGGTATGTATAATAAGGATACATCAATCCGCTCCTTTGCACATTCCTGCTTCAAATACGCTATCGACACCAAGCAGGATTTATGGTTCTCAACAAAGGACACCATTTCAAAGAAGTACGACCAGACCTTCAAGCTTATTTTTGAAGAGATCTATAACGAAAATTACAAGGAAGAATTTGAAAAGCTCGGCATCGAATATTTCTATACCCTTATCGACGATGCTGTTGCAAGAGTTATCCGCTCAAAGGGCGGCTACATCTGGGCTTGCAAGAACTATGACGGCGACGTTATGAGTGATATGGTTTCAACTGCCTTCGGCTCACTTGCTATGATGACAAGCGTACTCGTTTCTCCCGACGGAAACTACGAGTACGAGGCTGCCCACGGTACCGTTACCCGTCACTATTACCGCTACCTTGAGGGTGAAAAGACCTCAACTAACCCCATTGCAACAATCTTTGCATGGACAGGCGCACTCCGTAAGCGCGGTGAAATTGACGGCAACGAGCCTCTTATCGCTTTTGCGAATAAGCTCGAAAAGGCTTCACTTGACGTTATCGAAAGCGGCAGAATGACCAAGGACCTTGTAGGTCTCTGGGAAAAGGGCAACGCGGTTGCACTTACAACTGAGGAGTTTATTATGGCTATCAAGGCAGAGCTTGACAGAGTAGTAAGTAGCAAGTAATAAGTAGTAAGGAAAAAGGAGAGCGTTACGCAACGCTCTCCTTTAATATTTAAAATTTAATCCTCAACGAATAAGATTATGTCTTCAACCTTGCAGTGAAGAATTGTGCAAAGGTCGTTGAGTGTAACTGTGCTTATGGGTTTGTTATGCTTTAATCTGTCAATCAGACTGCGGCTTAAGCCGTATTGAGTAATCAGTTTATACGTCGATATATTTTTCTCTTTTATAGTTTTATAAAAGGGTTCATAAGAAATCATAGAATCACCAAAAACATTATAAAATATGGTCTTTTACTTGACAATGCTCTATAAACCGAGTATAATTTCTATACCCTTTAAAAAGAGCATAGAAAGGAAAGGATGTTTTTTATGGCAAAAATTGTTGTTTTCGGCGATATCAATTATTCAGCGGTTTACGTGAAGATCGACGGAGGAAAAGAGATTACAGTTTCAGGCAAATATCCGAGAAGCATAACAGTTGCACCCGGCAACCACAGGATTGAAGTAACAACCTTATCAAAAGCAGAAAGAGCCTCTCTGAAGCTCAATGACGGCAGTGCTTTCAGCACCGCGGCTGCTGCCTCAATTGTTAATTCAGGCAGCTCAATTTCAGGCACACTCAGCTTTGACAGCGATGATGTGTTACTTATTCAGACAGAGCTTAAGGGCACAAAAACAAAGCTTTATAACAAGCTTGTTTCAAGTAAAGAGGCAAACGATTACGTAGATATGTCTAAGGTTGTTGATTTTGCAGAGAGAGCTCCGGGAGAAAAGAATAAATGGGTCGTTTTTCTTCTTTGCTTTTTCCTCGGCTGCTTCGGAGTTCATCGCTTTTACGAAAAGAAAATAGTCAGCGGCATTTTTTATCTGCTGACCTTAGGTGTTTTCGGCTTTGGCGTATTAGTTGATCTTGTAAGCATATTAAAACGAAAAGCATAAGAAAAAAGGGGTTGTAAACGCCGACGCCCGATAAGGCAGTACTTCTTTAAAAAAGTGAAATAACTTCACAATAATGCGTTGAAAATCACCGATATGCGTCAGCATTATCGGTGATTTTCGCCTTTTCTTGCAAAGCTATTTCGCATTTTAAAGTGCTTCGCAGTATCGTAAGAACAGAAAATTTCTTGTATTGAAGCCACAAAACGCAGCAAGGCTGTCGCCTTGCGAGGTTTTTGGCAAAAATACGGGGAATTTTGTTCGAGAAACAAATACTGCCCTATAGGGTGGCGGCAGATGCTCTCCTTTTTGTTTTAATTTTTATCTCAGTCCTTCATCTGTTTTTCAATAAAGGAATCAACGCTGCTCCAGTAAAGCTCAGGGTCTGTTGATGAGCTCATGGCGTGGCCTGCACCCTCAACAACAAGCTTTTCCTTTTCGCAGCTTGCCGCATTGTAAAGCTTATCAAGCATCTCGAAGGGCACAAAGGTATCCGCACTGCCGTGAATGAAAAGGGTGGGTATCTTTATTTTTGCTGCCTGTGCGGTGCTGTCTGCTTCTGTAAGATCGAAGCCTGAATCACCCTCGGCAAACTTTGCCGCAATGTTTAAAAGCGGGAAGGTGGGAAGATGGAACATCATATCCATCTGTGCGGAAAATTCATCCCATACGGAGGAATAGCCGCAATCCTCAACAGCAACAACAACGTTCTCGGGTAAGGTCTCACCTGCGGTGTTGACAACCGTTGAGCCGCCCATTGAAATGCCGTAAAGACCTATTTTTGCATCGGGACTGATTTCGAGAATTTTATCAATCCATTTAAGGTTATCAAGTCTTTCTGCCCAGCCCATTGTTATGTATCTGCCCTCGCTCAGACCGTGGGATCTTGCATCGGGAACGAGAAGGCTGTAGCCCATATCGTAAAAATGTCTTGCTGAGTGGGCCATATCCCTGCCCTGACTTGTGTAGCCGTGGAAGACCATCATAAAGTTACCGTTGCTGTTTTCCTCGCGGTTAATAAAAAGATAGGCGTGAAGCTTTAAGCCGTCTTCACTTGTGATGTAAATATCCTCTGAAGCCTCCTTGAACCAGGTGTTTTCTTCGGCCGAGCCTATAAAGCCGCTGAAATCCATTTCTTCCCCGGCGGCATCGGTATCTGTAGGCATATTTTCAGCCGCAAGAGCAAAAAGGCTCTGCATATTGAAGGATGCCTCTGTATCAAGGGCGAAATCTGCAAGAAAGCTTGATAAAAAAAGAATTGCCGCAGTGATAAGCGCCACAAGAACGGCACAAACAATTAAAATAATTTTCTTTTTCTTTGTCATTTTCATTTTTGAATCAGTCCTTTCGCATAAAAGTATATCACCACAGGAAAATAATGTCAATTTTAACAAAGAAGACTTAATTCTAAATAATAAATTTGCCCGGAAAAGTGTAGGGTACGCCCCGTGTGGCGTACCCTTTGTTTTTTTATTTGTTCTGTGCCTTATAATAATTCATAAGGCAGCCTTCGAGGATGATGGTCTTTTCCTCCTCGGTAAGTCCCTTGACGTAAAGGGTGATGTCCTCAACACCGTCTTTGGTGATAACCTTTGCGGGGATTTCCTCCTTACCCGTTTTGATAGCGTGTCTTATACCGGGTACGAAAACGTAATCGCCGTGGGAGTAGTTGAATTCTCTTTCCTTATCAATGGTGAAGGGGAGAATACCCCAGTTGATGCAGTTGCTTCTGTAACGCTTGGTTGCAAATTCGTAGCAGATGTTTGCAAAGCCGCCGAGCACCTTCTGGCAGGAGGCTGCCTGCTCTCTTGCTGAGCCGTCACCGGGTTTGGAAGCGAATACACATGAGCCGAACTGAGTGTGCTCTGCAACCTTTTCGGGTACGGGAGTAACCTTTGCGAGTGCCTCGAGTACCTCTGCACTGCCGTTATTCTCACGACGCTTTGCTTCCTCAGCGGCTACTGCCTTGGCTCTTGCCACATACTCAGGCTCACGGCGCGAAAGGGCAAATTCAGCAAGCTTGAGGGGATTTGAGCGGTAGGAAGATGTCTCGCCCGAGGGGATAAGCTCATCGGTTGTGGTAACATCATCGTGGATAACACAAGCTAATTTAAGAAGGAGGTTGTCGGAAAGCTCATACATAGCGGGCCAGTCTGTAATGTTGGGACCGAGCTTGAGTTCGTACTCTGTGTCAGCCTTGCCGAAGCCCTGATATACTCTCTTTTCGTATACGCCCTTATCGAAGGTGTATTCCTTATTGTATTCGGGAATCTCAACATCGGTTGCGGCGGTGAGTACGCCCTTATTGAGAGCAGTAGCGGCGATTGAACGTGCATCAACAAGAGCAACCGAGGCAAGCTGACCGTCACCGGGCTTACTGCCTTCTCTGTTGGGGAAGTTACGGGTTGTGTGTCTGATTGAAAGACCGTTGTTGGCAGGTACGTCACCTGCTCCGAAGCAGGGACCGCAGAAGCAGGGCTTGAAGAGTGCGCCTGCCTCAAGAAGCTTTGCCTGAACGCCGTTTCTGATAAGTGCAAGGTTTACGGGCACGCTTGAGGGATATACTGAAAGGCTGAAGTAGCCGTCGCCCGTGCTCTTGCCGTCAAGGATTGCAGCAGCCTCGCAGATATTTTCAAACATACCGCCCGCACAGCCTGCGATAATACCCTGGTCGATATAGATTTTGCCGTCACGTACCTTGTCACGGAGCTTGAAATCAACCTTATTGCCGAACTGAGCCTTTGCAGCCTTCTCAACCTCAAAAAGAATGTCGGGATTCTGCTGAAGCTCGTGAATTGTGTATGCATTTGAGGGATGGAAGGGCAGAGCTATCATGCTTTCGATTTTTGAAAGGTCAATTCTGATTGCCATATCGTAATATGCAACCTTCTCGGGGGCAAGAGCCTTGTAATCGTCGGGTCTTGCGTGGATTGTATAGAAATCCTTAACCTTATCATCGGTTTCCCAGATTGATGAAAGACAGGCCGTTTCCGTTGTCATAACGTCGATACCGATACGGAAATCCATTGAGAGATTTTCAACACCGGGGCCTACGAATTCGAGCACCTTGTTTGTAACAAGGGCATCCTTGAATACTGCGCCGCAAAGAGCGATTGCAACGTCGTGAGGACCTACGCCCGGTTTGGGTGCATTTTCAAGATAAACAAGCACAACCTCGGGAGGATTCACGTCCCAGGTGTTTTTAAGAAGCTGCTTAGCAAGCTCGGGGCCGCCTTCACCTACGCCCATAGTACCGAGAGCGCCGTAACGGGTATGGCTATCGGAGCCGAGAAGCATATTGCCGCACTTTGACATCATTTCGCGTGCATACTGATGAATGACTGCCTGATTTGCAGGTACGTAGATACCGCCGTACTTTTTAGCGGCTGAAAGACCGAAAACGTGGTCATCCTCGTTGATTGTGCCGCCTACTGCACAAAGTGAGTTGTGGCAGTTTGTGAGAGCATAGGGGATAGGGAATTCCTTAAGACCGCTTGCTCTTGCAGTCTGGATAATACCTACATATGTGATATCGTGAGAGATGAGTGAATCGAACCTGATTCTCATTTTCTCATCCTCGGGCTTTGTGTTGTGAGCATTGAGGATTGAATAGGCGATAGTGCCGTTTCTGTCCTCACGGGGAGAAAGACCCATATTTTCAAGCTGAGCCTTCTGCTCCTCTTTTGTTCCTGTAATAAGTGTTCTGCCCTTTACAAGATGAACACCGTGGTTGATGATTTCTATCATTTATATCAGATCCTTTCTTTAAAGCGCGGGAGGAAACGCCCTCTCCGTCACTTCGTGACACCTCTCCCGAGGGGAGAGGCAAGTAAAATATTTTAAGATAAATTCTTGGCTCTCCCTTAGGGAGAGCTGTCGGCACAGCCGACTGAGAGGGTAATTTACAAATGCCCGAAGGGCATTCCCTGACTACTGACTACCGGCTACTGACTACTCTTCATCTGCGGTAAACCCTATTTATCTCTTTAAAGTAACCCTCATCTATTCCCTCAAGACCTTCCTTGCCGATACGGAAGTACCAATTCTTTTCGCAAGTGCCGGGAATGTTCATTCTCGCATCCTTACCGTAGCCGCACATATCCTGAACTGCGACGATTGCCGTATTGGCACTGCTTCTCCATACTGCCTCGATAACTGCTCTGCAGGAGCCGCTGTAATGTCCGCCGTCGCCCCAGTTCTGTCCGCCGAAGCAGCAGTAACGAAGAGCGAAGTCTCTTTCGGCAGGGAGTGCATCCCAGAGCCAGCCGAGGATGGTGTTGTTATCGTGAGTGCCTACATAGGCAACAGAGTTTTTCGGGTAGTTGTGGGGAAGGTGGGTACTGTCGCCGTTCGGGTCAAAGCCGAACTGTATAACTCTCATTCCGGGGAATTTGGTATCCTCAAGGAGCTTGATAACATCCTCACCGAAGGTGCCCAGGTCTTCGGCTACGATGTCAGCATCACCGAGAGCCTCTGTGACCTTATTGAAAAGCTTCATGCCGGGACCGTCAATCCATTGACCCACCTTTGCGGTTTTGCTTTCTGCAGGTACCGCCCAGTAGGATGCAAAGGCTCTGAAGTGGTCGATTCTTACGCTGTCGTAAAGCTTGAGTGAGGCTTCAATGCGGCTTATCCACCACTTGTAGCCGTCCTTTTCCATTTTATCCCAATCGTAAAGAGGATTGCCCCAAAGCTGACCGTCAGCGGAAAAATAGTCGGGAGGTACACCTGCAACGTGGGTGGGAGCAAGGCTCTTTTCGTTTATCTGAAAAAGCTCCGTATTACTCCACACGTCCACACTGTCACGGCTGACGTAAATGGGCATATCACCCATAAAGCGGATACCCATACTGTTTGCAGTTTCCTTAAGGCGTCTCCACTGAGTGAAGAAAACGTACTGAGTGAAGATATAAAAATCGGTTTCATTACTGAAGCTTTCCTTATCCTTTATCGCGGTACTGTAGCGGGCGTGCTTTTCATTCCACTCCCACCAGGGCTTTTCACCGTAGAAATCCTTGAGCGCAGTATAATAGGCATAGTCACTTACCCACTTGTTCTGCTCAGAGAAAATAGCCATATGACCGCGGATATCCTCGTTTATTCTTGTGTATGCTTTTCTGAGGGTAGCAAGTCTTTTTCTGAAGGCAAAGCTATGGTCTGTCTCGTAAACAGAGCCGACATACTCGTTTTCCCTAAGCTCGGCCTCGGTAATGAGTCCCGCGTTATATAGACCAACGGGGTCAATAAGGGAGATGTTTCCCGCAAAGGCACTGGCCGAGCAATAGGGTGAGCCGCTTGCATCAACGGGATTAAGGGGAAGAACCTGCCACAGATGAAAGCCCATATTGCAAAGCTTTTTTGCAAAGGAAAGAGCCTCTTCACCCATAACACCGATTCCGTATTTACCGGGCAGAGAGCTTATATGCATAAGCACGCCCGAGGTTCTGTAATTTAACATAGTTTCACTTCCGTGTGCGATTTTCTATATATTATACTATACAGAGCATGACAGTTGCAAGTGAAAAGAGAAAAAAACTGATATCCGACAATGTAAAATAAAGGACGACACCTGAAAAAGTGTCGTCCACAGTTTGGGCGGCACTTCCTTATGAAGTGCCGCCCTTATGACAGATTATTTTTTAAGGATGATAACAAGGAAGTTTTTCATAACATTCAGCACCTTGACCATTACATCCCTGAGCTTAATGAAGAAATCAAAGATACCGCTGAGGGTCTGATTCTCTTCTTCGTTCTCGGGTTCTGTGTAGGTTTCGTTAACGTCGCCCTGAGTGTTATCTTTACGGATTGCAAAGCGGTCAACGTTTTCAATGCCATCCTCATTTACGGTGAAGGCATCGAAGTAGAGAATGCCGTCTTCGATCCGTACTGCTGAGAACATAGGAGCATCAACTGCAAGAATAGCTTCGGCTCTGGGGAAGTATTCATCGGTTACGGAGGGATCATTCTGAAGGTAGGTCTTCACACCGCAGGTGCCCGAAATTACGTAGGATGTACCCTCGGGGCTGTCCTGAGTTCTGTAAACGTTGCCGTCATAGTTGAGATAAATCTTATCGTAAGCGGTCTTTTCGTTGTTTACGAGAGAGCCAGTTCTCATATATACGTGGTCGTGACCCTGGAATACGATGTCGATATCAAGCTCGGGCATAAGGGTGCTCAGCTGCTCACGGATAGCGCATACGTCCTTATCCTTATAATGTGAGCCCTGAGAATAGGCTGCCTTATGAAGAACAACAAACTTCCATTCTGCTGAGCTTGAGCGCATGTCGTTTATGAGCCATTCGATCTGTGCAAAGGAAAGTGCTTCGTTTTCGTCAAGATCGTTTGAGTTGAGAACTGCGGTGTGGGTGTTATTATAGTCGAAGGAATAATATACACCTGATGCGGTATCCTGCTCGGGAGCACCGGGAAGAACAAAGTGATTTACAAGGGCATTTGTACCGTGATCCTCATGGTTGCCCGATGCGGGCATCATAAAGGTGTTCATAAGTGAACCGGAGGCGGTGTTGAACATATATGCCCACTGATTGAAGTTATCACCGTGGTCTACAAGGTCACCTGTGTTGATAATATAGTCTGTTTCAGGGAAGGCATCGAAGGCTTCACTGAGAACGGTTGCCCACGCTCTTTCATACTGAAGCTCGGTCTGTGACTGAGGATCGGCCACGTGAAGGAAGGTAACGTTATCGCTGCCATCTGCGGTGGTGATGCTGCCGGTTTCACTCCACCAGCCCTTTTCTGCATCACCTACACGGTAATAATAGGTTGCACCGGATTCAAGACCTGTAAGGCTTACGGTGTGTCTGTTCATAGCGAATTCGTAGGTGCCGAAGCCTGCAATACCGAGGTCGATGCCGAATACTGAACGGGTAACCTCCTGAGTTGAAAGTGCAATACCGAAGTCGGCATTTGTTGTTGCCTTGCCGCTGAAGGCAGGCTCTGAATCGGATTTATAAATTTCAATATCGCCGCCGACTGTTGATTTTGAATGCCAGCTGATATATGCTTCGCTCTTACTGTCTTCACCGAGGGTAACGCTTATATTTGTGGGAAGACGGTAGTTTTCTCTTGTTGCAATAACCGGGACAGGCTCTGAGGTGTAAGCGGCATCAAGGTCGCCCATTTCCTTGGGGTTACTGTCGGTTGAAAAATCCTCAAGCACGTAGGCTATAAATGTGCCTGTGCCCTCAAACTGACTGTCGGTGAGATATTTGAGCAGAAGCTCCTGATTGAGCATGTCGTAAAGATCCTTGTATGGGAGAATACCCAGAGCAAAGACGGTGTCTACGAGATTCATATATGAGAAGTCATCCTTGAGAAGAATGCGGAGGCTGTTATTGAGATTAAGTGCTGCAACCTTGCCGAGAACTGAGTCGCCGAGAAGCTTATCGAGTCTGATATCAAGCTTTGAAAGAAGGCCATCCTCGATTATGCCGTGAAGAAGACCGTCAACAATAACGTCAAAGGCAGTTTTAAGTGTGCCGCCTGCAGCGAAGCCCTTTATAATATCCTGCATGAATAAATCATCGGAAATATCCTCGTTACCGAGACACCAGTATGCCATTGCGCTCAGAACTGCGTCACCTACGGTGCCCGGCTTATCCTTGCTGCCGAAGTGGAGGCTGTCAACGAATTTATCGCAGGGATATTCGGAAATTTCAAGGGAGGTAACCTTTTCTACAAAGCTCTCGAGAAGAGCGTAGAGAGCCTCGGGATCTTCAATATAAAGGTCGTAAATCTGACCGAGAAGGTCCTCTATGAACCACATAAGATTGTCGGCTGAGAAAATATTGCAGCCTGCAATTGCGATTCCGTCACCGATATAGGGCTCGAGGAAGGAGCTGAGAAGCTCAGCAAGGTTGATATCCATTGTTTCGAGATAAGCGGGAATACTGCCGAGAGCCTTTATGTCACCGAGAATATCAGCAAGAGAATCCTTTACAATACCCATAAGGAAGTCTTTGGCATTTGCATAGCCGTTGTCACTTGAAAGACCGCCGTAAGCTATGGAGAAGGCATCTGTATAGAAGCTGCCCTTATCATAGGTAACACCGTTGAAGGTGTATGCCTTGGCGGCATCAAAGGCTGTTGAAGAGGAGGCCATCTGAGTTTCACCGTCGACAAAGGTTGTGATTTCATTTTCGCGGTATGTGCAGGGGAAGCCCGTAAGGGAAGCGGTTTCGAAATCGTAAAGGGTTTTGCCGTTATCGTTTGTGACGCTTGAAACGTCATCGGTATGAAGATGACCCGTAAAGGCGTAGTGGATACCCCAGTCAGCAAAGCTTTCTGAGATATAGGTATAATCGTCAATGATAAATGCAGAGGTGGTGGAGGGCTCTATTTTCATATGAGGTGCAAGGCTGTGATGCACCATTACCATAGGTGCCTTGCCCTGAGCCGTAGCCTCTTCGGCAAGATTTTTAACCCACTGCATAAGCTCTTCCGAAAGACCGCCGCCTGTAATAGGAGCAGCAGGCTCACCAAAGGAATATCTGCAGGAGTCAAGCACGATAAGGCGGTAGCCCTCGTCAAAGTCAACGGCATAGGAAAGCTGACCTGCTACGTTGTCACCGGGCTTTGCAAATTCGGAAACTGCAAGGTCGTAGCCGAACTCTGCATAAACCTGACGGAATTCGTCGGCGGTGATAGTTCTGGCCTGCTCCTGAATACCGTTTTCAAAGGTTGCGGCATCGGTGCTGTTAACGTCATGATTGCCGTTTATAACGATGAAGCTTACACCGTAATTCTTTTCGTATTCACCGAGAATTTCAGCAAGGGCAACGTGTCCTTTATATTCACCGTCTCTTGTAAGGTCACCGGGGATAAATACATATTTTAACTCCGGATTACGGATGAGCATTGTGTCAAGTGCGGTGCGCAGCATTGATTCGGAATAGTTGAAGAGCTTGAAGTTTCTTGCGCAATATTCCTGCCATGCTTCAGAGTTGTTGCCCGTAAGGCTCTGTGGATACAGATGAATATCCGTTACGGTTGTGAATTTCATTGAGCCTGTTTTAACTTTGTTGCCGAGAGAAAAAGCCGACAGATTCGCCGCCGTTATAACAAAAGCAACAGCAAGGATAAGGGCAATGAGCTTTTTGAAATTTTTCATTTTAAAGGCCTCCCTTTATATAATGTAAAAATAATAACATATTTAAGTATTTTTGTGTTATCAAAAAATGTATTTTGTTATTTTGCCCAAAGAAATTTTGCAGTTTTTACAAAAAACAAGGCGTTTTTATAATTCGCACAGAGAAATAAGTTTGTGTTGACAATAATTTTATTAGTGATATAATTTTTTGTTGTTGAAATTAATTTTAAGAGGTGACAGTAATGAGTGCTATGGCTAAAACCGAGCTGTTTGAAAAAACACCTATACCAAAGGCCGTTATGAAAATGTCTGTGCCTACGGTTATAAGCTCCCTTGTTATGGTTATATATAATCTTGCCGATACATTTTTTGTCGGCTTTCTCAATGATCCTGTGCAGAATGCAGCGGTAACCCTTGCGGCTCCCGTGCTTCTTGCCTTCAATGCGATAAATAATCTTTTCGGTGTAGGCTCCTCGAGTATGATGAGCCGTGCTTTGGGTGAAAAGGATTACGGCACTGCAAAAAGAAGCTCGGCAACGGGCTTTTACTGCGCTCTTGTGTCTGCACTTATCTTTTCGGTGGGCTTAACTGCTCTGAAAAGTCCTGCACTCACACTTCTCGGTGCAGATGAGGTTACGGGCGAAGCAACATCCGCATATCTTATGTGGACCGTATCCTTAGGTGCGGTGCCCTCGATTCTCAACGTTGTTATGGCTTATATGGTGCGCTCTGAGGGTGCTTCGCTTCACGCAAGCATAGGCACAATGAGCGGCTGTATACTCAATATAATCCTCGACCCGGTTTTCATTATGCCCTGGGGACTTGATATGGGTGCGGCAGGTGCAGGTCTTGCAACCTTTATATCAAACTGCTTTGCCCTTTGCTATTTTCTTATTCTTACCCTCGTCAAGAGAAAAAGCACCTTCGTCTGCCTTGACCCGAAGAAGGTCACAAAGCGTAAAAATGTTATTCTCGGTATCTGCGGTGTAGGTATACCTGCATCAATTCAGAACCTTCTAAACGTTACGGGCATGACGATTCTCAACAATTTTGCCGCTGATTTCGGTGCTGACCCCGTAGCGGCCATGGGTATTGCTCATAAGGTAAATATGATACCTCTGCAGATAGCTCTCGGTATATCCCAGGGTATAATGCCGCTTATCGGCTATAATTACTCTGCAAAAAATTATGAGAGAATGAAAAAATTCCTTACCTTCACAACAAAAATCGTTCTGCTTCTTATGACGCTTACATCGGTTGTGTATTTTATGTTTTCAGACAGAATTTCAGCCTTGTTTATTGATACACAGAGCGTTATTGACTATTCGGCAAGATTTTTGCAGGGTATGTGCATAAGTCTGCCCTTTATCTGTATGGATTTTATTGCCGTGGGTGTTTTTCAGGCTTGCGGAATGGGCAAAAAGTCCCTTATCTTTGCCATACTAAGAAAAATCGTATTTGAAATTCCCGCAATTTATATCCTTAATCACTTTTTCCCTCTTTACGGACTCGCCTATGCTCAGACCGTTTCGGAAATCATACTTTCCGCAATTGCTCTGGCGGTGCTTATAAGAATGTTCACAGCTCTTAAGGCTGAAAAGAAGCTATAAATATGGTTTCTGTTCAATCTGCACAAAAATCAGAGTGCTGAGACGTTCAATTTGAATAACAAAAATTCCTATGAAATATGGACTTAAATTATTATTGATGTTATAATATGCCTCGTTAAAAAAACTATGGAGGTCAGATAATGCAGAAAGAGAACAAGATGGGCGTTATGCCTATAAAAAAGCTTGTTATAACTATGTCGCTTCCGATGATGGTGTCGATGCTCGTTCAGGCACTTTACAATGTTGTTGACAGTATATTTGTTTCTCAGGTGTGTGAGGATGCGCTTACGGCAGTTTCTCTTGCTTTCCCTGCACAGAATCTTATGATAGGCGTTGCAACGGGTACGGGTGTTGGTATCAACGCTCTGCTTTCAAGAAGCCTTGGTGCAAAAAACTTCAAAAAGGCAAACAGCGTTGCAACAAACGGAATGCTTCTTGTGCTTGTAAGTTGGTTTATTTTTCTTATGTTCGGCATTTTCGGCGTGAAGCCTTTCTTCTCTACTCAGGTTGATTCTTCCAGCCACATATATGCCTACGGTGTGGATTATCTTTCTGTTGTATGTATCCTTTCCGGCGGTGTTTTCGGTCAGGTTACGGTGGAAAGACTTATGCAGGCAACGGGTAAAACCACCCTTGCAATGGCAACACAGCTTGTGGGTGCAATCACAAACATCATCCTTGACCCTATTTTCATTTTTGCAAAGGGTGACGAGCTTTTCGACGGCGCCTTCATAATGCCCTTCGGCTTCGGTATGGAGGCAATGGGCGCGGCGGCAGCAACGGTCATCGGTCAGATTGTGGCATTTATCGTGGGCTGTATTCTTCAGGTAAGGCTCAACAAGGAGGTAAAGCTTGATTTCAAGGGCTTCAGACCTGATTTCAGGTTGATTCTTGAGGTTTACAAAATCGGTGTTCCCTCAATAATTATGGTGGCAATCGGCTCCTTTATGACCTTCTGCTTCAACAAGATTCTGCTTTCCTTCACTTCAACTGCAGCAGCAGTTTTTGGTGTATATTTCAAGCTTCAGTCTTTTGTCTTTATGCCGATATTCGGTCTTAATAACGGTGTTATTCCCATTGTTGCATATAACTACGGCGCAAGAAGTAAGCAGCGAATCCTTCAGACGGTGCGCTTCAGCTGCAGCATTGCTGTAGGCGTTATGGCTTTCGGCACTCTTCTTATGTGGCTTATGCCTGAGACAATGCTTCGTCTTTTTGATGCAAGTGAGGATATGATGGGTATCGGTGTTCCTGCCCTGAGGATTATCAGCACTCACTTTGTTCTTGCGGGTGTGAGCATTAACCTCGGTGCAGTTTTCCAGGCCCTCGGCAAGAGCTATTTTTCAATGATAGTTTCCTTTGCAAGACAGATTATCGTGCTTCTTCCGGCGGCATATTTCCTTGCAAAGACCGGCGTGCTTTCAAATGTATGGTATGCCTTCCCGGTTGCAGAGGTAGTGAGCCTTATTGTTACGCTGATATGCTTCTTCTATGTTTACAGAACAATAATCAGCAAAATAGAAAAAACAGGTCAGACAGCATAAGATTTGCAACACATAACTGCTATTATGAACAATATTTAAACACTTTTTTAAAAAGTGTGGCGAAGTGTTGCAAAGATAAAAAAATGGTGTATTATTTAACTGCACAGAAAAGCTGTGCCCTGATACACTGTTTCCTGATTCTCAATAAAGTGAAGCACCGAAGCCTTTAAGGCTCGGTGCTTTGCATTTTTATTCTGATTTTTCTGCGGTGTTTTTTCCTGTCTTGCGAAGCTTTATAAAATGCTTTATGAGATAGATAACGCAGCCTACGGGAATAGCAATGATTATCACGGTGACAATGCGGTGCATGGGGAAAATCTCATATATGCTGTCGCCGATTATTGTGAAAAGGATAACTCTCGGCATAATACCCACAACGGAAGCAATAAAATACCGTGGGAAGCGGCATTTTGAAGCACCCCAGAAAAGGCTTACAAAGTCGATGGGAAAAACGGGGAGAGCTCTGATAACAAGCAGGGTGGGGAAGTTTTCGTTAAGCTTCATATCCAGCACCTTGCGGCCCGGCTTTGTTTTTGAAAGAAGCCTGTTGACATAGGGTCCGCCGAGAAAGCGCCCGAGGAAATAGGTAACGGTAACCTCAAGAATAATACCTACAAGGCTTATAAGGCAGGCGGTGGTGGGCGGAAAAGCCATACCGATTGAAACATATATAAGCATTGCGGGAATAATAAACAGAACAGACTTCACAAGATATATGCCCCATATGGTTGCAATTGCGATAATCATATTTGTGCTTGCATCAACAAGGGCACGTACGTCGATATTTTTCAGCTTTTCATAATTCAGAACAGCAACAACGAAGATAGTCATTGCAACGGCAACACGAATCAGAGCGCCGAGAGTGGATTTTGTTTTATAGGTCATAACAGTCTCCCTGCGGAATATTAATAAAAATCGATTTATTATATACCCTTTTTTAAATTATTACAAGGAAAAAAGAAACTTTGGCGGGTGAATTTAAAAAATATTCAAATATATAAACCAAATTATTTAAAAATAAAGGTATAGACTTTTCGTATATATTATGTTATATTATAGTGTATCGCAATTTAAAGACTCTATTTTCAAAGAGGTGTAGACATGACATTAAAGGATAAAGCGGAAAGAGCGGCCGTCGGTGCGGCTCTTGATAAGCTTCTTAAATATGTTGATAAGAACCCTGAGGAGAATATGCTCAAGCTCATAAGCCTGGGTGAAAAGCTTCTTGGCGGAACCTTTCCTCAGAGCAGTATTGAAGCGGCAAGAAGAGCAGTTGAAGACGGGGATAAGAATGTATATTACCGTCTTGCTATGAATATGCTCAGGGATATCGACAGAGATCTGCTTAAAAAGCTTCTGCTTTCAATGGGTCTTGGTGCAGGTGTTAAGGGTACCAAGGCAATCAGAGAAAACAGAGATATTTATAAGTGCAATATTCCCTTCCTTATGCTTATGGACCCCACAAGTGCATGTAATATGAAATGTAAGGGCTGCTGGTCTGCCGAATACGGACACAAGAACAGCCTTACCTATGAGGAAATGCACAGTGTTGTTGAGCAGGGCAGAGAAATAGGCACTCACGTTTATATGTATACCGGCGGTGAGCCTCTCATCCGTAAGGACGATATTATAAAAATCTGCGAGGAGTTCCCCGACTGTGCATTCCTTGCCTTCACAAATGCAACCCTTGTTGACGAGAAGTTCTGTGAGGAAATGAAGAGAGTAGGTAACATCACTCTTGCAATTTCTGTTGAAGGCGATCAGCAGTCAAGCGATGCAAGACGCGGTGAGGGTCACTATGAAAAGGCTGTTAAGGCTATGGAGCTTCTTAAGAAGCACGGATGTCTTTTCGGTATTTCCGTATGCTACACGAGTGAGAATCTGGATAAGGTTACAAGTGACGAATTCCTTGACACAATGGTTGAATACGGTGTTAAGTTTGCTCTTTATTTCAACTTTATGCCCATCGGTCACGAAGCTCCCGTTGAGCTTATTCCCAGACCCGAGCAGAGAGAAAAGATGTATTACTGGCTCAGAAAGGTACGTAATCAGAAGACAGGTAAGCCTCTTTTCATTATGGACTTCCAGAACGACGGCGAATATCCCGGCGGATGCATTGCAGGCGGAAGAAACTACTTCCACATCAACTCTGCAGGCGATATGGAGCCTTGTGTATTCATTCACTATTCTGACTCAAATATCAGAACCCATACAATTCTTGAGGGTCTGAGAAATCCGCTGTTTATGGCATTCAGACACGATCAGCCCTTCAACGATAACCATCTTCGTCCCTGCCCCATGCTTGAAAACCCCGACTGTCTGAGAAGAATCATCAAGGAAACGGGAGCAAAGTCCACAAACCTTGTCCGTGAGGAAAGTGTTGAGGAGCTTTGCAGCAAGTGCGATAAATTTGCCAAAGAATGGGCACCCAGAGCCGAGGAAATCTGGAAGAATAATCCCCATCCCAACTGGAAGGCTCATTATTACAGAGATACTCCTGAGGGAAAGAAAGAATTCGGAACAGAATAAAAAGATAAATGCACCTCAACGGGGTGCATTTTTTTACCGATAAGAAAAGCTGCAAGCTGTGAAAGCCTGCAGCCTTTTTTGTTGTTAAGCTTTTGCCGGGGCAGCAACAGCTTCTGCTTCTGCAGCCTCACGCTTTTCACGGATGAACTCGTAGATGGGCTCAAGTCTTTCCTTTGTAAGGGGATAACCGAAGCGCATAAGAAGCCATACGCCTGTGTAAACAACGGCAGGGATGATTGTGCAGATGAACATAATTTTCTGGCTGGTGCCTTCAACGAAGCCCTTTGTACCCATATCCTTTGTGTAGCCTGCCCACTCAAGAAGGTAAAGACCGAGGGTGTCGGCGATGGTCTGACCGAGCTTACGTGAGAAGGTGTAAACAGCGTAAACGGCACTTTCGTTTCTGAGCCCTGTTGCATATTCCTGATAGTCGATAACGTCCATAACAACTGCCCAGCAGGTAAGGCTGACGAAGGTGTAGCCCATACCGATAATGAAGAGCGTACCCATAAAGATGTACCAGGGAAGTCTGCCGGTTGACGGGCTTATCATATCAAGGATTGACTGATTGTTTGCAATAATTGCCATTGCAACTGATGCTATTGCCGAAACGATTGTAGCCTTACCGCAAAGCTCTTTTTTGCCGTACTTAGCTGAAAGCTTGCCGATGAAGGGGATAAGAATTACTGTGGGAAGATAGGTGCATACAGTACCGATCATACCGAGATTTGAGTTCTCAAAGTAGTTCTTATAAAGGTATGTATTGAAGGAGCCGAACTGGAGCTGACCGCTGATAAGCACACCTGCAAGAGCAACGGTAACAAAGGGACGTGATTTGAGAAGTCCCAGGTAGGTTGCCTTGAAGTCAACCTTGGGATCCGGCTCTGAGGGTATTCTTTCCTTGGTGGACTTGTAGCCCCAGAGATAGAAAATGAGGGACAGGATACCCATAGCAAGGCCGAACATGAACATCTTGTTGCCGTTGGCATATATCTTATCGTCGAATATGAACATAGGTGCAATAAGCAGAACAACAGCACCGCCTATGCCCGAACCGATTGAACGGAAGGTGGACAGAAGGCTTCTTCCCTTGGGGTCATCGGTGATAACCGATGCAAGAGAGCCGAAGGGGATGTTCATACCGGTATACATCATACCGTAGAATATGTAAGTGATGTATGCAATTAAAAGCAGTGCCCATGAGGGAAGCCCGAGCTTGTGGTAGGGAGCAAAGCACAGTATAGTTGCAAGGGAGAGGGGAACAGAAACCCACTTAAGATAGGGACGGAACTTGCCGTCCTTTACGGGAGCCTTTTTTGCAACCATAGCACCCCACATAGGGTCGTTGATGCAGTCCCATACACGGGTGATCATAAACAGTGTACCGCTGGCTGCGGCAGAAATGCCGACAACGTCTGTAAGGAAAATCTTAAGGTATGAGGAAATATATGTCAGGTTAAACATATTACCTGCTTCGGCGATTGTGTAGCCTGCAGCTTCCTTTATACCTATCTTATTAGGATGCTCATTGACCGGCTTTTCCTTGACTTTTTTTTCTTTAGCCATAATTAAAACTCCTTTGAAGAGATTAACTGCTTATGCAAACAGTCCTTCTTTTATTGTAATTTCGCCGGCTTCAAAGCCCTTGGCGTTGATAGCTTCAATCAGAAGCTTATCGTCCACTTCGTTTTTCATCGTAGCAGTAACTGTACCCTTTGAAAGGTCAACCTTTGCTTTTGAGATGCCGTCGATTGCAGAAACTGCATCTTCAACGGCCTTTGCACAGTGTGCACAGTGCATACCGCTTACGTTAATAATTTTTTTCATTAAAAAGCCTCGCTTTCCGTGATAATTTTTCTATACCATACATTATATATAACAGAAAAACAAAATGCAATAATAAACAGCAAAGAAAAAATATTAAACTCAGGCTATTTGGTTATTATGCCAAATTTATACGGGCTATTTTGTTGAAAAAAGCAAAGGTAAAAGGTGGCAGGTAAAAATATAAAAAATGTTTTGACGAAAATGCGAAAAACTGCTTGACTTTTTACGAAAATTATTGTAATTTAATAAAGTAAATGACTAGCATTAGCCATTGATATCTTTAAGCGTTGAACGAAAACGCAAAATCTTTGAAAGGGGTTCTCACAACCATGAAACAGGAAATCAAAGTTGTTGCTCTCGCACTCGCAATGGTATTAATATTCTTAAGCGGTGTTATTGTAGGTAAAACAACAGGCGAAATCAAAATCTCACTTCCCGAAAACGGCGGAACACTCATAAACAATGAAGTTAACGCTGGCTCAACAGGCGGCTCAGCTCCCGTAAGCGGCAGCACTGGCTCAACCGGCAGCACTGGCTCAACCGGCAGCACAGGCTCAACTGATACCAACACAGGTAACAGCGGTTCAACAGATGCTAACACAGGCAACAGCGGCTCAACAGACGCTAACACAGGTAACAGCGGTTCAACAGACGCTAACACAGGTAACAGCGGCTCAACCTCAACAGGTATCCCCTCAACAAAGGCTGAAATCGCAGCTGCTTACAACAAGGCTGTTAACGATGCAAAGCACTACACAGGCAAGGTAACACTTAAGAAGCACGATATCATTCAGGTTGGTCTTCCCGACGGTCCTGCTGCAAAGATTCTTAATCCCATCATTGAAGACCTTACAAAGACAGAGCCCAGAGAGGAAACCTTCGACGGCGGTAAGGGCACAGCAGATAACACAAGAGAGCTTAAGAACTGGATCATTCCCGGCGGCGGCAGAGATGCAACTGTTTCAGAAGCAAGCCTTGCAAATGCTACATGCACACCGAATGCAGACGGCGGTTACACAATGGTTCTTACATTCATTGCTGAAGATTCAATCTTCGACGGCACAAAGAATACATCTGAGCCCACACAGCATATGACTGCTATGGACCCCCTTAACCTTGGTAGTCTTGACCTTGGTCCCGTTAAAATCACAAACGCTACTCTTCACTATCCCGGTGCTACAATGACTGCTACCGTTGACAGTCAGGGCAGACTTGTTAAGCTCGTTCAGAACCTTCCTCTTAACGGTGAAGGTACAGGTAAGGCCGGTCTCTCCCTTTCTCTTGAACTCTCCGGTTCAATGGACGGTAACTACGAACTTATCTACGCATAAGTTTAAGTTAAACAAATACATAGGGCTGCCGACGGCAGCCCTTTTTGTTAAGCTGATTAATGAAAGGGTGTTAATATGAAAAAAGCAGGTGCACTTCTTGCAGTAGGTGCGGCGGCAGGTATAGGTATGTATAAATTTGCCGATACCTTTTATAATTTCCTTCTTGACAGAGACTATGAGGTTCCTGCGGTGGTAGGAAAGTTCTTCACCGAGTCCGATGCTCCCGAGGGTTCAGATGATGAAAGACTGAGCCACGATATGCAGTGGCTTGAAGCACAGGAAATTGAAAGGCACAGCATTGTAAGTGACAGAGGCAGCCGCCTTCAGGGCTATCATATCAGACCGGAAAAGCCCGGCGACGTTTATGTTTTCGGCTCACACGGCTACAGAAGCGACGGCAAGGGAGAGTGGTGCCACTATGCAAAGCATTATGTTGAAGACCTCGGCTATAATATGTTCTTTGTTGACCATCAGTCAGCAGGTGAAAGCGAGGGTCAGTATGCAGGCTTTGCTTCCTTTGAATCTGAGGACAGTATGAAGTGGCTCAGATATATGATTGACACCTTCGGCAAGGATATAAAAATCATTCTTCACGGCATTTCAATGGGCAGCACCACCGTTATGCTTATGAGCGGTAAGGATGAGCTTCCCGAAAATGTAAAGTTCACAATTGCAGATTGCGGCTTCACCTCAGCTATGGATGAGTTTATGTATAAATGCGAGTCCCTGCACATTCCGAAATATCCTCTTCTTCCTCTTATCAAATCCCTTCAGAAGAAGCGTGCAGGCTACGATTTCCAGGAGGATACCAATGCTCTTGGTGCAGTCAAAAATGCAAAGGTACCTATGCTTTTCATCCACGGAGATAAGGATAAATTTGTGCCTACCTATATGGCAACACTTCTTCACAATGCCTGCAGTGCCGATTATAAGGATATTCTTATAGTAAGGGGTGCAGACCACGCTATGAGCTATAAGGTTGGTAAAGAGGACTACGAAAAGAAGATTGCCGAGTTTGCGGAAAGATTTATCTGACACAAAATTGAAAAAAGCAGAAAAGTTCTTTTGATTCTTTTCTTATCAAGAAAAGAATGCCCTTGCGGCGAGCAAAAGAAAACAAAGTGCAAAACCGCATCGGTAAAGGGCAGTTTCTGCCCACCAAATAAAGCAAAACAAAAACGGCGTTCTCCACGCCGTTTTTTGTTATATCGGGTCTTATAAAAGCTGGTATGTCTGAAGGAGGTTATGGGAATCTGCTGCTGAATTTGCATACTTTTCACGCCTATAAAACAACATACCGCAGTTATTATAAAAAATAAAGAAAAAAATATAGTCTTGTAAACAAAAGTGGACGTCTAGTTTACACATTGTTCATATTGATTTGCTATACTGAATCATAATTGTCGGATTATGCCCGAAATTTATGAAAACTACTGAAAATGACCATATAAAAACACCTACGGAGGAACAGAAAATTGATAAGATTGATGAAATATCTCAAGGCGATGAAGGGTTCAACCGCCGCCGCAATGTTTTTTGTTGTTATATCACAGGCAGGCAGCCTTATTCTGCCCGTGATGATGAGTAATATAGTTAATGAGGGTATTGCAAAAAGCAACCTCAGCTACATAACAGATACAGGTGCCCTTATGATGGCGGTTTCTGCCTTTGCGGTTATTGTAGCTTCAATCAACAGCTATTTTTCAAGCAAGACCTCAGCTGAATACGGAAAACTCCTCAGACGTGACCTTTTCCTTAAGGTTGAGTCACTTTCACAGAGAGATATAGAAAAAATCGGCACTCCCTCTCTTATTACAAGATGCACCAACGATGTAAGAGTTCTGCAGGAATTCATCCTTCAATGCCTTCGTATAATCATTTCTGCACCTATTATGCTTGTAGGCGGCATTGTGATGGCATTTGTTATGAATCCTACTCTTTCTCTTATCATTTTCGCAGTTGTTCCCGTAATTGCCGTTATAGTTCTTATTGTTCTGAGAACGGTTATGCCCCTTTTCAGAAGAAGACAGAAGCTTCTTGACTCCATCAACCGTTTTATAAGAGAAAAGCTCACAGGCATCAGAGTTATCCGTGCCTTCAACAGAAGTGAAATTGAGGATGAGAAGTTCGATAAGCAGAACAGAGAATTTTCATCCCTTACCCTTAAATTCCAGCGTCTTATGTCGGTGCTTATTCCTATATGCATTGTGCTGGTTATCCTTGCTCTTGACCTTCTTATAGTTTTTGCAGCGAAGGATATCGACTCCCTTAACCCCGTAGCAGAAAGGCTTCAGCTTGAAAATTCAATAGGTAACCTTCAGGCATTCGTTGTTTATATGGTAATGATTGTTTATTCCTTTACTATGGCTGCGGCTATGTTTGTTATCGTACCCAGAGCAAGAATTTCCGCAAAGCGAATCAACGAGGTGCTTGACCTTCAGCCCACGGTAACCGATCCCGAAAATCCCCTTGCAATGGACGAAGGCAAAAAGGGTACTGTTGAATTCAGAAATGTTTCCTTTGCCTATGACGACGCCAAAACCAACACTCTTACCGATGTCAGCTTCACAGCCGAAAAAGGAAAGGTTACAGCTATCATCGGCGGTACGGGAAGCGGCAAGAGTACGGTTGTCAACCTTATAACAAGATTTTACGATGTTACCGAGGGTCAGATTCTTTTTGCAGGAACTGACATCAGAGACCTCAGACAGGCTCAGCTTCATTCAAGAATCGGCTATATTCCTCAGAAATCCGTGCTTTTCAGCGGCACTATTGAGGATAATCTCCGCTACGGTGACGAAAATGCAACCGAGGAAAGACTCAGACTTGCCCTTGATATTTCACAGAGCAGCGAGTTTGTTGATAAGCTTCCCGACGGAATAAAGTCCTTTGTAAGCCAGAACGGTACAAACCTTTCAGGCGGTCAGAAGCAGCGTCTTTCCATTGCGAGAGCACTTACAAGGGATGCAGACGTCTATATCTTTGACGACAGCTTCTCCGCTCTCGACTTCAAGACCGATGCAAAGCTCAGAGCAGCTATCAGAGAGAATATTGATGCTACCGTTATTATTGTTGCTCAGCGTGTTGGCACAATCATTGATGCAGATAAGATAGTTGTTCTTGACAGAGGCAGAGTAGTAGGTATGGGTAAGCACGATGAGCTTATGGCTTCCTGCTCTGTTTACCGGGAAATTTATACTTCACAGATTGAAAAGGGGGATGAAGAATGAAAAATAAATATTCCCCCGAAAGAAAGAAGCTGAAAAACGATAAGTACGCTCAGTACCGTGACAACAGCCACAACGAGAAGGAAAAGCCGGAAAATATGATGAAAACGGCAAAAAAGCTTCTCGGCATCCTCAAGGGTAAAGAGGTGCTTGTTGTTCTTACAGCAATTTTTGCATCCGTAGGTGCTGTTCTTACAGTGCTCGGCCCCCGTTATCTCGGTGATATAATCAACGTGCTTGATGCTCAGATCAAGGTGAAGCTCGGCGGCGGCACAATGGATTTCACTCCGATATACGAAATTCTTATAACCATACTCATTATTTATATCGGTTCATCTGTTCTTACCTTCCTTCAGCATTATATTATGGCAGGTGTTGTTCAGAATCTTATAACCGAGCTCAGAAGAAAGCTTAACCTTAAGCTTACAAGACTTCCGCTTTCTTATTTCGATAATCACAACAAGGGTGATATTCTTTCAAGAATTACAAATGATATTGACAATATCAACAACACCCTTCAGAACAACCTCATTCAGGTTATAACATCAGTTGTTACCTTCCTCGGCGTTTTTGCAATTATGATTTATCAGAACGCCACTCTTGCCACATGGAGCCTTATGCCATTCCCAATAGGTATTCTTATATCTATGGCTATTCTGAAGTTCTCAAAGCTCTATTTCAGAAGACAGTGGAAGGAAACCGGTGACGTAAACGGTCATATTGAGGAAATGTTTACCGGTCACAGAATCGTCAAGGCATACGGCTATGAAAAAAGAGCTATAGAGGAATTTGATCAGATCAACAACGCTCTTACCAATTCCTCAAAGAAGGCACAGTTCTTCTCGGGTCTTATCAGTCCTCTTGTAAACTTTGCCAATAATGCAGGATACGTGATTATTTGCGTTTTATGCGGTTATCTTATTCTTGAGGATAAGGCAAACATCGGTGATATTACCGTGTTTATGACCTACACAAAGCTTGTTACCCAGCCTATTTCAGACCTTAGCATGATTGCCAACAATCTGCAGTCCTCTCTTGCTTCGGCAGAGCGTGTTTTCAACGTTCTTGATGCTGAGGATGAGCCGAGCGAAGGTGAAAAGGAGCTTTCACTTGAAAATGCAACAAGCATTGTTTTTGAAAACGTTGACTTCTCATACGTGCCCGAAAAGCCCCTTATCAAGGACTTCAACCTTCAGGTCAACAAGGGCGACCTTGTTGCTATCGTAGGTCCTACCGGTGCAGGTAAAACCACAATAGTCAATCTGCTTATGCGTTTTTATGAAATTCAGGGCGGCGCAATTAAAATTGACGGCGTTGATATACGTGATATAACAAGAAAAGAGCTTCGCTCACATCTTGGTATGGTGCTTCAGGACACATGGCTCTTTGAGGGCACCATCAGGGAAAATATCTATTACGGCAGACCCGATGCCTCTGAAGAGGATTTTGAAAATGCAGTCAGAGCCTCTCAGGCAGATGCATTTATATCTCTTCTTCCCGACGGACTTGAAACTCAGCTTGAGGAAAACGGTGCAAACCTTTCCGAGGGACAAAGACAGCTTGTTACAATTGCAAGAGCAATTCTTGCTTCACCCGACATACTTATTCTCGACGAAGCAACCTCTTCTGTTGATACAAGAACAGAGATGCTCATTCAGAGAGGTATGCAGAATCTTATGGAAGGCAGAACAAACTTTGTTATTGCCCACAGACTTTCAACTATCCGTGAGGCAGATGTTATCCTTGTTATGAATGAGGGCAGAATCGTTGAAACGGGTACACACAGATCACTTATGAAGGAAAACGGCTTCTATGCCGACCTTTATAATTCACAGTTCAATAATTGATTTACAATGCGCGATTCGCAATGCGCAATTCGCAATCGCGCCCGACAGACCGATAGCGGAACAGTTGTACCCGCCCGGAAAGATTGGTTTTGTTGTATGTTGGCAGGCTTACAAATAACCCGACGATTAAACTGTATAAAAAGCTTTACTTGGCGGGCAGTTGCTTGCTGTTTTAACAAACCTTTCCCGCGATTGCGCATTGCGCATTGCGAATTGCGCATTGAAAAACGGAGGTTTTATGGAGCTGATAACTTTACCTAACGGTCTCAGAATCTTTCTTAATCCCTGCGAAAATCTTCGCTCAGCAATAGTTGGCGTATGGGTTTTAAGCGGCTCAAGATATGAAACTGAGCAGAACAACGGAATATCTCATTTTATTGAGCATATTGTGTTCAAGGGAAGTAAAAAAAGAAGCGGCTTTGAAATTGCCGAGGGAATGGATGAAATCGGTGCTCAGGTCAATGCCTACACCACAAAGCAGTATACCTTTTTCTATGCAAGGGCACTTGACTATCAGATATTAAAGGCGACGGATATACTTTTTGATATGATAAGAAATCCCCGTCTTGACCCGAAGGATATTGAAACGGAAAAGGGCGTAATCCTTGAAGAAATAGCAATGTGCGAGGATGACCCTGACGATGTCTGCTATGAGGTTAACGAATCGGGTATTTTTTCGGGCAGCACAATGGCTCTTGAAATTCTCGGCACAAGGCAGACTGTTTCCTCTTTTTCTGCTGAGGATATCAGGGCTTATATGTCTGAAAGGTATCTTCCCGAAAGGACCGTTATAGGCATAAGCGGCTCCTTTGACCGTGAGGCGTTTCTGAAAAAGGCTCAGGAATATTTCGGCTCACTTGTTCCTTCTTCGGGCAGAGAGGAGTTTTATCCCTTGCCCTTTAGCAGAGGCTTCTATCTTAAAAATATGCCTACGGAGCAGAATCATATTATGCTTTCCTTTCCCGGTGTTGCTACCGACAGCGAGGATTTATATCCGCTGCATATCGTGACGCACATTCTCGGCTCAGGCACCTCATCTATGCTCAACCGCAGGATAAGAGAGGAGCTGGGACTTGTCTATTCTGTTGAAGCATGGCTCAGCAGCGCAGTCGGAGGCGGATATGCTGCAGTTTCTATGAGCTTTGGCGAAAAGGGTGAGGAAAAGGCTATAAGCGAGGCTATTGAAATAGTATCATCCTTTCCCGATAGGGTTACTCAGCGTCAGGTTGATATTGCTAAGGAAAAGTTTATATCAGGCCTTATTATGGCGTCGGAAAATCCTCAGTCAAGGTTTTCAGGTGACGGAAGGATGCAGCTTCTGTTTTCGAAATTCACAACAGACGATGAAATCATAAACAGCATAAAGGCGATTACTCTTGAAAGAGTGGTTGAAGCAGCGAAAAAATATTTTGATATGAGTTTTTGTTCTTTTACTGCCGTAGGCAGGGTAAAGAGTGAAGAGGAATACAGAAGGATAATAGAAAAAGCGATAAACAAAGAAGGTAATTGAATGGATTCGGTTAAAAAGACAGAAAGACTTGTTATCAAGGTGGGCACCTCCACCCTTACATACGAAACAGGTAAAATCAACATAAGAAGAATGGTTAAGCTCTGCTCCGTTCTTGCAGACTTACACAACTCAGGCAGAGAGGTTGTGCTTGTAACCTCCGGTGCTATCGGCGTAGGTGTAGGTAAGCTGGGCCTTAAGGAAAGACCTAAGGATATTCCGGGCAGACAGGCGGCTGCAACAGTAGGCCAGTGCGAGCTTATGTTTATGTATGATAAGTATTTCGGTGAAAACGGTGTTAAAACCGGTCAGCTGCTTATAACAAAAAGCGACATCGAAAACGATAAGAGAAGAGAAAATCTTGAAAACACCTTCGAAAAGCTTTTTGAATACGGCGCAGTTCCCATCGTAAACGAAAACGACAGCGTTGCAACAGAGGAAATCGTATACGGTGATAACGATTCCCTTTCCGCAATAGTTGCAAGGCTCATTCACGCAGAGAAGCTCATCATTCTTTCCGATATCGACGGACTTTTTGACGATAACCCCACAGAAAATCCCGATGCAAGGCTTATCCCTGTTGTTGAGGAGATTACCGAAGAAATTGAAGCTCTTTGCGGCGGCTCAGGTACCGAAAGAGGTACCGGCGGAATGATAACAAAGATTCATGCGGCAAAAATTGCATCCGAGGCAGGCATAGCTACAGTAATAATGAACGGTACCGCACCCCAGGATATCTATAAGCTTATCGACGGTCACCACGTAGGTACTCTTTTCATACCAAAGGGAGAATAAAACATAAAATATAATATACCGGGAGGAAACGAAGATGGACTTTATAAGTAAATTTCTTGCAGTTGTCTTTTCAGTTTTAACAGCGCTCGGCATAATGCCCAAAAACCTTCCGATGCCGGTGATTCTTGATAATATCAGTGCAGAAGAAGCGGTTATGTCTACGGAAAAACACAGAATACGGGCAAAGGAAAGCTTACCGTTATTCTCAAGCCCGGTGACAGCGTTATTTATGAGATAATAAAGTAAAAGGAGAATTCCTATGCTCACACAGTTAGGCAAAAGAGCAAAAATGGCTGAAAGAGTGCTGATGACAGCCTCCACTAAGCAGAAAAACGAGGCACTTGCTTTCATTGCAGATGCTCTTATTGAAAACACACAGTACATAATCGAAGAAAATTCGAAGGATATAAAAAATGCAAGAGAAAAGGGCATAAGCGAATCAATGATTGACCGCCTTATGCTTGATGAAAAAAGAATAAAGGGCATTTCCGATGCGACTAAGGAGCTTATTGCACTCTCTGACCCTGTAGGAAGGGTAGTAAGCGGCGCAGTAAGACCCAACGGCCTTGTTATTGAAAAGGTTGCAGTACCTCTGGGTGTTATTGCAGTTATTTTTGAAGCAAGACCCAATGTAACCGTTGATGCGGCGGCTCTTTGCCTTAAGTCAGGCAACACCGTTATTTTAAGAGGCGGCAAGGAAGCCATCAATTCAAATATGGCAATGGCTAAGATAATGCGTCAGGCAATAGTCAGGGCAGGGCTTCCGGAGGACTGCATCCAGCTTGTTGAGGATACCTCAAGAGACAGCGCAACGGCTCTTATGAAAATGAACGGCTATGTTGACGTGCTTATCCCGAGAGGCGGTGCAGGACTTATCAGCTCCTGCGTTCAGAATTCAACGGTGCCGGTAATTGAAACAGGCACAGGCAACTGCCACATCTATGTTGATAAGGATGCGGACCTCAGTAAGGCTGTGGAAATCATCTATAATGCAAAAACCTCACGTCCTTCTGTCTGCAATGCCTGCGAAAGCCTTGTTATTCATAAGGATGTTGCAGAAAAGGTGCTTCCTCTTATCAAAGAAAGACTTGACGAAAAGAATGTGGTTATTCACGCCGACGAAACAGCAAAGGCAATTCTTCCCGATGCCCTCGAGGCAGATGAGGAGGACTACGGCAGAGAATATCTCGGCTATGAAATCAGCGTAAAGGTTGTTGAGGACCTTCAGGAGGCCATTGACCATATTATGACCTATTCAAGCGGTCACAGCGAATGTATCATAAGTGAAAATTACACCTCGGCAAGAGAATTCACCTCAAAGGTTGATGCAGCAGCGGTATATGTCAATGCTTCAACCCGTTTTACCGACGGCGGAGAATTCGGCTTCGGTGCGGAAATCGGTATTTCAACACAAAAGCTTCATGCAAGAGGACCTCTCGGTCTTCCTGAGCTTACAAGCTTCAAATATATAGTATACGGCAACGGTCAGACCCGCTGAGAAAGGTAGGAGCAATATGGCAGAAAAGAAAAAAAGATCTCCCCTGAGCTTCGTAGTCGGTCTTATTGTTATCGTGCTTTGCGCCGTAGGTATCATCAGCATCTTTTCTTCCCTGTCCGAGCAGGCAGAAAACCGCAGCAAGGAAAGGGATATGATAAAATACAGCGAATATGAGGAATTTCTTGCTCCTGTTATTATGTATGACCCCGATACCTTTGACGATATAACTATGGCAAATGCCGATCAGCTTATCAGTATTGCAATATGGTCAATTCTCGACAGCGACCTTGAGCCTGATGCCTATGAATATACGGGCGACGGTATGCTTGTTCCCGAAACGGATGTTGAAAGCAAATTCAGGGAGCTTTTCGGAAATGAGGTAACTCTCAGTCACGCTACAGTTGACGGCGGCGGAATATACTTCAGCTACAGTGAAGCAAGTAAGGCGTATGTAATTCCCATTACAGGTGTTACACCTATTTATACTCCGAAGGTTATTGAGGCCACCGAGCGCGAAAGCGCAGTGATTCTTACAGTAGGCTACCTTGCTTCAACAGACTGGGTGCAGGACAGTCAGGGCAACACGGTGCCTCCCGAGCCTGCAAAATATATGAAAATAACCCTCGGTAAAAACTCCGACGGCAGTTTTTATCTCAGAGCTGTTCAGACGGCGGACTAAGACGGAAACAGACTAAAAATTTTTAAAGTTTTGACTATCCATTGACTTTTTATCAAAAAAATTATATAGTATAAATATAATCGGGAATATTGTAAGATGTTCCCTAAATTGAATGAAGTAACGGAAAAATTACATTCAAGGAGGAATAATCATGAAAAAGACAATCAGAAAAGCATTGGTTCTTTTAGCTGTTGTTGCAATGGCAGTGGTTATGATGAGCTTTGCTTCTTCGGCTGCAGCATCCTGCGGTTCAGGCAATCATTTTCTTGTAGAAACCTATTATGCACCAACCTGTACAACATCCGGTTACACAAGATATGACTGTACTGTCTGCGATTTTTACAGCACATCTGCAAAGGTAGATCCCCCTCTCGGCCACGACTATGAGGGTGTTGACTATGTTTATGAAAAGGAAGGCTCTTTTTATAAAAAGGGTATAAAGTGTAACAGATGTCAGGAAATTCAGTATGACAGTGTAGATGGCGTATATGTTGAATATCAGCTTGTTGAGCTTTGCAATCCCTGGGTTGTTGATACATACGATGCTGAAATCACCTATACAAAGATTGCCGATACATATAAAACGGAGCTTCTTTCAAAGAAGGGTGTTCCCGAATACGGTAACTGGTATGTGAAGAAGGGCGAAAGCCTTATGAGCTACATTACTGAGCTTGGCTTTGCAAGCTATGATAAATGGATGGCTGCAGTTGATAACGAAAACTTCTGTGAGCGTTGGCCCGATAAGGCATACGGTCTTTATGAGCTTGCAGGCTGGACAACAGAAGCCAGAGATGCTGATGAATTCACAGCTGACGATTTTGTTGACTTCACCGCTCCCGTTACAGAAAACTCAAAGATTTATGCCGCTTTCACAGGCGACTCTGAGGTTGCTTACAATGTTCAGTACGTTAATGCAGACGGCGGATATTTCACTACGATTTTCGATGTGCGTCACGGTCAGAAGGCTGATGACTCTATATTTGAACCTCTTCTTGACGGTAACAAGAAGTACATCCTTGATGAAAACGGTGTTATTCAGTATCAGAACCCGAAGCTTTCACTTAAAGAGGATGCAAACTATTATTATGTCTTCAAGGGCTGGAGTATTGACCACGAGCATGTTTACGGTCCTGTTACAATCAAGGCAACATACCATGCAATTCCTAAGCAATACGATTATGCAATCTATTTATGGGATGCAGCTGCAAACGACTATGTGAAGAGTGACATCACAGCCAATGCTTATTACGGTGCTCCCCTTGCATATTCAAATCTTCCCGACGGCAAGACCATAAACGATGTTACTGCAAGAGCCAAGGACCGCAGCTACATCTACTCATGGACAGGCGACTGGGAAATTCTCGGCAGATACAGCAAGGTGCAGAGCAATGCAACAACTGTTCCCAACGGCTATCAGGACACAAGATACAGAGGAACCGAAGGCTACGAGCCTATTGCACTTATTCCCACCTACAAAACAACCCTCAACTATTACAGAACAACTGTTACAATCAAGTTTGACAGCAGCGTCAAGTTTGATTCAGCAACAACTCCTGAGTATGAGAGAGAGGAATATCTCAACGGACTTAACGTTCAGATTACCGATGAAAACGGTCAGCTTATGGCAACAGGCACCGGCTATCTTGTTGCCGGCACAGATTATGCACAGTTCACCTGCGCTCTTTATGACAGCTCCAAATATACTGTAACAGTTATGTCGCCGCGCGGCAAATATATAGGTTCAACAGTTCTTTCAAGAAACTACGTATATGACTTTAACGCACCTGTATATATTTCCGTAGGCCTTACAGTTAACCAGGATTATATCAACGGACTCAGCTGCAAATGTATCCATCACAACACACTCTTCCAGCCTCTCTGGGTAAGACTTCTCAATCTCTTATACAGAATCTTCAAGGTTAAGTATGTATGCTGTGACGATATGTATGCAACAATCGGCGACCTTCTTGTTTACTAAGATATAAAGCTTAAGCCCCTGCTGTATGCAGGGGCTTTAAACTGCCGATAAAGTCGCAGGAACATATATGTGAATAATACTAAATAGAAAAACAGAACCAAAAAGCAATATAAAAATGCTAAAAGCAGTTGAAACATCGGGCTTCAACTGCTTTTCACATATACTTGTCCTTTTTTCACCCTCTCGGAGTACCTTTGTACGCCGTCGGGTAACCCAAAATAAAGCTTTTCGCTTTATTTTGGCTCGGTTTGTTCATTCTGCGCATTTTTTTCCGGGCCCCTAAAAAGGAGCTGAAAAACTTTCGTTTTTTTACAGCTCCTTTTCACATATATTTGCCCTTTTTCATCCTCTCGGAGTACCGTTGTACGCCTTCGGGATGAAGAAAAAGGCATACTGCAACTTTCTCAACAGCCCCGGGACTGCCGATAAAACAGTCCCGCTGATTTTTTATGCCTTCTTTTCCTCTGTCAGCTTATAGACCTCACTTTCAATCATTGCCGTTACCTCGTCAACATCAAAAACAAGACCCTTTGACAAAAGAAAAGAAATAACGTATTCCTTTTTCTGAAGACCTGTTTTGCTGCCGTAAAGCTGTTCGGCGGCTCTGACAGCAATAGCAACCCAGCTTCTGAGCTTTTCACGCTTTTCGTTACTCAGCTTCTGCTTGAGCCAGGGAATTATAAAGCCTGTGATAATCAGGCTGACAAGAGCGATAAGAGCCTGAATGATGGGTGTTATATCTATATTTTTCATAAAATCCTCCTTTCAAAAATTTTTTTGGCGGACCCGGTATCATTTTATAATTCAGCGAGGTACGCCACGCGGGGCGTACCCTACGCCCTCGGTTTGTGAAATTCCTCAAGGTCCTTAAGACGGTTGTTGATGACCTTGAAGCGTTCCTTGTCAACCTCCGCCTCCTCTTCAAGACGGTAGGTTCTTTCAACTATGCTGTTGTGCTTTTCAACTCTTTTTTCAAGCTGCTCTATGCGGTAATTTGTCAGCTTGCCTGCGGTGAGAATACCTGCAAAGGAGCCTGCAAGAGTACCGATGAGGCTGAGAAGTGCAATTACTATTCCTTCTGTCATTCATATCGCCTCGCAGTAGTCAAGGCACACCCAGCCCGAGGGCGTTCTGCCCCAGCTTCCGTCGGTTTCATAAACGGTGAAGCAAAGCCCCTTCACATAGCCGTCTGCCTCGTAGCCGGCAAGGGAAAGAATTTTTGTTTTTGCGTCCTCGGTAAGCTGTCTGAAGCTCTTCTTTTTAAAGGATGTGCCTGCACCTGTTCTTACGTTGAGAAGCCCGGCAGTCACACGGTAGCTTCCTTTTTCGTATTCCTTGGGCAGCTCTCTGAAGGAAAGACCACCCTTATTTACCACACGTGTGAATGAGGGGTCAATATAGAAAAGCTTTTCAGGTCTGAAGGCGCCGCCGTCGGTACGTAAGACCCACTTTCCGTTGCTGTTTTTAGTCCAGCCGTTTCCTGTCGGCTTTCCCTTGCCTATGCTGAAATGAAAGTGGTATGCCGATGTGCCGTCTTTACCCTCGGCACAGATTTTTTCTCCTCTGGTGAATTTTCTGCCCTCTCTGAGATTTTTAAGGCTGCTGTCGTCGGGATGGATTACGAGCATAGTGAAATAATCCTCGGTGCCGTCGGCAAAAAGCACGGGCGATGTGCTTGTGAGCCACAGGGTGTTGGTGCCTTTGTTACCCACACCGTAAATACGCTTTACCTCAACCTCGTCGCAGGGGCAGTACATATAGCTTCTGCTCCTATCCTCGCAGCCCTCATCTATGGGATAATCGGCAGGTGTGCCTGACGAATAAGGCAGATGAGATGTTTTACCCTTATAGTTCTGGGTTATGCGCATAACCTTACAAGGGTATGTAAGATAGTTTTTCTTCAATTGCTTTTTTACCTCTTTTCAGAATGGGATTTTACTCTTCGCGACGGTAAAAGAGCAGTTTTATACGGGCGAACAATGGGGCGTGAGGACAGTTATGCCCTCTATAAAAATTTTAGAAGCAAAATTAAGCCGTGTCAATCAAAAGTGGGTATGCTGAGTCCCCTTAAATGTACCGTCGGAAGAAATCTGTCTGAAAAGTGTTGCAAATGGAAAAAGAGGGGCGAAAAAGGGTGTATATATAAAATATGTATGTTTTGCAGCCGGGGATATTGCCTGCTTTTAATGTGTTAATTTGAATAAAGTGTAAATATAGCTAAAAAAACTTAATTTTTTTCTACACCCGCCACAGTTGACAACCAATTGTTAAATATTGTATAATTGAAGGGACAAATGAGTGAGCGACTGCTCACCCAAAATATTTTTACAGGAGATGTTAAAGATGGACACAAGATTTTCTATTTCAGAGTATGTTGATGCACAGAAAGTTACAAAGCAGCTCGAAGACCTTATCAAGCTTCCTATGCACTCAATCGCTCCCGACGTTCTCAAAAAGTATGAAGAAGAATATTTCGATGCAAAGTGTGCAAAGTCAAAGGCAATGATCGCAGAAGCAAAGCAGATCATCCCCGGCGGTGTTCAGCATAACCTTGCTTTCAACTATCCGTTCCCCCTTGTTTTCACAAAGGCTGAGGGCGCAAAGCTCTATGACATCGACGGCAACGAATACTACGACTTCCTTCAGGCAGGCGGCCCCACAGTTCTCGGCTCAAATCCTCCCGAGGTACGTGATCAGGTTATCGACCTTCTTAAGACCTGCGGTCCTTCAACCGGTCTTTTCCACGAGTTCGAATACAAGCTTGCTAAGAAGATCTCCGACTCAGTTCCCACAGTAGATATGTTCCGTATGCTCGGTTCAGGTACTGAGGCTTGTATGGTAGCTTGCCGTGTTGCAAGACTTGCTACAAAGAAAAAGCACATCCTCAAGATGGGCGGCGCATACCACGGCTGGTCCGATCAGCTCGGCTACGGTATCCGTGTTCCCGGCTCAAAGTTCACACAGGCAAGCGGCGTTCCCATGCGTCTTATGAGAGATACACAGGAATTCTTCCCCAACGATCTTAACGATCTTGAAAAGAAGCTTCGCAGAAACCAGCTCAACGGCGGCACAGCAGCTGTATTCATTGAGCCCGTTGGTCCCGAAAGCGGTACACGTCCTCTTGATTTCGAATTCAACAAGGGCGTTGAAAGACTCTGCCGTAAGTACGGCGCACTCCTTATCTTCGATGAGGTTGTTACAGGCTTCCGTCTCGGTATGGCAGGTGCTCAGGGCTACTTCGGTGTTGAGCCCGACCTCACAATCTTCGGTAAGGTTATCGCAGGCGGCTATCCCGGTGCAGGCGGTATCGGCGGTAAGAGAGAATACATGCAGTACATGGGTGCAGGTCTTGATGCAAGCGGCATGAAGATCAAGAAGGCATTCTGCGGCGGTACTCTTGCAGCTACACCTATCTCCTGCGTAGCAGGTTACTATACCCTTGAAGAAATCGACAAGCAGAACGCTTGCCAGAAGGCAGGTCTTATGGGTGACAGACTTACAGCAGGTCTCAACCAGATCATCGATAAGTACAACCTTCCCTTCGTAGCCTTCAACCAGGGCTCAATCTGCCACATGGAAACTGTTGGTACTCTTGCATTCTCACTTAACTGGATGAAGCCTTGGGAAATTCCCAACGTAATTAAGGAAACCAGCAAGCGTAAGGCTGAAATGACCCATATGGGTGCTGCTTACATGGCAGAGGGTCTTGTAACTCTTGCAGGCTCAAGACTTTACACATCAGCAGCATACAACGAAGAAATGATCGACGATGCTCTTGCACGCTTCGACAGAGTATTCGCAAACATCGCTGTTGTTGAATAATTAAAACATAACTCACAGGGCAGGCGGCTTGCCTGCCTTGTGTCAACTTTAATCAGAGGTGATACAGATGGATATTTTAGAAGCTAAAAAAATAGTTGTTGAAGCAGGTAAAAAGCTTGTTGAAACAGGTCTTATCGCACGTACATGGGGTAACGTAAGCTGCCGTATCAGCGACACACAGTTTGTTATCACTCCCTCAGGCAGAGATTATATCTCCCTTACTCCCGATGATATCGTAACAGTAAATCTCTATGACCTCGCTTATGAAGGCGACATCAAGCCCTCAAGCGAAAAGGGTCTTCACGCTCAGTGCTACATCCTTCGCCCCGAGGTTAATTTTGTTATCCATACCCATCAGGCAAATGCATCAATCGTTTCCGCTATGGGCTGTGACATCAACGGTATCGAGGGCGAAAGCAAGGAAATCGTCGGTGACAACATTCCCGTAAGCTCCTACGGTCTTCCCGGCACAGGCAAGCTTCGTGAGGGCGTTGTTGCTGCTCTCAAGCGTTCAGATTCAAAGGCTGTTATTATGAAGAGCCATGGTGCAGTTTGTCTCGGTACAGACTATGACGATGCCTTCAAGGTAGCTAACGAGGTTGAAAAAATCTGTGCAGATTACATCTATAAGAAGTATGAAGCACTTACCGATAAGGCAACAAACACCTTTGCAGATGTTTATGACTATGTTGTAAGCCTTAAGAAGAGAGCTGAGATGCCCTCTCCCAAGCTTACAGCCTATGACAGCGTTAAGATTGACGATGCAGTTGTTCTTTCCGATAAGGAGGGCAAGGTTGTTGCAACCGTAGGTCTCTGCCCCTGCTGCGACGAGCTTATCACAGGCGATAAGTACCCCTCAGAGGCTGACCTTCACAAGGCAATCTACAACAGACGTGAGGATGTTAATGCTATCATCCATTCAGATAAGGAAGCAATCGTTGCCGCATCGAAAATCGGCAAGACCTTAAGACCCCTCCTTGATGACTTTGCTCAGATTGTAGGCGTTACCGTAAAGTGCGCTGAGTTTGATCCCAACTACACTCTCAAGTCAGCAAAGAAGACCGCTAAGAAGCTTGGCGGAAAAGGCAAGAATGCTCTTCTTCTCAAGGATAACGGTGCAGTCTGTGTAGGCCCCAACAAGGACGAGGCATCTGCAGCTGAAATGGTTATGAACAAAAACTGCAAGGCAATCCTTGCAGGTGAGCTCTTCGGCGGCTCAAAGCCCATCGGTGCTTTTGACAGCGTGCTTATGAACGTTGTTTACAGACTCAAGTATTCAAAGCAGAAATAAGCAGTAAGAAACGGCTCCCTTAGGAGCCGTTTTTAATGTGGAATGATCCCGATGTCTCGGCTGCTCGGTGAGACCGAAATTTCTTTGTGAAAAATCACCAAAGAATGGCAGTTATTTTCTAATAAGTTTAATAGTTCGCTCTCTTGAAAAAAATGTTGTATTTTGTTAAAATGAGAAAGTGACGTAACAACTGTCGGAGGGGATGAAAAGATGAAGCTTCTTGAAGAGAGAATTATTAAAGACGGACAGGTTTTTCCCGGAAATATTCTCAAGGTGGATTCTTTTCTCAACCACAGAATAGACGTTGCTCTTCTCAACAAAATGGGTGAGGAGATTAAAAGATTATATGAAGACTGCGGAGTTAACAAAATTCTTACCATTGAAGCATCAGGCATCGGTATAGCATGTATAACGGCGCAGTTTTTTGATTGTCCGGTTTTATTTGCCAAGAAGACCAAGACAAAAAACATCGCAGCCGATGTTTATAAAACAGTGGTTGCATCCTTCACTCACGGTGTTGACTATGAGGTTATAGTTTCAAAGAACTTTCTTAATAAAGGTGATAAGGTGCTCATTATTGACGACTTTCTTGCAGAGGGCAATGCACTTCTGGGTCTTATTGATTTGTGTGAGCAGGCAGGCGCCGAGGTGGCAGGCTGTGCTATCGCTATTGAAAAGGGCTTCCAGAACGGAGCTAAGAAGGTTATGGCAAAGGGTGTAAGAGTTGAGTCTCTTGCTATTGTTGAATCAATGGATGACGGTAAGATAGTCTTCACCCAAAGATAAGTAAATAATCGACGAGAGTCGGTTAAAATATTAATCATGGAGGCAAAAAACATGAAAAAAATCCTTGCACTTGTTCTTGCTGCTCTCATGCTTCTTACATTCGCAGCATGCGGTGGGAACAAAACAAACACAGACGCAACAAACACTGATGCAGATGCTGAGACTCTGAAGGTTGGCTTTATCTTCCTTCACGACGAAAACTCAACATACGACAAGAACTTCATGGATGCAGCTAAGGCAGCATGTGAAGAAATGGGTATTGCTTATGCTCAGAAGACACAGATCCCCGAATCAAAGGACTGTGAAGATGCAGCTATCGAGCTCATCGAAAGCGACGGATGCAACATCATCTTCGCTGACAGCTTCGGTCATGAGTCATTCCTTATGGATGCAGCAAGAAAGTATCCTGATGTTCAGTTCTGTCATGCAACAGGTACACAGGCTCACACAGCAGGCCTCAAGAACTTCCACAACGCTTTCGCATCAATCTACGAAGGCCGTTACCTTGCAGGTGTTGCTGCAGGTCTCAAGCTCAACGAAATGATCGCTGACGGTAAGATCACTGCTGACGAAGCAAAGATGGGTTACGTAGGTGCTTTCACATTTGCTGAAGTTATCTCCGGTTACACATCATTCTACCTTGGCGCAAAGAGCGTATGCCCCACAGTAACAATGGACGTTAAGTTCACAGGCTCATGGTACGACGAACAGCTTGAAAAGGAAGCAGCACAGGCTCTTATCTCAGGCGGCTGCGTGCTTATCAGCCAGCACGCTGACTCAATGGGTGCTCCCACAGCATGTGAAACAGCAGGTGTTCCCAACGTTTCCTATAACGGTTCAACAATCGCTGCTTGCCCCAACACCTTCATCGTTTCCTCAAGAATCGACTGGGCTCCCTACTTCAAGTATATGATCCAGTGCGTACAGAAGGGCGAAGAAATCGCTACTGACTGGATAGGCACAATTGAAACAGGTTCAGTTGTTCTTACAGATGTTAACACAGCAGTTGCTGCTGAAGGCACTGTTGAAAAGCTTGAAGAAGTTAAGGGTAAGCTCCTTGACGGTACTATCAACGTATTCGATACAGCTAATTGGACAAAGGGTGGCGAAACACTCACAAGCTACATGGCTGATGTTGATACAGATGCTGACTTTGCAGCAGACACAGAAGTAATTGAAGACGGCGTATTCTATGAATCAAAGCACCGTTCAGCTCCCTACTTCGATGTTCGTATCGACGGAATCACACTTCTTGACGAAAAATACTAAGAAACGGTTGTGAGGGACGAGAGGTAAATCTCCCCTCCGGCTAAATTTGAAGAAAATGCTATGGCTTCGGATATAGCATTTTCTTGAAAATTATTCAGAACGGAGGCTTAACGTGAGTAAAAAACCTGCAATTGAGCTTAAAAAAATCACTAAAAGATTCGGCAAGGTAGTTGCTAATAAAAACGTTAATCTTACCGCATACCGTGGTGAGATTCTTTCGGTTTTAGGCGAAAACGGAAGCGGCAAGACTACTCTTATGAATATGATTTCCGGTATTTACTTCCCCGATGAAGGCCAGATTTTCATTGATGAACAGGAGGCAGTCATCACTTCACCCAGAGAGGCATTCAAATATAAGATAGGTATGATTCATCAGCACTTCAAGCTTGTTGATGTATTCAGCGCCGCAGAGAATATCGTTCTCGGTATTGAAGACGGCAAATACGACCTTAAGTCCTCCACAAAGGAAATCAGAAAAATCAGCGAGCAGTACGGCTTTGATCTTGACCCTGAAAAGAAGATTTATACAATGTCCGTTTCTGAAAAGCAGACTGTTGAAATTATCAAGGTGCTTTACAGAGGTGCAGATATTCTTATTCTTGACGAGCCTACCGCTGTTCTTACTCCTCAGGAAACAGAAAAGCTCTTCACAATTCTGCGCCGTATGCGTGACGACGGTAAGTGTATTATAATCATCACCCATAAGCTTCACGAGGTGCTTTCACTTTCAGACAGAGTTTCTGTTCTTCGTAAGGGTGAATACATCGGCACGGTAAACACAGCCGAAACAAGCGAGGCTGAGCTTACCGAAATGATGGTTGGTAAGAAAATCGACCTTAACATTCAGCGTGACGAGCCCAAGGATCCGGTGGAAAGACTTGTTGTTAACAGCATCACCTGCGTTGACAGAGTGGGCGCAACCGTTCTTGATAACGTATCCTTCACTGCAAAAAGCGGTGAGATTCTCGGTATTGCCGGTATCGCAGGCTCAGGTCAGAGAGAGCTTCTTGAATCCATAGCAGGTCTTCAGCGCCTTGAATACGGTGACATTTTCTACTTCGACCCCAAGACAGGCAAGAAGGAAAGCCTCAGAGATAAAACTCCCGTGCAGATAAGAAGTATGGGCGTACGTCTTTCCTTCGTTCCCGAAGACAGACTCGGTATGGGTCTTGTAGGTAATATGGACATCGTTGACAATATGATGCTCAGAAGCTACACAAAGGGTCATTCACTTTTTCTTAAGAGAAAGAATCCCAAGGACCTTGCTATGAAGATTATCAAGGACCTTGAGGTTGTAACCCCCAGCGCAGCAACACCTGTACGCCGTCTTTCCGGCGGTAATGTTCAGAAGGTGCTTGTAGGCCGTGAAATTGCAGCTTCGCCCACAGTGCTTATGGTTGCATACCCCGTAAGAGGACTTGACATCAACTCATCATATATGATTTATAACCTTCTCAACGAGCAGAAGGCAAAGGGTGTTGCAGTTATCTTCGTCGGCGAAGACCTTGACGTGCTTATTGAGCTTTGCGATAAGATTATGGTTATCGGCTCAGGCAGAATCACGGGCATCGTTGACGGACGCACAACAACAAAGGAAGAAATCGGTCTTCTTATGACAAAATCAAAGGACGGCACAAAGGAGGAGAACAATGGCTAAAAATAAAGCAGTTAAAACCCACGAGCCTCTTTTTCACATCGTCAAGCGCGATGATATGCCGGCATGGCAGGCATGGCTCGTACGTTTCGGAACAATAGCAGTTTCTCTTCTTCTTGTAGGTCTTATTTCAATGTCAATCACGGGAACAAGCTTCGGTGAAACCTATCAGACAATGTTCTCAGGTGTATTCGGCAGAATTTTTGAGGGCAGAACAGCAATGCTCTGGAAATATCTTCAGGAAATCGCTATTCTTCTTTGCCTTGCATTGGCACTTACCCCCGCATTCAAGATGAAATTCTGGAACTGCGGTGCTGAAGGTCAGGCTCTTATGGGCGGCCTTGCATCCATATTCTGTATGATTGAATTCGGAGATAAGGTTTCAACTCCGGTGCTTATGGTGACTATTGTTGTTTCAAGTATTATTGCCGGTGCTGTATGGGGTGTTATCCCTGCAATTTTCAAGGCACTTTTCAACACAAACGAAACTCTGTTCACCCTTATGATGAACTATATCGCAACCCAGATAATTGCATACTATGTATATATCGAGGGTGGCGGATCAAACGTTATCAACCCTGTTCCCTACGGTAACTTCCCCTCAGTAGGCGGCAACGATTACTTTGTTAATATTGTTGTTGTTGCAGCGATTACGGTGTTTATGTTCATCTATCTTAAATACAGTAAGCAGGGCTATGAAATTTCAGTTGTAGGTGAAAGCCAGAACACCGCCCGTTACATCGGCATCAACGTTAAGAAGGTTATTGTCCGCACAATGCTTATTTCAGGCGGTCTTTGCGGTGTTGCAGGTATGCTTCTTGTTGCAGGTAAGGACCACAGCATCAACATCAACCTTGTTGGCGGTCAGGGCTTCACAGCGATTCTTATGTCATGGCTCGGTCAGTTCAATCCCTTTGTTATGGCAATTATGACAGCTGTGGTTGTTTTCCTTCGCATAGGTGTTGCAAAGGTTGCCGACGCTTCACTTCTTAACTCATCATTCTCAGAAATCATAGTCGGATTTGTTATTCTTATGCTTGTAGGCTGCGAATTCTTCATCCACTATTCGATTAAATTCCGTCAGAGCAAAAAGGAGGTAAAAGCATGATTGTTCAGTTTATTTGCCGTGCAATACTCCTTGGTGTTCCTCTGCTTTACGGCTCAACAGGTGAAATCGTAACAGAAAAATCCGGTCATCTTAATCTCGGTATTCCCGGCATTATGTATGTTGGTGCAATCAGCGGTGTTGTAGGCTCCTTCCTTTATGAGAATGCCTGCGGCAACGACATCAACAATATGAACGGTTTCCTTGCAGTTATAATTCCTCTTATCTGCGGCATTATCGGTTCGGTTATTATGGGACTTATCTACAGCTTCCTTACCGTAACCCTTCACGCAAATCAGAATGTTACCGGTCTTGCTCTTACCACTCTGGGTATCGGTCTTGGTAACTTCCTCGGTGCTTCACTTGTTAACATCACAAAGAGCGAGCTTCCCTCAATCACACTTACAAAGACAAGCTCCTTCTTTGCTGTGAAGCTTCCCTTTGCAGATAATCTCGGATGGTTCGGAGATCTTTTCCTCTCCCACGATTTCCTTACTTACCTTGCAATTATCATTGCTCTTGCTGTGGCTTTTGTGCTTAACCGCACACGCGTTGGTCTTAACCTGCGTTCTGTTGGTGAAAGCCCTGCAACAGCTGACGCAGCAGGTATCAGCGTTACTAAGTACAGATACATCGCAACCTGCATTGGCAGTGCTATTGCAGGCCTTGGCGGACTTCAGTATGTTATGGCATATGCAAACGGCGTATGGTCAAACAACGCCTTCGGTGACCGCGGATGGATGGCAATTGCCCTTGTTATTTTCGCACTCTGGAAGCCTTCGGTAGCAATCGTCGGCTCATTCCTCTTCGGTGCTCTGTGTAATGCAAACAACTACATTCAGGGTCTCGGCACAGAAACACAGGAGCTTTTCAAGATGCTTCCCTACGTTGTAACAATCCTTGTTCTTATTATAACAAGCATGCGTAAGAAGAGAGAGCATCAGCCTCCTGCATCACTCGGTCTTAACTACTTCCGCGAGGAAAGATAAAAGTTTAACGGCACATCTTTTAAAAAAGGTGTGCCTCTTTTTAATGTTACTGTTGACTAACCGGGCGGCAATCTGTTAACATATGTAAAGCTTGTATATATAATATGGTATAATGATTTTTGTGGTGATATAATGTTAAGAAAAACAATTGAAGGTTATGTCGGCAGAAAATATGCCGATGAGCATAAGAGGAGAGAGCGGTACGGTATTCTGGGCGGCGCGGTAGGTATCATCTGTAATGTGGTGCTGTGTATTTTCAAGTTTGCCGTCGGTTATCTGACGAATTCCGTTTCGATAACAGCCGATGCGGTTAACAATCTGTCCGATGCAGGCTCAAACGTTGTTTCCGTGGCGGGTGCAAAGCTTGCCAACAAGCCGGTGGATAAGGATCATCCCTTCGGTCACGGACGTATGGAATATATATCTGCCCTTGTGGTTGCTTTTCTTATTTTCCTTATGTCCTTTGAGCTTGCAAAAAGCTCCATAGAAAAAATAGTTGATCCTCAGCCGATGAACTTCAGCATAGTGTATATAGTGATACTTGCAGCTGCGATTCTTGTAAAGCTGGGTCTTGCATATTTCAACCACGTGCTTTTCAGCATCACGGGAAACATCAATATGAAGGCGGTAAAAAAGGACTGTATAAACGATGCTATGTCAACAGCGGCAACGATGATTGCACTTATTATCAGCCGTATGACAGGTCTTCATATGATTGACGGCGCAATGGGTATAGGTGTATCTGTGATAATTGCTTTTGCGGGTGTGGGCATCGTTAAGGATATTATGGGCCCCCTTCTCGGTCAGGCACCGTCAAAGGAGCTTGTTAAAAAGATTGAAGAAATGATAGTCAGCAAGAACCATATAATAGGTATACACGACCTTATTATTCACGACTACGGTCCCGGCAGACGTATTGCATCGGTACACGCAGAGGTGCCCTCGGATGTTGATCTTATTGAAATTCACGACATAATTGATAATGTTGAGATAGAAATTCTTGATGAGCTGGGCATTCTGATGTGTATTCATATGGATCCTCTTGTGCTTGGCGATGAGAGGATAAACAGCTACAGGGAGCTGACGGATGAGATAATCAGCTCTTTCGGCAAGGGCTATGCTTTTCACGATTTCCGTATGGTACAGGGACCGACACACACGAATCTGCTTTTTGATCTTGTTGTTCCTGCAGAGGAGCGCACATCTGATAAAGAGATACTTGATGCGGTCAAAGCGAAGTTCAAGGAGAAGGATAAGACCATCAACATAGTCGCAAGAGTAGAGCATTCCTACGTGTAACGAATAACAAAAGTTCTTTTGATTCTTTTCTTTCAAGAAAAGAATGGCCGTCCGCCGAGGGCATAGATAATGCGAAGTGCAAATTGCAAAATGCAAAATTGCGTCCGACGTGGGGAGAAGAGGGTAAGTTCTGCCCGCCGGATTTACATGATGGCGGAATATACGATATAATATATAGTATAGCAAAGAGCAATCCTTTTTTGGTAAGGGTTGCTTTTTGCTTTTATGCAGATGTGCGGGCGATATATTTGCCTTACGGCAAATTCGATATACCTTCGGTTCGATATGTCCCTATCCTGCGGATAAGGGACTCGATATGTTTGTTTAAGCAAGCGAGAGTATGTACCCACATATAGACCAAACAACACAAAAGTCAAACCACATACAATATATGGTGGTGTTTAAGGCATGAAGCACAAAAACACCCGGCTTAGAGTACAAAAGCTTTTAAATTAGTGCAAAACTGCCAAAAAAAGTTGTAAAAAACTGTTGACAAAAGAGAAAAGAGGTGATAATATATGCAAGCATTCTTTGAGGAATACCTCGGAGGTGCGAAAAAAGTCAATACGAAAAAACTTGAAAAAAGTTTAGA
>JAZPZK010000112.1:0-3744 GCA_045544675.1 Acutalibacteraceae bacterium
CAACTTACCCGTTATAGCCATAGCACGTGTGGAATAAAGGGCAGAGTAACCCCTTCCGTCACGACTGACGTCGTGCCACCTCCCCCAAAGGTGGAGGCTAATGCAGTTGCACCTGCGGTGCTATTGAGAACCCTTCCGTCAGCCTTACGGCTGCCACCTTTTTCTCCGAAAACGGGCACACCCTCGTCACTTCGTGACACTCCCTCTAACAGAGGGAATCACCTTTCAGGGCAGGCAAGAAAAGCGGTATGAGCAATAGCACATAAAGGTGGCGGGCAGAACTTACCCATTTTCACTCACATCGGGCGCGATTGCGCATTGCGAATTGCGAATTGCGCATTATAAAAGGTAAAAACACCCGGGGAGAAACCGAGTGCTTTTAAAAAGGAGAAAATATGAAGAAAACATTATAGAGGAGTAAGTAAATTTCAGTCGGGCTCTTGCGAACCCTGTGTCACTCTCTCGAGTGCATGGTTATAATACAACAAAAAAATCCAAAAATCAATAGTTTTTTTCAAGATTTTTTCCTTTCTCCCTTTTGGTTAATATATGAAAACTTTTCGAAGTGTTTTTGTGCATTTTTCACAACAGAATAATTACAACAAAAATTCAGTGTGTTAACAAAAATGTCATAAACCCTCTTTTTGGGGCTTGATTTTTATCTGAATTGTTTAAATTTTACTTCTGTTTTTGCATAAAAATGTAAATTTGTTAATATTTGTTTGACATTAAACTTTTCAAGTGTTAAAATTTTAAGAGATTTTAATTAATAATAAAGCAGAGGTAACATATTATGTCAGACAAAAAGAAAGCTCTTCTCATCGTAAATCCCTGTGCAGGTAAAACCAAGTCCCGTGCAGGCACCTTTGATATCGTTGATAAATTTTCAAAAAGCGATTATGAATTCACCGTCCGTCCCACCACCTGTCAGGGTGATGCAACAAATATCGTAAAGCGTGAGCTTGATGAACACGATATGGTTGTCTGCTGCGGCGGCGACGGCACTCTCAACGAAACCATCAACGGTGTTATCGATATGCCGAGACGTGTTCCTATCGGCTATATCCCCTCAGGCACAACAAACGACCTTGCAACATCAATCGGTCTTCCCACCAATATTTCAGACGCTACAGATGTTATCATCAAGGGTCATACCAACGATTACGATATCGGCCTTTTCAATAACAGATGCTTCTGCTATGTTGCATCCTTCGGTGCTTTTTCACGTTCATCCTATTCAACTCCTCAGAAGTATAAGAATATGTTCGGTCATGCCGCATATGTTGCCGCTGCCGTACCTCAGGTTTTTGAAATCCATCCCACAAAGATGAGAATTGAATATGACGGCGGTGTTATTGAGGATGAATTTATGTTCGGTGCTGTTTCAAACTCCCTTTCCGTCGGTGGCTTCTTCAAGCTTCCCGATGATAAGGTTAGGTTCAACGACGGACAGTTTGAGGTTCTTCTTGTAAGAAAGGCATCAGTTATACGTAATATTATCCCCACCCTTGCCAAGGTAAGAAAACAGCAGTACGACGGCAAGATGATTATGATGTTCCAGACAAGAAAGCTCAAGATTACTGCTCCCGATGAAGCAGTGCCCTGGACTCTTGACGGTGAATTCGGCGGTAACCATCACAATGTAATGATAAATGTTCTTGAAAGAGCTGTCGAGATATATTCACCCGAAAACCGCCACTTCCTTCCGAAGCCGGAGCCTACGAGCCTCGATGAGCAGCCTGACGAAGCTGCAGAGGAAAAGAACGAAAGCCGTCTTTTCAAGAGAAAGAGCAAGCCCGGCAAATCAGCACACCCGGAAAAGGCAGAGCTTTCCGCCGCCGATGCAGAAGATGAGCAGGAAGCCGTTGCCTCAGCTGACACAGAGGAAAAGGAAGCTGTTGAGGTTTAATAAGACACCTTTTTATATTCCTGCGAAAGAAAAAAGAGGTCACTCATATGAGTGACCGCTTTCCTGTTTTTAATTATTCTGTTGCTTCGGGAGCTTCTTCCTCGGGAGCTGCTGTAAGCTTTGCAATAAGAGCCTCGATGAAGTTTCTGAGAGCCTCAAAGAATGCCTTGATATCGTCTGCATAAGTTTCTACAAATGATGAAAAACTGTTGTTCATTTCTTTAACCTCCGTAAAAATAATAGGTTTTCTTCAACCGTATTTATTTTATAACAAAAGGTTGGTATTGTCAATATTTGTTTCACAATTACTTCATACAGTGTTCACGGGTTTCTTTTGTGAAATCATTTTTCTGAATTTTATATGCTTACCGATGTAAATAATAACCAAAGGGATATCTGCAAGAAGCCAGGCGGCAGGACCTGCGTAGCATACTGCATCAAAGCCGAGCAGCGGAGTAAGCACAAAGGCAACCGAAAGTCTGCCGAAAAGCTCACCGATACCCGCAACGGAGTTTGCGTAGGTGAAGCCAAGGCCCTGAAGGGTGTTTCTCATAACAAACAGCACCGCAACAAGGCTGTAGCACTGAGCTATTGCAAGAATATACCTTTTAGCCGCCGCCATAATATCAGGGTTGATTTCTGTCATAAACAGCGACACCATAGGCTCACCGATTGTGTAAAGGGTAATGCTCATAATTACGGAAACGGCAAGGTCAAGCATAAATATCTTCCTGACGGATTTTATTATCCTGTCGTAATTTTCCGCACCGTAATTCTGGCCCACAAAGGTCTGTGTTGCAACGCCGAGACCCGACATAGGTATGTTTGTGAGTCCCTCTACCCTGCCTGCGGCGGTAAAGCCTGCAATTACATTTGTACCGAAGGAGTTTACCACGCTCTGAAGGCTCATTGAGCCTATGGAGGTGATGGTAAACTGAAGGGATACGGGAATACCCAGCTTTATCTGCTTCCATGATGTGCTTTTATTGATACGGATGTCACGTAAGCTTATATCAACCTCTCTGTTGAATTTTATTACGTATATGCCGTTGAAAAGTGCGGCGCACATATGAGAGATAAGGGTTGCCGCAGCAGCACCCTCAACACCCCATCCGAATGCCTTTACGAAAAGCATATCAAGCACAAAATTTATCATAACCGTAACAGTAAAGAAATAAAGAGGCTTTTTACTTTCGCCTACGCTTCTCGAAATGGCGGTGAAGTTATTGGAAAGCATCTGGAAGGGAATTCCGTAATAAAGTATATTCACATAAGAAGCCGAAAGCTCGAGAATTTCCTCGGGAGTACCGATAAGGCGCAGCAAAGGCTCCGAGAGAATATGAGCAATAACCGAAATAACTATACCTATTGAAAAAGCGAGAGCGATGCTGTTTCCTGCATAGTGGGACAGCTTTTTTCTGTCCCTTGCACCGAAGGCATGAGCAACGGGTATGGAAAAACCGCTTGTAAGACCCAGTGCAGTGCCGACAAGAAAGGAGCCGATTGAGCCTACCGAGCCTACCGCCGCAAGGGCGTAGTCACTTACGTACCTTCCGACGATGATATTATCCACAAGGGAGTAGTTATACTGAAGCATAGATGATGCCATTATGGGTAAGGCAAAAAGTATTATGCTTTTTACAGGGCTTCCTTCAAGCATTGAATGTCCTTTTTTCATACAACCGCCTCCTTCGCTTTAGGGTGACGAATATAATCCGAACCCGTTTTTTGCAGGTAGATTTTCGTCAACTCTTTGTTAAAATACTCGCAAATCCGGCAAGGATTTGCTGCGTTTTGTGCCTTGATTTGCCAAAAATCTCTACTGCAAAAAATTT
>JAZPZK010000113.1:0-33736 GCA_045544675.1 Acutalibacteraceae bacterium
TCCGACTTAAGGGAGAGCCAAGCTGCAGATCTTTAAATTTAAACAGACAAATCTCGCCTCTCCCCTTGGGAGAGGTGGCATCCGTGAGGATGACGGAGAGGGCACCTATCCCCTAATCCCTAGTCACTAATCCCTAAACACAAAGGAGTAACCTATGAAAATAATGGTTGTAGGCGGTGGCGGACGTGAACACGCCATCATCAAAAAGCTCAAGGAAAATAAAGAGATAACCGAAATCTTCGCCCTGCCCGGTAACGGCGGTATTGCCGCAGACGCTACCTGCGTAAATATCGGTGCAAAGGATATTGAAGGCATCACAGCCTTCGCAAAGGAAAACGGAATTGACTATGCGGTTGTCGCTCCCGATGACCCTCTTGTACTCGGCTGTGTTGATGCTCTTAATGAAATCGGCATCCCCTGCTTCGGCCCCGAAGCTAAGGCAGCTATTATAGAGGGCAGTAAGGTTTTCTCAAAGAACCTTATGAAAAAGTACGGTATTCCCACTGCAGAATACGAGGTATTCACTGACCTTGAAGCTGCTCTCACATACCTTGACACTGCTCCCATTCCCACGGTTATCAAGGCTGACGGTCTCGCTCTGGGTAAGGGCGTTATCATCGCTATGACACGTGACGAAGCCAAGGAAGCAGTTCGCTCAATGATGGAGGATAAAATCTTCGGTGACAGCGGCAGTCAGGTTGTTATCGAGGAATTCCTCACAGGCCCCGAGGTTTCAGTGCTTTCCTTCACTGACGGTAAAACCGTTGTTCCTATGATTTCATCAATGGACCACAAGCGCGCTAAGGATAACGATGAGGGCCTCAATACCGGCGGTATGGGTACTGTTGCTCCCAACCCCTATTACACAGATGAAATTGCCGACGTTTGTATGGAAACAATCTTCCTTCCCACAATCGAGGCTATGAATAAAGAAGGCCGCACCTTCAAGGGCTGTCTCTACTTCGGTCTTATGATTACGGAAAAGGGTCCCAAGGTTATCGAGTATAACTGCCGCTTCGGTGACCCCGAAACTCAGGTTGTACTCCCCCTTCTTGAAAGTGACCTTCTCACAGTTATGAAGGCTACCACAGAGGGTACTCTCGCTGAAACAGAGGTTAAATTCGCTTCTAAAAACGCCTGCTGTGTTATTATGGCATCCGACGGATACCCTCAGAAGTATGAAAGCGGCTTCGAGATGAATATCCCCGAGGAAATCGCAGACAGCGTTTACGTTGCAGGCGCAAAGCTTGAAAATGGCGTACTTAAAACCGCAGGCGGACGTGTCCTCGGTGCTACTGCAGTTGAGGATACTCTCGAGGAGGCAATCGACAGCGCTTATGCACTCGTAAAGAAAATCTCATTCAGGAATGCATATTACAGAAACGATATAGGACAAAAGGCACTTCAGGCTTTAAAATAAACTATCCCGGAGGAAAAACAAATGGTTTACCGCATATTTGTAGAAAAAAAGGCAGGTCTCGACAACGAGGCAAAGGGACTTCTCAGCGAAGCAAAAAACCTGCTCGGCATCAGCGCCCTTGAGGACATCCGTCTTTTCAATCGCTATGATGCAGAAAATATTACAGAGGAATTATTCGGCTATGCTGTGAAAACAGTATTCTCCGAGCCTCAGCTTGACAATGTATCGGAGGAAATCAACCTCCCCGGCTCTTATGTTTTTGCAGTTGAAGCACTTCCCGGTCAGTTTGACCAGAGAGCAGACTCAGCCGCTCAGTGTATCCAGATCATCTCTCAGGGCGAGCGTCCTCTTATCCGCACTGCAAAGGTATATGCCCTTTACGGTAACCTTTCAGAAAAGGATATCGCTGACTTCAAGCATCACGTAATCAACGCAGTTGAAAGCCGTGAGGCTTCTCTTGAAAAACCCGAAACTCTCGCTGCTAAGTACGCTGCTCCCGAAACAGTTGCTACCGTTGAAGGCTTCATCACTATGGATGAGACCGCACTTCAGGCTCTTCTCGACGAAAAGGGTCTCGCTATGGACCTTGACGACCTCAAGTTCCTTCAGGGCTATTTCAGAGACACAGAAAAGAGAGACCCCACCATTACGGAAATCCGTGTTGTTGACACCTATTGGTCAGACCATTGCCGTCATACAACCTTCTCAACACATATCGATAACGTACGTATTGACGATGAAGCAGTTCAGGCGGCATACGACCGTTATCTTAAGGCAAGAATTGAGGTTTACGGCGAAGAAAAGGCCGCCGCACGTCCTCAGACACTTATGGACATCGCTACAATCGGTACAAAGACGCTCAAAAAGAGAGGTCTTCTTCCCGAGCTTGACGAAAGTGAAGAAATCAACGCCTGCTCAATCCACGTTACTGCAACGGTCAACGGCGAGGATCAGGACTGGCTTCTTATGTTCAAGAACGAAACTCACAATCATCCCACAGAAATCGAGCCCTTCGGCGGTGCCGCAACCTGTATCGGCGGCTGTATCCGTGACCCCCTTTCAGGCCGTGCCTATGTTCATCAGGCTATGCGCGTAACAGGTGCAGGAGACCCGAGAAAGACTATTGCCGAAACAATGGCAGGTAAGCTTCCTCAGAGAAAAATCTGTCAGACCGCCGCCGCAGGCTATTCCTCCTACGGTAACCAGATTGGTCTTGCAACAGGTCACGTTGCAGAGATCTATCACGAGGGCTTCGTTGCAAAGAGACTCGAATGCGGTGCGGTTGTTGCCGCAGCTCCCGCTTATAATGTTCGCCGCGAAAGACCCGCTCCCGGTGATGTTATCATCCTTTTAGGCGGTCGTACCGGCCGTGACGGTATCGGCGGTGCTACAGGCTCATCAAAGAGCCACAATATGAAGTCTCTTACCACAATGGCTTCCGAGGTACAGAAGGGTAACGCTCCCGAGGAAAGAAAGATTCAGCGTCTTTTCCGCAACAGTGAGGTAACACGCCTTATCAAGCGCTGTAATGACTTCGGTGCTGGCGGTGTATCCGTTGCTATCGGTGAGCTTGCTCCCGGCCTTCAGATCGACCTTGATGCAGTGCGCAAGAAGTATGAGGGTCTTGACGGAACAGAAATTGCTATTTCCGAGTCTCAGGAAAGAATGGCAGTTGTTGTTGAGGCTCAGGATGCTGATAAATTCATCGCTTTTGCAGAGGGTGAAAACCTTGAAGCCTACCGTGTTGCAGTTGTAACAAAGGAGGAGCGTATGGTTATGAAGTGGAAGGGCAACGTTATTGCTGACCTCAGCAGAGCCTTCCTTGACACAAACGGCGCAGTAAAGCACACCGACGTTGCTGTTACAAAGAAGGACCTTTCAGTTCTCAGCAAGGCTATGTTCGGTTCACTCAGAGAAATGGCATCCGACCTTCGTACCGCAAGCCAGAGAGGTCTTGTTGAGCGCTTCGACTCAACCATCGGTGCAGGCAGTGTTATTATGCCCTACGGCGGTAAAAAGCAGCTCACTCCCGCTCAGTCAATGGCGGCTGTTCTTCCCGTACTTCCCGGTCAGGAAACAGATATGGCAAGCGTATTCAGCTGGGGCTGTGATCCCGACCACCTTTCAGTTGACCCCTACACGGGCGCACACGCTTCAATATATAACTCAGTTGCAAAGCTTGTTGCAGCAGGCTGTGACTACAAGAAGGCATATCTTACATTACAGGAATTCTTCGAGAGACTCAGAACGGAGCCGGAGCGTTGGGGCAAGCCCTTCGCCGCTCTCTTGGGTGCTCTTGATGCTCAGCTTGAATTAAATGCAGCCGCAATAGGCGGTAAGGACTCAATGTCAGGTACCTTCCTCGATAAGGACGTACCTCCCACACTCATTTCCTTTGCTATTGCTCCCATTAAAAAGCAGGATGTTATCAGTCCCGAATTCAAAGAGGCGGGAAATCCCGTATACCTCTTCGGTGCAACAGACGAAAGTGCTGAAAGCCTTAAGGCAACATGGGAAAAATTCCATGAGCTTTGTAAGGAGGGCAAGGTTAAGGCTTCTTGGGCAGTTGAAAGAGGTATCGGTGAAGCAGTTATGAAAATGAGCTTCGGTAACAGCATCGGCTTCAAGTCAAGTGCTTCTCTCGGTGAAAACTGGCATCTCGGTATGTGGGGCTTCATCGTTGCAGAGCTTACAGAGGATGTTGCTATCGACGGCGTTATGAAGATAGGTACAACAACAGAAGAGCCCGTTATCACTCTCGAAAACGACTCAGCAGAAATCGCAGAGCTTTATAAATTACACAGTACAACCCTTGAGGGCGTTTATCCCACAAAGGCAAGAGAGGATAAGAGCGAAATCCCCACCTTCTCATCAGAGCTCAAGTGCGACATCGCTCCTGCAAAGAAGGTAGTAAGGCCTAAGGTGCTTATCCCCGTATTCCCCGGCACAAACTGCGAATACGACTCAGCACGTGCAGTAGAAAAGGCAGGCGCAGAAGCTGAAATCTTCGTTATCAGAAACCTCACCGCAGAAGACGTTGCAAAGAGCGTTGAAGGCTTCTCAAAGAAGGTCAAGGAAGCTCAGATGATATTCATTCCCGGCGGTTTCTCAGGCGGCGACGAGCCCGACGGCTCAGCTAAGTTCATTACTGCATTCTTCCGTAACCCTGCAGTAAAAGAGGCAGTTACCGACCTTCTCGATAACAGAGACGGTCTTATGTGCGGTATCTGTAACGGCTTCCAGGCTCTTATCAAGTTAGGTCTTGTACCCTACGGTAAGATTATCGACACCGATGAGAATTGTCCCACTCTTACCTTCAATAACATCAGCCGCCACCAGAGTAGAATCGTACACACACGTATCGCATCAACAAAATCACCCTGGCTCAGCCTTATGAATGTGGGCGACATCGTTAACGTACCCATTTCACACGGCGAGGGTAAATTCCTTGCTTCTAAGGAGCTTATCGACGAGCTTGCAAAGAACGGACAGATTGCTACTCAGTACGTTGACCTTGAGGGTAATGCAACCGCGGACATCGACTTCAATCCCAACGGCTCACTTTGTGCTATTGAGGGTATCACCTCCCCCGACGGACGAGTATTCGGCAAGATGGGACACAGTGAGAGAATCGGAAACGGTCTTTATAAGAACGTACCCGGTGAATATGACATCCGTATGTTTGAGGCAGCGGTGAAATATTTTAATAAATAAAATTTAAAGACGGAAGTTTGTGCTTCCGTCTTTTTTCTCATTTTGCCACCTTCCTCAGGCACTCCTTCCGACAGCCTGCGGGTGCCACCTTCCTCAAGGAGGAAGGCACTCCTTCCGACACCCTGCGGGCGCCACCTTCCTCAGAGAGGAAGGCTATTATATTTTGTCTTTACAGGGATTAAATTTGTTAAAGGATTGATAATTATTTTAATTTGCTTTATTATATAATCAGTATGTTAAAAAGGGTGATTGATTTGTCTTTACCGTATAACAGAAAAATGATAACAAGAGCTAAAGAATTAAGGAAAAACATGACCCCTCAGGAAAAACATCTTTGGTATGATTTTTTGAATTCACATCCTGTCAGATTTCAACGGCAAAAAACTATAAAGTCTTTTATTGCCGATTTCTATTGTCACGAAGCAAGGTTAATTGTTGAAATAGACGGTTCCCAACATTATACGGAGCAGGGCTTAGCTTACGATGAAGAACGGACAAACATATTGAAAGAGTTTAATCTTGAGGTTTTACGGTTTTCAAATTACGATATTGATACTAATTTTGAAGGCGTGTGTATTGCAATAGATAAAACTGTAAAAGAGCGCATATCAGCATCTGAATTATAGACACTCCTTCCTATACCTTGCGGTGCTATCTTCATCAGTTGCTCCTTCCGACACCCTGCGGACGCCTCCTTACTCAGAGAAGAAGGCAAAGGCTCCCTCTTTGAGCGAGCTGTCTGCAGAGCAGACTGAGGGAGCAAAAACAAATTATAAATAATTATTTTTTTCTCCCGACTGACCGATTTTTTACACTTTTTACACTACATTTGGTATGCTTTTGTCTATCTGTTCACACTTGTTCAAAGTTTTTTAATATTTTTATGAATTTAGTATTGACAAATTTAATATATTGGTATAAAATGTAATCATCCTAGACTAGGAAATATTATGAAGGAGGAACGTAATAATGAATCTTGACGATATCAAAGTAACCGATAAGGTTGAAGTTGAATTCTCAGATCCGAAGAGCGATTGGAGCGAAATCGTTGATTTCCAGGCTATCCTCAACACAATTCTTGAATTCATCAAGAAGATCCTTTCATTCGAATTTGATTTATAATTTTTGACTAAAGTTCAATTATTTTAAATCAACCAAATTTTTATAAGAAGGAGGACACTATAATGCTTTGGGATGCAAAACTTGTATCAGAAATTGAACTCACAGTTCAGAAGATTGTTGACTTCCTCAACAAGCTCCTTACTGAAATTTTCGGCTTCATCGCTGAAGAAGAAGGCTGGGAAACACCCGTTGAAGGCGAATAATTCTTCTAACAACATAATTATAGTATAGTATAGTATAATTAAAGGCTCCGCTTCGGCGGAGCTTTTTTCTTGTTGTTTTATGCGGTAATTTCTTTTTTGCTATTGACATTTATATAAAAAATGTTACAATAGTGTTAACGTGATTATGTCACTACCCCATCGGTTTAGCCGAAATATTAACAGGAGGTATTTTAGAATGAACGCAGATGTAAAGGCACTCATCAACGCATGGCTTAGTGTTCTCGCTGATTTCCTCAGATTCTTCAACAACGAAGACCTCAACGAAATCGCTGACAAGATCGACGAAAAGCTTGCTGAAGATGCTGAATAATTAAACAGCTTAAAAGCGCTACGTTCTTCTGAACGTAGCGCTTTTTATTTTGGGACGACTTGCCTCTCCCTACACAGACTATCCGAAGAATACGTAGGGCTAATTCATTCTTTCTTTTATTGTCTTATCTATCAAATTACAAACTGCTTCAAAATTATTATCGACATCGTAATTAGAAATCCTTAACACATATAAATCATAGGCTTCTATTATTTTGCTTCTCTCTTCATCATAGTCTTTTCCTTCTTCAGTATAGTGCTGACTACCATCAATTTCGATAACGAGCCTTGCGGATGCACAGTAAAAATCAACAATAAAACTTTCTATAATCCTTTGTTTATATATTTTGACGGGATACTTCCGTAAAAACAGATACCACAGCTTACGCTCGTGCGGTGTCATTTCTTTTCGCAATTCTCTCGCTTTTTCTAACATTTTATTGTTTTTCTTAACAACCATTAAATCACCATTTTATTTTCCGGAAGCGTTCTTGCCCTCTCAGTCACAACCTCACGGTTGTGCCAGCTCTCCCAGAGGGAGAGCCACGTTGTTGAGCTTTAAATTTAAAAATATATATCTTGCCTCTCCCCTTGGGAGAGGTGTGCGTAAGGACGGAAAGGGCGACTTGCCTCTCCCCTTGGGAGAGGTGTCCGTAAGGACGGAGAGGGTCACGCTCCCGCTGACATACCGCCGTCAATAACAATGGCTGAGCCTGTCATGAAGCCTGCCATATCCGACGCAAGGAACAACACCGCACCTGCAACATCGTCAGGCCTTGCAAAACGGTGCATGGGTGTTCTCATAAGCATATACTGAGTCCATCTTTCGTCTGCCATATTATCCTTTATAAGGGGTGTGTCAACAAAGCCGGGGCATACACAGTTAACATTGATACCGAAGCGTGCCCATTCACAGGCAAGGCTCTTTGTCATCTGCATAATGCCGCCCTTGCTTGCGCTGTATGCAACTGCCGAGGGAATACCCATAATTCCGCCAAGGGAGCACATATTGATTATATTGCCTTTTTTCTCAGGCAGGAAGAATTCATTTGCAACAGTCTGTGCCATAAAGAACTGGCTTGTAAGGTTGAGCGAAATTATCTTGTTCCAATCCTCTTCACTTTCCCTGATGCTGTATGCAGAATGAGCAATACCCGCATTATTTACAAGGATGTCTATATTGCCGTCGTTTCTTCTGATTTCTTCAACCATATTTTTAACGGCTGCGCTGTCTGTAATATCACACACAAAGGATGTGATTTTACTTTCAGGATATGCTTTTCTGAGCTGCTGAGCTTTTTCACTCAGAGCCTCTTCGTTATAATCTGCCATATATACAGCTGCACCGTTCTGTAAAAATGCTACGGTGCTTTCAAGACCGATGCCGCTTGCCGCGCCGGTTATCAGAACACTTTTTCCGCTGAAGTCAAAGGTATAGTTCATACTGCCCCTCCGTAAAAATATTACCTTTTATTATACCACCGATTTTATAAATATCAATATCAAAAAGGGAAATGGTACTAAATCCGCAGTTTTGTACTATTTTATTATAATAATTCTCACATCAGACAGCATTGCAGGATAGGTTTCCATAATCTGCTCACTGCAGATAACGGATATTCTTTCACCCTTAAAGGAAGCAGCTGCAAGGTCAACAACATAATAGCCGCCCTCAACCACGTCAATTTCATCGGAATAGGTAAAGCTGTATCTTCCGCCCTTTGAGTCCTGCAGAACCACAGTATTTCCGCTGACCTGCTCAACTGTACCCGTAATTTTTGTTTCGCCCTCTTTAAGAGAAACATCGGCTCTGTTTTCAAACTTGGCACAGGCGAAAAGTGAAAATGCCATAATCAATGTAATAACTGCAACAGTAAATTTTTTCATAAATATCACCTCTTCAATATTAGACTAAAAATGTGACAATTATGTTGCATATGATTAATATATTTGTTTAAATGAATTTAACCTTAAAAAAGTGCAAATAAAGTTCAATAAAACATCATCAAATCCTTGAAAAATTTTTTTTAATATAGTATACTGTAACAGTATATGTAAACTGGAAAATTGTCTTTAATTTTCCACAAGATTACCCAATAAAAATTACGGAGGAATCACTATGGCTGAAATGGAAAAGAGTAACAGTTTTATTGCCATGGAGCATGAGGTGCTCAAATTCTGGGAAGAAAATAACTGCTACGAATTACGTAAAGAAAAAAATAAGGGCAAGGAGCGTTTCCGCTTCATTGACGGTCCCATCACCGCCAATAATCCTATGGGTATCCACCACGCATGGGGACGTACCCTTAAGGATACATTCATCAGATATAAATATATGAACGGCTACGACTGCCGCTGTCAGAACGGCTTCGACAGTCAGGGCCTCTGGGTTGAGGTCGGCGTTGAAAAGGACCTCGGCTTCGAATCAAAGAAGGATATCGAGGACTTCGGTATCGATAAGTTCACAAGAAAGTGCGTTGAAAGAGTTAAGCAGTACTCAGGTGTTATCACCGAGCAGTCAAAGAGACTCGGTCAGTGGATGCAGTGGGATAATTCCTACTTCACAAATACCGACCTTAACATCACCTCAATCTGGCACTTCCTCAAGACCTGCGACAACAACGGCTGGATTCAGAGAGAGTATAAGCCTATGCCCTGGTGTCCCCGTTGCGGTACCTCTCTTTCAGAGCACGAAATGACAGGCTCATACAAGACCATCACCCATAACTCTGTTTTCTTCAAGCTTCCCGTTGAAGGTACAAACAGTAAGATTGTCGTATGGACAACCACTCCCTGGACCCTTTCCTCAAACGTTGCTCTCGCAGTTAACCCCGAAATCGACTACGTTGAGGTTAAGGTAAAGAGCGACGAGCAGACACTTTACCTTGCAAAGAACGCTATCAAGTATCTCGGTGACGATAAGCTTGAGGTTCTCCGTATGTTCAAGGGCGATGAGCTCGTAGGCAAGAAATACGAAACCTGCTTCCCCGAGCTTGAGGCTCAGCAGGGCTTCGAGCACAAGATCGTTGCATGGGAGGACGTTGACGCTGAAGAAGGTACAGGCGTGGTTCATATTGCTCCCGGCTGCGGTGCAGAGGATAACGAACTCGGCAAGAGACTCGGTCTTCCCGAGATTATGCCCGTTGACGATACAGGTATCTTCCTTAAGGGCTTCGGCTTCTTCACAGGCAAGAGCACAAAGACTATCGCTGACGAGGTATTTGAAGAATTAAAGAAGAGAGACAGACTCTATCTCATCAAGCCCCACGAGCACAGCTACCCAGTATGCTGGAGATGTAAGGAGGAGCTTATCTACCGTCTTGTTCCCTCATGGTTTATCACCACAGAGGAGCTTAAGCCCCGCCTTATCAGAAATGCTATGAGCGTTAAGTGGGAGCCGGAATCAAACGGCAAGAGAATGGTTGACTGGCTCAACAATATGGGTAACTGGAATATTTCCCGTAAGCGTTACTACGGTATGCCCCTCCCCTTCTATGTATGTGAGGATTGCGGCAACGTTCACGTTGTAGGCTCAATCGACGAGCTTAAGGAATTAGCTGTTGATCCCGCCAAGGTTGACGCTCTTCCCGAGCTTCACAGGCCCTGGATTGACGAAGTGGAAATCAAGTGTCCCAAGTGCGGCAAGAATGTTAAGAGAATCACCGACGTTGGTGACGTTTGGCTTGACGCAGGTATCGTACCCTTCTCAACAACAGGCTACTTCACCGATAAAGAAGAATGGAGAAAGAACTACCCCGCAGAATGGATTGTTGAAATGCGTGAGCAGGTTCGTCTCTGGTTCTACTCAATGCTCTTTATGAGCACCGTTCTTGAGGACAAGGCTCCCTATCAGAGAGTTCTCTGCCACTCAAGTGTTATTCAGGAAAACGGACAGAAATTCTCAAAGACAGGCTTTATGATCCGTTTCGACGAGGCTGCCGAAAAGATCGGCGCCGATACAGTACGTTACCTCTATGCCGGCGGTCCCGTTGCCAATGACGTACGCTTCGGCTTCAACCTCGGTGACGAGGCAAGAAGAAAGCTTCTCGGCTTCTGGAACATCTACACCTTCTTTGAAACCTACGCAAAGCTTGATAAGCCCAACTTCGACGGCTATACCCCTGATAAGAACGCTATGACCGTTACAGATAAGTGGCTTATCTGCAGAACTAATGACTACATCAGAAAAGTAACCGCCCAGATGGACGATTACAAATCATACAACGCAGTTAAGGAGTTTGAGGTATTCGTTGACGATATTTCCAACTGGTATATCAGAACAAACCGCCGCCGCTTCTGGAAGACAGGCGACGAAAGCGACAAGATGATCGCCTACTGGACACTCTTCACAGCTCTCAACGCCTGCGTTAAGACAATGGCTCCCATCATTCCCTTTATGACAGAAAGCATCTGGCAGAATCTTATCCGCCGTGTAATGCCTTCAGCTGAGCTTTCAGTTCACCTTTCAGACTGGCCCACAGTTATCGAGGGCTTCGAGGATGAATCAATCATCGAAAAGACCGCTTTTGCCCGTGACATCATCGCAGTAGCTATGAGACTTCGTAACGAACATCAGATCAAGGTCCGTCAGCCTCTCAGTAAGCTTTATGTCTGCTGTGAGGGTAATGTAAGTGATGACATCACGGTGTTCGAAAAGAACATCCTTGACGAGCTTAACATCAAGGCTATCGAATATATCAGAGATCCCTCCGTACTTGAGGACAGCTACCTCACCGTTAACTTCAAGGTTGCAGGTGCAGTACTTAAGGGTAATGTAAATAAGATGAAGCAGGCCCTTGAAGCAGCTTCAGCAGAAAAGATGGCTGAATACACCGCTAAGGTAAAGAACGGCGAAGCAGTACTCGTTGAGGGCTTCGAGAAAGCTTATGACGGCTCAATCTTCAATGTTATGACAAAGACCAAGGAAGGCATCGTTTCCGCTGAATGTCAGCAGGGCGCAATCATCGCTCTTGACGTTGTTCTTACCGACGAGCTTATCGCTGAGGGTACTCTCCGTGATATTATCCGTCAGTGCCAGCTTATCCGTAAGGAAGCAGGCTATGAGGTTGACCAGAGAGTTGTTATGGCAGTTTCATCTGAGGATACACTTGTTACTGCTGTTCTCGAAAGCAACAAGGCTTATATGTGCGAGGAGCTTCTTGCAGACGATATTCTCATCGGCGGCGAAATTGAAGCTGACCTTAAGAAGGAAGTTGCAATTGCAGACAAGAACGTAATTCTCGCAGTTAAGAAAGCATAAAATTGCCTGAGGTTGTACTCAGTTATAAGGTTTGAGCAAGAGTAGTCAGTAGTCAGTAGCCAGTAGTCAGGAATTTGTTTAGCAACTATTCAGCTTCCTGAAAAATATACTGCAACTGATGCTGACTACTTAATAATTAAACAGCAATAAACCTCATAAAAATACAAAATTCGTATACTATTATATATATGTAATTTTTACGACAATAAACGAAAGGAAAATTACTATGGCTAACGATAAAAAAATGGTCGAAGATATCACTTCCATGGAAGAGGATTTTGCCAAGTGGTATACCGACATTGTTAAGAAAGCTGAGCTTATAGAATACACAAGCGTAAAGGGCTGTATGGTTATCCGTCCTTACGGCTATGCTATCTGGGAGAATATTCAGAGAATTCTTGACGGTATGTTCAAGGAAACAGGCCACGAAAACGTATGTATGCCCATGTTCATTCCCGAGTCACTTCTTCAGAAGGAAAAGGACCACGTTGAAGGCTTCGCTCCCGAGGTTGCATGGGTAACCCACGGCGGCAGCGAAAAGTTAGAAGAAAAGCTTTGCGTACGTCCTACCTCAGAAACTCTTTTCTGTGAGCATTATGCAAACATCATTCACTCACACAGAGATCTTCCCAAGCTCTATAATCAGTGGGTAAGCGTTGTACGTTGGGAAAAGACAACACGTCCCTTCCTTCGCTCAAGAGAATTCCTCTGGCAGGAGGGTCACACAATCCACGCAACAGCTGAGGAGGCAATCATCGAAACAGAAAAGATGCTTAACGTTTATGCAGATTTCTGTGAGAAGTATCTTGCTATCCCCGTTGTAAAGGGAAAGAAAACCGAAAGCGACAAGTTTGCAGGCGCAGTTTCAACCTACGCTATCGAGGCTCTTATGCACGACGGTAAGGCTCTTCAGGCAGGTACCTCACACTATTTCGGTGACGGCTTTGCAAAGGCCTTCGGCATTCAGTATCAGAGCAAGGAAAACAAGCTCGAATATCCTCATCAGACCTCATGGGGTATGACCACAAGACTCATCGGCGCAATCATTATGACTCACGGCGACAATAACGGTCTTGTTCTTCCCCCTGCAGTTGCTCCTATTCAGGCAGTTATCATTCCTGTTGCTCAGCATAAGGAAGGTGTACTCGAAAAGAGCGAGGAGGTTATGGCTCAGCTCAAGGCTGCAGGCATAAGAGTAAAGCTCGACGACAGCAACAATTCCGCAGGCTGGAAGTATGCCGAATACGAGATGAAGGGTGTTCCCGTACGTATTGAGCTCGGCCCCCGTGATATTGAGAATAATCAGTGCGTTATCGTAACACGCCACAACAGAGAGAAAACCTTCGTTTCTCTTGATAATCTTGCAGAAACAATCAATGCAAAGCTCGTTGGGGTTAATGAAGGAATTTATAACAAGGCTCTCGAAAACCGTGAAAACAGAACCTATGCATGTAAGTCAATTGATGAAATCAACGCTGTTTTAGCCGAAAAAGGCGACGGATTCATCAAGGCAATGTGGTGCGGAGACGAAAATTGCGAAGATAAGGTAAAAGAAATGACCGGAGCAGGCTCACGCTGCATTCCTCTTGAACAGGAGGAAATCGCAGATACTTGCGTATGTTGTGGAAAAAAGGCACAATATATGGTGTATTGGGGAAAAGCATATTGATTTTTTGCACAAAAATTAAATGTGAATATTTTTTAACATTTGCCAAAAATGGCTGTTTTTAAGCATTTTCGGCACATTGCACTAAGAAAGCTGTAACAAATTGCATATTTTATCTAACATTAACTAAAAACGCCTCGGAATTTGGGGCGTTTTTTTTGTTTTTCCCATTAAAAAAGTCCCCAAAATCGCATAAAATTTGACTTTTCTGTCATAAATATATATAATAGCCCCTGTTGCCGATATGAAAAAAGTTTATCGGGCCTACATAAATTGGCCCAAACAAGCATCAGTATTGCCAATGCTCGTATCTGCTAGGTCAGAACAAGGCCGAACAACTCTGTAAAAAAAACTAACAATCGCAACAAAAAATTCTTTCATTTTTTTACTGTTTGGCTGAGTTTATGCAAATACAAAATACGGGAGAAAGTCATTCAATCATGCTTGTACGGTCCGTCACAATAATTTAACTAAATCTGAAATTTCTGTATCAACCCGTGACGGCGTAAATTAAATCAGAGGTGATAAAAATGAAAAAGGCCTTAACAAGGGTATTACTTATTGTAATGACTATTGTTACCCTCGCCACAGTCATGCCGATCTCCGCTAATGCAAGTACCAGCAACATTAAGAAAATCTATAACATCCTTACCGAGGAATTGGACTTTAACTCAGCCGCAGCCTGCGGTATCCTCGCCAACATCGAAAGAGAATCGGATTTCAATCCCAAATTAGTAATCAGAGACAGTAACGGTCTTACCAGTGGCGGTCTTTGCCAGTGGAACGGCAGCAGATTCAAGAATCTGAAAAACTACTGCAACCAGAACGGTTACGACTACCTTTCCATCGAGGGACAGCTCCGTTACCTTAACTACGAGCTTCAGAAGTCCTCATACAAGCACATCTATAATTATCTCAAGAACGTAGATAACGATGAAGACGGTGCTTACGATGCAGCATACTATTGGTGCTACTATTTTGAAATCCCTGCTAACAGAGCCAAAAAGGCTAAGCAGAGAGGTTCAATGGCTGAAAATGATTACTGGCCCGTTTACGGTGAAACTAAGCCGGAAACACCCGTTCTCAGCTTCACAGACAAAAAGACAAAGTACGATATCGCATCCGATGTTTCTCTCCAGTGGACAGACAGCGGTGCAGCCTGTGATTTTTACAGAATCTTTATTATGAGAAAGAATCCTGTAACCGGTATTTATGACCGTAAAAATATCACAACCGTTGAAACAGAAAAGACAAGCTATGATATCCCCGCTTTCACTCTTGATATCGGAACATCATATGCAATTCTTGTCAGAGCTTATAATTCAGCTTCCGGCAAGCAGGCAACCAGCAAATACATCTACTGTACTGTTGATTGCTACGAGCACGATTACACATCTGTAACCCTGAAGGAGCCTACCTTCGAAAGCACCGGCCTTGAAAAGCTGACATGCGAAAAGTGCGGCGATACAGTCAGAGAAACAGTGCCCGTACTCACTCCTGCAGACTTCACCGGAACAAAAACCTCAAAGCCTGAGGTTACAGCAGCATCCCCCACTGCAATCAGAATCAAATGGGAGCCTACAGACTACGCAACAGGCTACAGAGTTTATATCCGTGAAAACAATGCGTGGAAGCTTCTTAAAAAGGTTTCCGCAGATGATGAGCTTACCTACCTTTACAGAAATCTCGAAGCCGCTACCGAATATAAATTCTGCGTCAAGGCTTACATGGTTTATGAGGGTAAGACTTATATGAATTCGGTATCTGCTACCCTTCTCACCTCAACGGAAACCCACGCTCCTTCTATTCTTGACCTTGAAGAAAAATACGGTAAGCATACCGTTTCCTGGGATAAGGTTCAGGGTGCTGACGGCTACCAGATTTACCTTGCTACAGGTAAGGGCAGCTACAGAAGAATTGCTACCGTTTCATCTAAATGCGATGAATACACAGTAAAGGGTCTTGAAGAGGGTCAGAGCTACAGATTTGTTGTAAGATCCTATATCAAGTGCTCAAACGGCTCATATGTTTACAGTAACTGCTCTTCTGCAAAGCATTTTACCGTATCCTGAATATAAAAAATCAACTAACGGAAAAGCTATTTAGCTATCCGTTAGTTTTTTTGCTTTCAGGGCTTAAATAAGGACTTTGCATCGTTTTTCGGATAATTTCACAAAAACCTGAGAAAAGGCGTAAAAACAGCCTTCACAATGGAAAAGAGCGGTTTCCTTTTAAAAAGTGCAGGAGGTGAAGCGGGGCTCCCTGCCCCGGCAGCCCTGCGGGCGCCGGGGCGCGCAGCACGCTGCGCCGCCCGCCGAAGGCGGGCGAGGGAGCCCCCGTGCACGTCCATTCCGCGGGCAGACTCTGCCCTCTATATCACTTTTCCCCGCGCAGCACGAATAAAAAACTACCCGTAAAGGTTTTTCCTCTACGGGTAGCTTGTTGTTTATATCAGAAATGCTTTTTAATATTGTATATATCAATACAGCCTACGGGACAAGCCTCGTGACAGGCACCGCAACCGGTACACTTGTCATAGTCAACCTTAGCGCAGAAGTTTTCAACCGTAACTGCACCCTCGGGACAGGCTTTAACGCACTTCATACAACCGATACAGCCTGCTTTACACTGCTTTCTTGTTTCAGCACCCTTAGCGTGATTCTTACAAAGCACAGCAGCCTTTGTAGTGTCAAGGGGGAACAGATCAATAAGCTGTCTGGGGCAGGTGTTGATGCACTTCTTACATGCACGGCACTTGTCGGGGTTGATTCTTGCAACACCGTCACAAAGGAAGATTGCATCGTAGGGACATACCTCTATACAGTCACCGAAACCGATACAGCCGTGAACGCAGTTCTTAGGGCCACCGAAAAGCTGAGTTGCGATTTTGCAGGAATGCACACCGCTGTATTCAAGCTTTTCTTCAACATTCTGTCTGTTACCCTGACACATAACGGCTGCAACCATGGGAGTGATTGAGCCTGCCTCCATACCCATGATGGAAGCAATTGCCTTTGCTGTGTCGTTGCCGCCGGGGATGCAAAGGTTACATTCCTTACACTCGCCCTTTGAAAGTGCATCTGCATAGCCGTCACAGCCGGTATAGCCGCAGGCACCGCAGTTTGCACCGGGAAGGCACTCACGTACCTTTTCGGCAGTTTCGTCAACGGGTACGGCAAAAACAACAGATGCAAATGCAAGGCCAAGGCCTGCTATAAGACCGATTGCCGCAACAATTATAACGGGAATCAATATTTCCATACTTATTCCCTCCTTTAAGCAAAGATGTTTTCAACAACGCCGGTAAATCCGAGGAAGGACACGGAAACAAGCGAAGCTGCAACAAGTGTGATGGGAAGTCCCTGCATGAATTTGGGAATCTGACAGCTTTCAAGTCTTTCTCTTACGCCTGCAAACATTACCATAGCAACCATAAAGCCGAGGCCGGCACCGACGGAGTTGAACATTGACTGAGCAAAGCCGTAGCCGTTATCAACATTAAGGATAACAACACCGAGAACAGCGCAGTTTGTTGTGATAAGAGGAAGATAGATGCCGAGAGCGTTATAAAGCGCGGGAATATACTTTTTGAGGATGATTTCAACCAGCTGAACAAGAGCAGCAATAACAAGGATGAAAACAATAGTCTGAAGATATTCAAGTCCGTTCTTTACAAGCAGGAACTGATTGATGGGATAGCATACTGCTGTTGCAAGAGCCATAACGAAAATAACCGCCGCACTCATACCTACTGCAGTATTAAGCTTTTTGGAAACGCCGAGGAAGGGACAGATACCAAGGAACTTAGCAAGAACAAAGTTCTGCGTAAGAATAGCTGTCAGCAAAATTGAGAATAATTCTTTTGTCATGACTTAGCCTCCTCTCTGCCTTCGTTGTGAAGGGAACAGTTCTGTGCCATAGGACAGCCTTCACAACCACGCAGCTCTGCACGGGGTTTTCCTTTGCTTTCTGCAAGTCTGTTGGCAATCGCCATAACAATACCGTAAACGAAGAAGCCGCCCGGAGGAAGGATGAATATAAGCATGGGGTTTTCTGCGAGGAAGGGTACGCTGATGCCGTAGAAGGAGCCTGCGCCGAGGATTTCACGTACAGCACCCATAATGAACAGAGCTGCCGTAAAGCCTATACCCATACCGATGCCGTCAACTGCGGAAGCGAGAACAGGGTTCTTATTTGCAAAGGCCTCTGCTCTGCCGAGGATAATGCAGTTAACAACGATAAGAGGCAGATAAACACCGAGCTGTTCGTCAAGAGCGGGAAGGAAAGCCTTAACCGCCATCTGAACTATTGTAACGAAGGAAGCGATGATAACAATGTAAGCGGGAATACGCACCTTATCGGGGATAACCTTACGAAGTGCGGAAATAACAACGTTTGAGCAGACAAGAACTACCGACGCTGCAAGTCCCATACCGACTGCACTTTCAACAGATGTTGTTGTTGCAAGTGTGGGACAGGTACCGAGAACAAGACGCAGAACAGGATTTTCGGATATAAAGCCCTTGGTCAGTTCCTTACCCAATTTTCTTTTTTCAGCCATTGTTCTCACCTCCCGTTATCTGATTATAAGCTTCTGTAATAAGATTTACTGCATTTGTAACTGCCTTTGAGGTAATTGTTGCAGCAGTAATCGCCTGAACATTCTGACCCTCATTGGAGTTTTTATCAACGGTAAGAGTTCCGCTTTTACCGACGAATCTTCCCTTGAAATCATCCTTTGTGGCATTTGCGCCAAGACCCGGAGTTTCACTGTGGGAAAGAATTTCAATGCCGCTGATTTTGCCCTCACTGTCAATACCGACCATAACGGTTACTGTGCCGCCGTAGCCCTTGGCACCTGCGGTGAAAACATATCCTACCTGATTGCCGTCAGTATCTGTGCCGATGCAATAGGTAACACCGTTTTCGAGTGCAGTAACCTCTGAATAGCTTTCGCCCTGACTGAGAACTGCCTTACGGCTCTGAATTTCTGTCTGAACTGCATTGTCTGCAATTTTATCCTTTGTGATGCTGTTTGTTCCTGCAAGAAGAGCTGTTGCGATAAGGCAGAAAAGAAACAGAGCAATTGCCGGAACCAATACTTCCTTAAGGTTTAACTTTTTCATGCCTTAGCTTCCTCCTTTACCTTCTTTTCCTTTTTCTCCTTAAGAGCACCGAAGGGCTTTGAAAGAGTAAGGTGTTCGATATGAGGAACAAGAATATTCATAAGGATAATTGAGAAGGATACGCCCTCGGGAAGTGAGCCGTAAATACGGATAACCGAGGTGATAAGACCGCATCCGATAGCAAATATGATTTTACCCTTTTTGGTAATGGGTGATGTTGCATAGTCGGTTGCCATAAAGAAGGCACCAAGCATAAGTCCGCCGCCGAGAAGCTGATACAGAACAAAATCTATATTTCCTTTTCCTACGATGAACATAAATACTGCAACCGTACCGATAAAGAAGAAAGGAATTATGGGAGAGATGACCTTTCTTAAAAGAAGGTAGATGCCGCCGCATATAAGAGCGATGGAGCAGACTTCACCCATTGATCCGCCGTGACGGCCGAGGAGCATTTCGGCAATTGAGGGAAGCTCATCTGCAACTGCAGAGAGGTCACCGTTCTGAACTGAAGCAAGAGTTGCCATAGGTGTTGCAGAGGTTACTGCATCAGCACTCCAAGCATTGGCACCTGTTGTTACCCAGTTTGCCATAGCTGTGGGGAAGGAAACCATAAGAATAATTCTTGCTGTCATGGCAGGGTTAACAAAGTTCTGACCTACGCCGCCGAACATCTGCTTTACAACAACAATAGCAATTATACTGCCGATTGCAGCCATCCATAAAGGAAGGGTTGCAGGAAGGTTGAATGCAAGAATAATACCTGTAACAACTGCAGAAAGGTCACCGATTGTGTTTTCTCTTTTCATAACCTTTCTTGAAACATACTCACTTACAACTGCCGTTATAACGGTAACTGCAGTAAGAACGAGAGCTCTTGAGCCGAAATATACGGCACTCATTACGAGAGCCGGAACAAGAGCAATGATAACATCAAGCATAATGCCTGTTGTGGTTTCACTTGAACGCACGTGAGGCGATGCACTTACGGTAAGTCTTTTTGCCATTATTTTCCACTCTCCTCTCTGAGAATCTGCTTTGCAAGGCGGATATACTGAACAAGAGGTCTGCCTGAGGGACAGGAATAAGCACAGGAGCCGCATTCCATGCATACGTTGGTGTTTACTGCCTTAAGCTTCTGAACGTCTCTTGATCTTGAATATCTTTCAATAAGTGTGGGGGTAAGACCCATGGGACATACATCAACGCATCTGCCGCAGCGGATACAGTCTCTTTCCTTCTTGAGAAGGTCTTTTCTGTCCTCAAAGGCGAGGATTGCATTGTTCTGCTTACAGATGGGAGCCTCTGTACCGCAGATTGCAAGACCCATCATAGGTCCGCCGAAGATGATCTTTCTGGGCTCTGACTTGAAGCCGCCGCAGAAATCAATAATATCCTGAATATTTGTGCCGATGGGAACACGGATGTTCTTAGGCTGTGCTATTGCACTTCCGTCAACGGTGATTGAACGGGAAACAAGAGGCTTTCCGGTTTCAAGGTATCTTGCGATAAATGCTGTTGAGGTTACGTTCATAACAACACAGCCAACGTCTGACGGAAGCTTTCCGGGAGGCACCTTTCTGCCGGTAGCAGAAAGCACCATCATCTTTTCAGCACCCTGGGGATATCTTGAACGAAGGGTCATAAGCTTGATAGCATCGTCCTTATCGTTATCACGGTCTGCTATCTCCTTCATAATCTTGAATACCTTGGGCTTGTTATCCTCAATAGCGATGATAACCTGCTTGAAGCCGAGAATATTCTTGAGTATTTCAACACCCTTAAGGATGTTTTCTGCATTCTCAATACATTCACGGTAGTCAACGGTGATATAAGGCTCACATTCTGCCGCATTGATAATAAGGGTATCAATATCCTTATCCTCGGGAATGTTGAGTTTTACGTGAGTGGGGAAGCCTGCACCACCAAGACCAACAAGACCTGATTCTCTCACGGCTGCACAAAGCTCTGCCTTGTTTGTTACAACGGGAGGCTTGATGCCCTCATAAAGGCGCATTTCACCGTCACTTTCAATTGTGACGCCCTTAGTGATAATACCGTTAGCAAGCTTGACATCGCCAACCGCAACAACAGTACCCGAAACACTTGAGTGGATGGGTGTTGAAACATACTTATCGGTATCACCGATTTTCTGACCGACTGCAACGGTGTCGCCGACCTTGACAATGGGTGTGCAGGGCGCACCGATATGCTGCTGCATGGGAAGCACTACTCTCTGTGGAACAGGCATTCTTTCAACAGGCATTTCAGCGGTGTTTTTGTTGTGAGCTACTCTTACTCCGCCGCGGCCGAGTCTGACCGCAGAAAGTACTCCCGGAGTTTTTTTACTCATGCTTTCATCTCCTTATCATATTTTCTCAATTTCATATTGTTTTTTATTTTATTTATTCCGGGCATAATAAGCAGTAACATACTGCCCGTTACCGCACCGGTAATAAGCGCAAAAATTATCAGATACTTTCCGTAAGAAAAAAGTGCAGGCGTACCCGAAATGAGACAGGCGGCGGCGAGCTGACCGAAATTGTGCATAACCGCACCCGCAATACCGATTCCGAGAAAGGAAAAAATCCTCTTTCCCTTTTTTATCATCAGGGCTGTGACAAATGTGCTTAAAATTCCGCCGCAAAGGCTCATAAAGGAAGCTGTGGCACCTCTTGTTATAAGAGCAAAAACAGCCTTGATAAGCGTTATATATATTCCGCCGGCAAGACCTGTCACCTCAATAACATACATCGTCACAATATTGGAAAGACCCGGCTTGGCACCTACGGGAAGGAAGGGTATATCCGGAATAAACATCCCTTCAATAAAGCCCAACACAAGAGCAAGAGCTCCCATAATGCCGAAAAAAGCAATTCTCTGTGTTTTCATAATTACTACTGTTTTCCTTTTTTAATAGGCTATAGCATCAGCTTTGCTGACACCTCTTAGCACAATAACCACCCTTTCGGGTACACAGGCCATTGTGTCGCCCTGACGGGTCATAAGACCCCTTTTTATGCAAAGTCTGTCCTCACAGCAGGATGAAACAAACCTCACACCCTCGCTGTCGGCATATATCTCACATCCGCCGACTATATAGCTTTCACCCTTTTTAAGAGATGAAAGCTCAACGCTTACTTCAGCTTCTCCGTCAAGATATATCTCCATCCTTATGCTCTCCTTTTCACCGAAAAGGGAAAAAGCAAACCAGAAAAGGCACAGACCCGACAGAAGAAGAACAAGAAATATATCGCCCTTTTTAACGGCAGATTTAATTCTGCTTTCAGTATTCAAAATCTATATCACCTACTGTGGTAATATTCAAATCTTCATCGACAAAAATACCCGCCGCACCGTATTCCTCAAGAAGTGCCTTGCCCTTTTCTTCACCGAGCACGAAGCAGGCTGTGGAAAGTGCATCGCTTAAAATGCCGCTGGCGCATACCACGGTAACGCTGATAAGTCCGCTTTCTGAGGGGTAGCCGGTGTTGCCGTCAAGAATATGATGGTAACGCTTACCGTTTTCTTCAAAATATCTTTCATAATCCCCTGAGGTTGATACACAGCCCTCAGAAAGATTGATGACTCCTAAAAATTCGTTTTCGCTTCTCGGATGACGTACGGCCACACGCCACTTATCCCCTGCCTTGTTATGCTGACCGTAGGCAATTATACTGCCGCCCACGGAAACAACGCCGCCCTTTGCTTCACCCGATTCAAGGTAACGCTTGATATAATCGCAGGCAAGTCCCTTACCCACAGCACCGAGATCCACGGAAAAATCGCCCTCAAGGGTGATTTTACTGCCATTAACCTTGATTTTTTCATAGCCGCAGCCTTCAAGCGAAGCCTTGATTTCTTCATCTGACGGAATTCTCTGCTCAGTAGTGCCGATGCCCCAGAGAGATGAAAGGTCACCCACAGAAACATCAAAGGCACCCTCGCTTTTTCCGCTGACCTCAAGGCACACATCAAGCACCGAGCCTAAAACCGGATTTTCTATAGCACCGTTTTTATTCAGCGCCGAAAGATAAGACTCCTCATCCTTATATGAGATAATATCCTCGAGAGAGCTTACTATTGTTATGATATCGGCTATATATTTACCCGGCACGTCACCGTAAATCTTCTGAGTCATAACCGTACCCATGGCAATGGTGCTTTTTTCGGCAAATCCGAAATCGGTTTTGCGGTCTTTCACATAAAAAATTACCCCCGCACCGATAGCAACAACAAGCACGACAGCAATAATTCTTATAATCAGACCCTTTTTCTTCAAGAAAGTGCACCTCTTTATATATAATAGAATGTATACATATTCCGGGAATATATCGGAAAATATATAGAGATATATCCTAACTTATATATATTATACTATATCGACGGATTTTTCAATAGAAATTCAATAAAACTTGCAGTAATCTTTTGGATTTGTTATAATAATCAGGTAAAAAAGGAAAATAATTCGAAATGAGGAAAAACGTATGGATTTCAACTTCTTTTCACCCATAAATGTTAAAAGCGGAAGGGACTGTGTAAAAAAGAATTCAGCTCTTTTAAGAGAATTCGGAGAAAGATGTGTCATCGTCACCGGCTCGGCAGGTGCAAAAAAGAGCGGCGCTCTTGAGGATGTCACAGCTGCTCTTTCAGCTGAAGATATAGACTGGAGCATCTACGATAAAATAACGGAAAACCCACGTATTGACCATTGCCACGAGGCAGGTCAGCTTGCAGCAAGCGAAAAAGCCGATTTCATCGTCGGTATCGGCGGCGGCTCAGCTCTTGATGCAGCAAAGGCAGTTGCCGTTTATGCCGCAAACCCCCATTTTGCACCCGAGGACATTTACTCATCCGAAAAAAGAAACAAGGCATTACCCATAGTGCTCATCGGCACAACAGCAGGCACAGGCAGCGAGGTTGGCAGAGTCAGCGTGCTTACTAACCCTGAAACAGGCAGAAAAAAGAGCATTTCTCCCAACGACTGCCATCCGTCACTCACCTTTGCCGACCCTGAATACACACACTCAATGCCCTACTCTGTTACGGTCTCAACAGCTCTTGATGCTCTGGCTCACGTGCTTGAAGGCTATATGTCGGTAAAATGCGGCGATATTCCCACCCTTTTCGGTGAAAAAGCCATTGAGCTGATCTGGGAGGGACTTACCTTCCTGCACAAAGAAAAAACAGTACCCGACGGGGCACTGCGTGAAAAATTATATTACGGCTCCCTTTATGCAGGTATCACTCTTGCCTATTGCGGAACAGCCTTTCCTCACCCCCTGGGCTACATTCTCACGGAAAATTACGGCATTCCCCACGGCAAGGCGTGCACCGCCTTTATGGGTGAATTTATGGACAGAGCCGCTGAGTTTTCACCGGAAAAAGCAAACAGAGCGCTTTCAATTATGGGTACCGACTTAATCAGCTTCAAAAAGATTATAGCTGAGCTTACTGATCTTCCCGAAATCAGAATGACAGAGGAAGAAATCCAAAAATACTGCTCAAGATTTGATACCGCTCCCGCTAACTTCAAGTTTTCACCCGGCGGCTTTACAAAGTCTGATGCAATCAATGCTTTCAATGCGCAATTCTCAATGCGCAGTTCTTAATGCGCAATCGCGGGTAAAATATTATAAATCCGTCGGCGTGTATTCCGCCCCGATAGATTGATTAAACCTAATTTAAAAAACGGCGTGGATTTTCTCCAAGCCGTTTTCTTTTATCAGGATATATCTTGCTCCGCCGCTTTTGGCTCTTTTTTTTTGCTCGCCGCAATGGCCATACTTTCTTGAGAACCCCTCAGTCAAAATCTGCGATTTTGCCAGCTTTTCCTCCGGAAACCGGCACACCCTCGTCACTTCGTGACACTCCCTCTAACAGAGGGAATTACCTTTCAAGGGAGCCGAGTAACCAAAAAACTTTTATACTTTTTAAGATTTTGGGAGACCACATGGGGTCTCCCCTACCGGCGGACTATATCTTGCCGGTACAATGAGTCTTCCCCGCGATTGCGTTATAATTGCACCGAAGGTGCAAACCTTAGCCTTGCCCTCCTTGAAAGGGAGGGTGGCGGCGAAGCCGTCGGGAGGGTCTGCGCATTGCGAATTGCGAATTAAGAGTTAATAAACTCCACCGCCTTTGTTGCCGAAACAGTACCGTCACTTACCGCCGTTGTAAGCTGACGGATTTCTTTTTTTCTGCAGTCGCCGCAGACGTATATGCCGTCCTTTACGGTGCAGTTTTCCCCTGCGTTCACATATCCGTATTCATCAAGAGGAAGAATATCGGCAAACTCCTTGGTCTGAGGAATCTGACCGATTGCCATAAACAATCCGTTTACTGCAATTTCTCTTTCCTCGCCGCTGTTTTTATTTTTTACCTTCACATACTGAACAATGGGCTTTCCGCCGATTTCACAAAGAAGGCTGTCTGTAACAAATTCAAGATTTTCCTTTTCCCTTGCCTTTTCCAGAAGGCTTTTCTCTGCTCTGAATTCATCTCTGCGGTGGATAAGATATACCTTCTTGCATATATCTGAAAGGTATATGGCATCCTGAACTGCTGTATTGCCGCCGCCCACAACGGCAACCTCACGGTTTCTGAAGAAGTTTCCGTCACAGTAGGCGCAGTAGGAAACACCTCTGCCGATATATTGCTCCTCATTGTCAAGACCGCTTTTTCTTTCTTCTGTGCCGAGGGCAAAAATAACTGCCCTTGCTTCATATTCACCCTTGGCGGTAACTACCCTTTTTATTTCTCCGTCGATAACCGATGTTACCCTTTCTTTTCTGAATTCACAACCGAAAAATTCAGCCTGCGAATGAAGGTTCAAGGAAAACTCGGCACCGCTGATACCCTTTATTGCAGGGTAATTTTCTACCAATGCACTTTTTGCTATCTGACCGCCGTAGGTCAGCTTTTCAAATAAAAGCACTTTTTTTCCGCTTCTGACGCTGTAAAGTGCCGCCGTAAGCCCTGCAGGACCGCCGCCGATTATAATAATATCATACATTTTATTTTCTCCTTTCACGTTTGCAAAGCAAACATATCGAGTTTACATATCGAACGCCGCAAGGCGTATATCGAGCCGTAAGGCATATCGAATATACGGGCGGTTGTTGTTTTATTCAATGCGGGTGATTTCAGCGGTATAATGCAATAAACACGGAACAGACAAGACCGTACCCTACCGTGTATATTCGGCGGACTGACAGTTGTTTTTTCATATAACCTCACCCGCGATTGCGCTGTAGTGCTCCGTAGGAGCCACCTCAGTCTTGCCTCTCCTGAAAGGAGAGGTGGCACCCGAAGGGTGACGGAGAGGTTCTGCGAATTGCGCATTGCGCATTGTTCTTCTACTATTTTACCACAAAAGCTCAAAAAATAAATAGTGTTTAAAAATTTTTTGTGAAAATGGGAATAAATGTGTAAGAGATATGGAAATCGTAAAAATGTTGTGATATAATGTTTTAGAATGGGTTACTATGCATAAACGCTTTTCATATAATAGATTACGTCTTTGAAAGGAATGAGCTTTTTTGAACAGAACAGTTTGCGGACTTAATATAAACTACGTTGACCGCGGTGAAGGCGATATAGTTGTTGTCCTTCACGGCTGGGGCAGTAATATAACTCTTCACGAGCATATGATTTCCGTTCTCGCTCAAAAATACCGTGTGCTTGCTATGGATATGCCCGGCTTCGGTGAAAGTGATGAACCGAAGGATCCTTGGTGTGTTGACGATTACGTTGATTTTGTGCTTGAATTCTTAAAGGAATATGCACCTGAAAAGGTCACCCTTATGGGACACTCCTTCGGCGGCAGAGTAATCATCAAGCTTTGCTCGAGAGAGCTTCCCTTTGAAATAGAAAAGGTTGTTCTTATCGACTCGGCAGGTGTAAAGCCGAAAAAGACCCTTAAGCAGAAAACAAAGCAGAGCCTCTATAAGGCAACAAAGGGAATTTACTCCTCTGCACCCGTACAGAAGCTTTTTCCCGATGCACTTGAAAACCTCAGAAAGAAAAACGGCTCGGCAGACTACAATGCCGCTTCCCCCGTTATGCGTCAGACCCTTGTGAAAGTTGTAAATGAGGACTTGTGTGAGCTTATGCCAAACGTCAAGGCCCCCACCCTTCTTGTCTGGGGAACTCTCGACGATGCTACTCCCCTTTCCGATGCGCTGACTATGGAAAAGCTTATGCCCGATGCAGGACTTGTTAAATTCGAGGGTGCGGGACATTACTCCTTCCTTGAGTGCCGTGATCAGTTCGGCAGAGTTCTCAGCTCGTTTATGAATATCCCCTATTAAGAAAGGAGTTTATATATGAATACTGTTTTACTTATAATCTGTGCTGTACTTTTCCTTATTCCCACAGCTATGAGTGCCGTTGATTCAATGCACTTTTTCCAGCTCAACTCCTACCGCTTCGACACCCACACAAAGTGGATAACTGAAAACGCAAAGAAATACGTAAAGCACGTGCTTCTCACTCTTCTTCTCTGCATTGCAATTCTCCCCGAAACAAATCTTACAATAAAGCTCATCGCTTCTGTTGTTATTTTCCTTGTTGCAATACCTGCAGAAAAGCCGAAAAAGGCAAAGAAGCCTCTCGTTTATACACCGAGAGTAAAAAGAATGCTCACCACCGAAGCTCTTATAACACTTATTGCCGTTATTCCTGTTTCAGCATGGGCTCTCGGTGCTAACAGAGAATCCTTTATCCTCGCTGCCTTTGCAGGCATCTATTCTCTTTCTCCCATTCTCTGCCTCGTTGCAAACCTTATCAACAAGCCTATGGAGCTTAGCATAAATCAGTATTACACCAACGATGCAAAAAGAATGCTCAGAAAGTGTCCCGACCTTAAGATTATCGGCATCACAGGCTCCTACGGCAAAACAAGCGTAAAGTATTATCTCACAACCCTTCTCAAGGGCAAGTACGATGTGCTTATGACTCCCGAAAGCTATAACACACCTATGGGCGTTGTTAAGACTATCCGCGGCTCACTCAAGGCTACCCACGAAATTTTCGTCTGCGAAATGGGCGCAAAATGGGTCGGCGACATCAAGGAGCTTTGCGATATTGTACATCCCCACCACGGCGTTATCACGTCAATCGGCCCTCAGCACCTTGAATCCTTCAAGACCCTTGACGCAGTAAAAAGCACAAAATTCGAGCTGGCTGATTCACTCCCCGAGGGCGGTATGCTTTTCCTTAACGGCGACGACGAAAACATAAAGGCTCACGGCAGTAACCGTCCCTTCATTTCCTACAGCATCGGCGGCGAGGCTGACTACGTTGCCTATGACCTTTCCGTAAGTGAGAGAGGTACAACCTTCTCGGTACGTACTCCCGACGGCGAAAGCGAGGAATTCTCAACAAAGCTTATCGGCAGGCACAACGTGCTCAACATTACGGGCGCAATCGCAATCAGCCATAAGATGGGTATGACCCTCAGAGAAATCAGACCCCAGGTAAGAAAGCTTGAGGGCGTACCTCACAGACTTCAGCTTTCCGACAAGGGTAATATGACAATCATCGACGATGCCTACAACTCAAATCCCAGCGGTACAAAGGCGGCTCTTGAGGCTCTGAGCCTTTTCAACGGCTACAAAATCCTTGTCACTCCCGGTATGGTAGAGCTGGGCTCAAAGCAGGATGAGCTCAACCGTGAATTCGGCAGAAACGCCGCTTCAGTGTGCGACTATGTTGTTCTCGTCGGTCAGAAGCAGGCAGTACCCATCAAGGCAGGTCTTTTAGATGAAAAGTATGACGAGAGCAAAATCTTCGTTGCAAACAATATAAACGAGGCTCTCAATCACGTTTACGCTCTCAATTCAAAGGGCATGAAGAAGGTTGTCCTTCTTGAAAACGACCTTCCCGACAATTATTAAATGCGCAATGCACAATTCGCAATGCGCAATCGCGGGCACAGCTTGATAAAGGAGTAAGCATCATCCCGCCAAGTAAGAAAGCAGAAAAGTTCTTTTGATTCTTGCCGTCCCTGAAAGGGAAGGTGGCAGCCGTAAGGCTGACGGAAGGGTTATATGAGCCTTTCTCCTTCATCTCACCCTACGGCATTTTTGCCGTTGAATACATTTTACGGTTAACAGGATTAACCCCTCAGTCACTTCGTGACAGCTCCCCTTTCAGGGGCGCCGAGAAAGAGGTTTTAATTTATCCGATGTTATAAATAAATTTATTAAATCTTTTACTGTTTCATAAAACCTATCTCACGCAGGTAGGAGCTGAATATCTAATACAAGCTCGGTTGCGACCACAATTCTGCATTTTGCATTCTGCATTCTGCATTTTAAAACGGTCAGTTGCGACCACAATTTTGCATTTTGCTTGCCTGCCCTGAAAGGGAAGGGGGACCGCGTAAGCGGTGGAAGGGTCTGCATTCTGCATTTACAAAGAAAGGTGATATATAATGAAAATCAAAGTGGGCGTTCTCTTCGGCGGCAAGACCGTTGAGCACGAAATTTCAATCATTTCCGCAATTCAGGCAATGGGTTATCTCAACAGAGAAAAGTACGATGTTATCCCCATTTACATAACAAAGAACAACGAATTCTATGTAGGTGAAAACATCGGTAAAATTGAAGCCTATACTGACCTCAAGACCCTTCTTTCTGAAAGTCAGAGAGTTATTATGGTCAACGAGGGCGGCAAAACTCAGCTTATCAAATATCCTCAGAAGATGTTCTCAAAAGGTGTTTACGATTATATCGACATCGCATTCCCCATCGTTCACGGTACAAACGTTGAGGACGGTACTCTTCAGGGCTACCTCAAGATGTTCAATATCCCCTACGTAGGCTGCGACGTACTCTCCTCCGCAGTAGGTATGGACAAGTATGTTATGAAAACCGTACTCAAGGATAACGGAATCCCCGTTCTCGACTGCAAGTGCTACACCGCTAATCAGTACGATGAGGACAGTGACGCTATCGTTGACGAAATCGAAAAGGCTATCGGCTACCCCGTTATAGTAAAGCCCGTTAACCTCGGCTCATCAATCGGTATTTCAAAGGCTGAAAACAGAAGCGAGCTTTTCGACTCTCTCGATACTGCCTTCCACTATGCCGCAAAGGTACTCATCGAAACCGCAGTACAGAATCTTAAGGAAATCAACTGCTCCGTACTCGGCGACTACGAAACCGCAGAGGCATCCGAATGTGAGGAGCCTGTTTCAAGCGATAAGATTCTCACCTTCGCCGAAAAGTATATCGGTGACGGCTCAGCAAAGGGTGCCAAGGGCGGCGTAAAGGGTGGAGTGAAGTCCTCTCCCTCAGGCAGCAAGGGTATGGCTACTCTCAAGAGAAAAATCCCCGCTGACATCACCTCTGAGCAGAGAGACGAAATACGTGAAATGGCAGTAAAGGCATTCAAGTGCCTTGGCTGTAACGGTGTTTCAAGAATCGACTTTATGATGGATACCGCAACGGGCAAAATCTGGCTCAACGAAATCAACACAATCCCCGGCTCACTTTCCTTCTATCTCTGGGAGCCCCTCGGTGTAAAATATCCGGAGCTTCTTGACAAGATGATTTCCTATGCGAGAAAGCGTGAAAGAGAAAACGAAGGCATCACCTACTCCTTCGATTCAAACGTGCTTCAGGGCGTAAAGCTCGGCGGCGGCACAAAGGGTGCGAAGGGCTGATACAATTCGCAATGCGCAATTCGCAGAACCTCTCCGTCACCCTTCGGGTGCCACCTTTTCCTCCGGAAACGGGAACCCTTTTGTCTGCTTCGCAGACATTTCCCCTGACAGGGGAATTTCCTTTCAGGAGAGGCAAGACTGAGGTAGCTCCTACGGAGCACTACAACGCAATCGCGGAGAAGGCTTGCTGAAGCGGAAAGAATCAGTCCGCCAAGTAAGAAAGCAGAAAGATTCTTTTTATTCTCGGCGCCCCTGAAAGGGGAGCTGTCAGGACGGAGTCCTGACTGAGGGGTTTTCAAGAAAAGAATGCCCTTGCGGCGAGCAAAAACAATGCGCATTGTCTTGTCATTTTCACTCAATATGTAACCTTTCCTTTGTAAATAGTTCATAATTTTAATCCGTTTGCCTCTAAACTATGGTAAACGGATATTTTTTATGCTATAATTTTTATTTGTATATGACTGATGTTTTTTCGGTCGCAGTAAAACTCAGGGAGGAATAAAATTGGTAGCAAAAATCAAAAATCTCTTGTCTGATTTCAGGCTCTACTGGAACATTCCTATGCCGGGCAGACATATGCCCTTCAAGGAAATCGCAGCTTACTCAGGCGGCGGTATCGGTGCGTATATGATAATTACGCTGGGCTCAGCCTGCATTCTCGGTACGGGTAACACACTAATCTCACAGTCCCTCGGTGTCAAGCCGACAGATATGTATATTCTTTATCTTATTGCCGTTCTTGCAAATATTCCCTTTACAGGCATAAGAGCAAAGATTATCGATAACACCCGAAACAAGGCAGGTAAATACAGACCCTACATAGTTTCAATGGCAATTCCCACCGCTATAGTCTGTATAGCAATGGTATGGCTGCCCTATGATGCTATAGGCGAATTTCTTTCAGATATTCCCTCACTGGGCGGATTTGTCGGCTTCGTGGAAGAGATAACCAAGAAAAAATTCGCATACGTATTCAAATGCGCTATTATCCTTATTCTCGACCTTATTCTGCATTTCGTTTACTACTTCTTCTATGACGGATATGAAAACCTTATCCACGTGCTTTCACCCGATACTCAGGAGCGTGCCGACGTTTCATCAATAAAGAGCATCGTTTACTCCTTCTCGCCCACTGTTGTAAACGTTATCACACCTCTCATCGCAGGTATGGTTTTCGGCAACAACACAAACGATATACGTGTTTACAGACTTCTTTACCCCATTCTCGGCGTGCTGGGTATTCTTCTTTGCATCGTTGTTTATAAGGGCACTGAAGAAAAAATCGTTCAGGCCAGAACTCACGTTATCCGTGTTAAGTTCATCGATGCCTTCAGAGAGGTTGCAAAGAATAAGTACTTCTGGATTATCTCCCTTGCAGGCTGGATAGGCTTCCTTGAAAGTGCCTATATCAACATCTTCAACTGGCTTTATAACTACGGCGGCGCCTGCTCCTACGGTGAATACACGCTTATCACCACCATTTACGGCAATGCCTCCCTCTGGGGTATGCTCCTTGCTCCCTTCTGCATACGCCGTTGGGGTAAGAAAATGGTGCTCGTTGTTACAAACATCTTCAACGTTGTCTTTATTCTAATGATGCTTCCCGTCCTTCAGGACGTAACCATAAAGTCAACAATGTGGATGATTCTCTGCTGCCTTTATCTCAACGCCTTTATGGGCTCCTTCGCCCTTATTCTCAACCCTGCAATCCAGGCAGACATCAGAGACTATCAGCAGTACCGCTCAGGCGAAAGAATCGACGGTATGTTCGGTGCAGTCGGCACTATCGGTACTATTATCACCCTTGCCACCTCCTCCGTTCTTCCCTACATCTATGAGAAAAACGGCCTTACCGAAGAAAATGCCCTCAGAATAACAAGCGACCCCAACGTCCTTAACCGACTGCTCGGCGACGGAAAAACCGTAGGCGAACTCCTTAACGAGCAGATAGCAAGCGGTCAGACTCCCCTCGATGACGCATATTCAGCTCTTTACGATCCGACCGTACTCTCGTCTCTTCTTCAGGTGCTTATCATATTCTCAGCTGTGGGTGCTTTCTTTAATATCATCCCCTACTTCTGGTACGATTTCAACGAAAAGAAGCAGAAGTCAGTTGTAAGCGTACTTAAGGTACGTGCTATGTTTGAGGACTACGGTAACGGCATTACAAACGATAACGACATCGTTGAGGGTATTGATATTATCCGCAAGTCAAGAGAAATGGCTATGGCTGAAGCCAAGTCAACGGATAAGAACACTTACCTCTCAGTTGCCGAAAGCAAAAAGGCAGGCAAAAAGGCCTACCGTGCGGCTCTTAAGCATAACGATGAAATCGAAATTGCAAAGTTTGTCTGCGCCGAGCTTGATAAGTTCTCAGCAGAGGGCGTTATGCGTCAGGTTGAGCAGGCAGAGCGTATTTACGCCGCAGGCATCAACAGCCTTCTTAATATGAATATTGCAGATATCAGAGCAGAGCTTAAAGCTGCAAGAGCAATGCCCAAAAATGATGCAGAAGAAAAAGAGCTTCGCAAGTCCGCAATCGAAATCGCAAAGAATAAGCTTACTGCTTACAGAACCATCAGAAAGCATTACAAAGACGCTGAAGAGCTTATTCAGCCCGACTTCTCGGTTCTTGAAGGCTACTTCAACAGAGAGGACGAAATTGATGCAGCTATCAAGGCTCTTTACATTGAACGTAAGGAAATGAAGAAGGAAAATGATTCTTCACGCGCTGCTGCTATCATGCCGGAAATCAAGGCTCTTAAAAAGGAAAAGGATCAGGTGCTTAAGGCCGCAAAGCTTGAAATGGATAAGCACACCTATTTCAACCGTGCCGCAAAGCCCTATCTTGATGCAGAAAAGCTTATAAAGCAAAGAGAAAACTACACTCACCTTGACGACATCGCAGAAAAATACGACGAAGCCAAGGCAAGACGTGAGGCTGCTGAGGCTGAGCGCATCGAAAAGCAGAGAAAGCTTGACGAGGAAAAGGCCGCACACAAGGCAGCGCTCAAGGCCGAAAAGGAAGCCGCTAAAGCTTCAAAGGGCAATAAATAAAAAACATAAGAGTCCGGATACCGTATGCCGAGTGTTCATAAGGACACTCGGCAGTTTTATTCGCCATACGGCGAGTGATATTGCTTCGCAGTGATATTTGTCTTGCGACAAGTGATATTGCCTTCGGCAGTTTTCGGCGAATAAAATAACACTGAAGCCGCAAGGCT
>JAZPZK010000114.1:0-4066 GCA_045544675.1 Acutalibacteraceae bacterium
GTTTTATAAAGCAGAAATTCAACATATCAGCGAAACCGCTTTCGGACAGGTTGCAGAAGCGTGTTTTTGCTTCCTTTTGTCACAACCGACAAAAGGAAGTGCCAAGCGGCACGAGCGTTAGTCGAGTGGAAGGTTGATTAAGCATCAAGATGAAAAAGCAGTCAGTAGCCGGTAGCCGGGGCTTTTCCGAAGGCTTCATGGCGGTTGACTTTTCTCATAATAAAATAGTATAATAAATAAGTTATATTAAATCAGCGGGGTGTGTGCTATGTTTTTATGCTATAAAGAGCCGGCTCATATGAGCTATCTCGGTTGGGAAAATGATGCTTTGCCTCTTGGCAACGGAAAAATCGGTGCCAAGGTCTTCGGCGGAAAGCAGTGTGAGCTTATCCATTTCAACGAAAAAACTCTCTGGTCAGGCGGCAGTGACGTTGAAGGATTCACAGGCGGCGTTTCAGTAGGTGACGGCGGTGAGGCTTTCAGAAATATCCAGTCTCTTATTTCAAAGGGTAAAATTGCTGAGGCTACTGCTCAGATGCATAAGCTTGAGGGTGATATGAAGGGCTTCGGAGCTTATCAGAGCTTCTGCAACCTTTATATTCAGTTTGCACATAAGGATGAAACTGAAAAGTATCTTCGTGACCTTGACCTTGATTCTGCATCGGCAATGGTTACATATCAGATTGACAAGGATGTTTATACCCGCCACTATTTTGTCAGCTACCCCGACAATGTTTTTGTAGGCAGAATCGAAAGCTCCTCAAAGGATGAGGAAAGCGAAGGCCCTCTTCTTGATTTTGACTGCTACATAGTTTCTGAGCAGAAGGGTGAAAGCAGAGCAGAGGGCGATATGATTCTTCTTGAAGGCACCGTTACGGCAAACGACGGTATCACAGCAGAGCCGGGTGCAGATAAAAACAATATGAAATACGGATGCTGCCTGAAGGTTATTACCGAAGGCGGTGAAACAGGCGTTACCGAAGACGGCAAGCTTATGGTAAGAAACGCAAAAAGCGCAGTTTTCATTATGAGCCTTGCAACAGATTATGTTAACGATTTTCCCCGCTTTTCAGACGGCAGCGACCCCCTTGAAAAATCAAAGAAGGCAGTTCTCGATGCCGGTGAATACACATTCTCAGAGCTTTATAAGCGTCATCTGGAGGATTACAAGCCTCTTTATTCACGTGTGAAATTCTCTCTTGGTGAACAGGAATTCGTTTACCCCACAAGCTTTATGCTTGACCGCTTCGGCAAGAAAAAGGAGTATAAGAGAAATCTTGTAACACTGCTTTTCCAGTACGGACGCTACCTTCTTATCACATCTTCAAGAGAAGGCTCCCTTCCTGCAAACCTTCAGGGTGTATGGAATGCCAAGAACAATCCGCCCTGGTGCTGCGACTATCATCTTAACATCAATCTTCAGATGAACTACTGGGCAGCATACTGCAGCAATCTTGCAGAAACAGCTCTTCCCTATATCGATTTTATAAACAGCCTTAAAAAGCCGGGCAGAATTCTTGCACATAAGACCCTCGGCATCGGTGACGGTGATCCCGAAAAGGCAACGGGCTGGCTTGTGCATACGATGATAAATCCCCTTGGATATGTAGGCCCCGGAAACAGCTGGAAATGGGGCTGGGCTCCCACAAACGGTGCCTGGGCCCTGCAGAATATGTTTGACTATTATCTTTATACTCTTGATATTGATATGCTCAGAGAAAAGATTTATCCTACCATGGAGGAGTGCGCACTTATGTGGACTCAGCTTCTTGTAGAGGATAAAAAAAGCGGCAGACTTGTTGTTTCTCCCGGATTTTCACCTGAGCACGGACCCCTTTCCGCAGGTATCACATACGACCAGTCCATCATATATAACCTTTATTCCGATCTTATCAGAGCAAGTGAGGCTATGAAGGAAAAGGGCTTTGGTAGTGAGGTTAACGAAGAGCTTCTTGCTACGGTGAAGCAGCAGATTGAACGTCTTAAGCCCGTAAGCATCGGCAAATGGGGTCAGATAAAGGAATGGTATGAAGAGGATTCCTTCCCCTTCAGAGGCAAGTTCAAGGGTGTTCAGCCAAAGCACCGCCACCTTTCGCATATGCTTACCCTTTACCCCTTCAATCAGATTGACACCGATGACCCGAAGCAGCTTAAGGCGGCACTCACGACTCTTGAGGACAGAGGTAAAAAGAGTACAGGCTGGGGTCTTGCGGTCAGACTTCTTTCCTATGCAAGGCTTGGCAAGGGTAACGACTGCGATGAAATTATTGAGGCAATACTTAAAACCACAATTCTTCACAATCTTTTCGGCACTCATCCGCCATTCCAGATTGACGGTAACTTTGGATATGTTGCAGGTCTTTGTGAAATGCTTCTGCAGAGCCATAAGGAATATGTTGCTGTTCTCCCTGCTCTTCCGGAAAGCTGGAAGGAGGGCGAAATCAGCGGTATTATGGCAAGAGGCAACAAAGAATTCTCAATGAAATGGGTCAACGGCAGGCTTAAAGAGGGTACTGTGATCTGCCGTGCAGGTGGCGATTGCGCCCTGAAGTATGACGGTAAAATCATCCTCGTATACGATGAAGAGGGCAACGAAATTCAGACAGATTTTGCCGACGGCATTACACGCTTTAATGCCGAAAAAGGTAAGCTTTATAAATTCAACTGATAAAAGGAGTTAGCAATGAAGAAAATTATTGTTGCCGGTGCAGGTCACGGCGGACTTACTGCTGCATATCATCTTGCAAGAGCCGGATATGATGTCACCGTTTATGAAAAGCAGTTAAGAGAAGAAATGGGCCATGACTGGCACGACTATATGGATATGTCGGCCTTTGACGGCTCAGATATTCCCAGACCCGACGAAAGCAAATATCATCCCGGTGCAAAGCAGGCTTTCAGAAATCCGAAGGGTACTGTGAAAATTGAGATTGCATACAAGGATCTTGCAAGGGTTATGGACAGAAAGGTGCTTTGCGATTATCTTATCACCCTTGCAGAAGCTGCAGGTGTTAAATTCTGCTTCGGCACCTCAATAAAGGGTGTCACCTTCACAAACAGAAGAATCACAGGTCTTAAAACCGAAAAGGACGGTAAAGAGGAAATTATAACTGCTGAGCTTATTATTGATGCGGCAGGTATGTATTCTGTAGTAAGGCGTAATCTTCCTGCCTTCTGCGGCATACAGAGAGATTTCCCCGAGCGTGACATTTTCCACGTTTACAGAGCCTACTATAAAAACAGCGAAAAGCAGTATGCATCCGTTCCCTATGTTATGGACCTTTTCCATAACGGAAGACCGGGCCTTGACTGGACTATCTTCGATGAGAATTACACAGATATACTTTTAGGTAAATTCGGTGCAGCAGGCAAGCTCACCGAGGATGAAATCAATACTGCTCTTGAAAGCTACAGAAGGGATTACCCCTTCATTACCGAGGAAATTGTAAGAGGCGGTCAGATTAAGGATATTCCCCTCAGCAAAATGCTGCCAATGATAGTTGCAGACGGTTATGCAGCCGTAGGTGACAGCGCAGGTATGACTGTACCCCTCAACGGCAGCGGTATAAATCTCAGTATGAAGGCGGGCAAGCTTCTTGCAGATGCCATACTTGAAGGCGACGGCAAATGCGATAAAAAGACCTTGTGGAAGTATCAGTACAAATATTTCCATACTCTCGGCAAGGATCTTATCATAGTAAATAAGCTCAAGAATTTCTTTACTTATGTTGATGCCGCCCTTGTGGATTATCTTCTTGAAGAAAATGTGCTTTCCGCAGAGCTTCTTGCCTGCGGTGACGGTAATATTTCCGTAACACCTAAACAGGTGATGTATATTCTTTCAAAGGCAGGACCTGTTCTCAAGCTTACACCTGCGATAATTAAGAACTTCAAAACCCTTGTCAATCTTCCGAAAATCATAAAGGGTATGCCCGAGGAATATGATGAAAAGAAGGTAAATGAGTGGGCTGAGGTCTACAGCAAGCTATAAAAAGGGGCTGTAAAAAAAGTGCAGACCGCATAAAACAAGATAAATAAAGGGTTTCTTCGGTTATGAGCTGACCGA
>JAZPZK010000115.1:0-16897 GCA_045544675.1 Acutalibacteraceae bacterium
CACTTTGATTTTCATTATATATCACCTTTCTTTGTAAATGCAGAATGCAGACCCTTCCACCGCTTACGCGGTCCCCCTTTTCCTCCGGAAACTGGCACCCTTTTGTCTGCTTCGCAGACATTTCCCCTAATAGGGGAATTACCTTTCAGGGCAGGCAAGAAAAACATACTCCGAGCAATAGCACATAAAAGCGGCGGGCAGAATTTACCTTTTACCGCCTGATTAGGGCGCAATTCTGCATTTTGCATTCTGCATTCTGCATTAAAAAAAAGCTCCTGAGGGAGCTTTTTTATTCAGCACAATAGAATTCATAGCAAGCTCTGTAGGTGCTGTATACGTCAAACTTTGAAACAGTCTCCCAGGGAGCGTGCATTGAAAGTACGGGAACACCGAGGTCAACAACGTCAACGCCCAGGTTTGCAATATACTTTGCAACAGTTCCTCCGCCGCCTTCGTCAACCTTGCCAAGCTCACCAATCTGCCAGGATACGTTGGCATTGTCAAGGATTCTGCGTACTGTGCCCATAAATTCTGCTGAAGCGTCAGATGTGCCTGACTTGCCTCTTGAGCCTGTGTACTTTGTGATAACTGCGCCGTAGTTTACTGCACAGCAGTTGAACTTATCGTGAACGGTGGGGAAATTGGGATCAAAGCCTGCATTAACATCGGCTGAAAGGCACTGTGACATTCTTAAAACATCTCTGCCCTTAAGACCCTCTGCATCTGCAAGGTCATGAATGAAATATTCAAGGAATGCGGAGTTAAGACCTGTGTTGCCGTCAGAGCCGACTTCTTCCTTATCTGCAAGAACGGTAACTGTTGTTTTTTCGGGGCATTCGCAGTCGATTGAAGCTTCAACTGCGGGGTAAGCGCATACTCTGTCGTCGTGGCCGTAAGCACCGATAAGGCTTCTGTCAAAGCCGATGTCACAAACGGGGAAGGCAGGTACTGCTTCAAGCTCTGCGGAGATGAAGTCCTTTTCCTTGATACCGTATTTTGCATTGAGAATTCTGAGAATATTGAGCTTTACAAGGTTTGAGCCTGCATCGCTTTTGAAGGGACGTGAGCCGATGAGAATGTTAAGCTCCTCGCCTCTGATGCCGTCGGAAAGAGTACGCTTTGACTGTTCTGCACCAAGATGGGGAAGAATATCGTTGATAACGAACTTAGGCTCGTCATCCTTTTCACCGATGTTGATTTTTACGGTTTCACCGTCTGCCTTGATAACAACGCCGTGAAGTGCAAGGGGAATTGTTACCCACTGATACTTCTTGATGCCGCCGTAGTAGTGAGTTTTGAAGTATGCAAGCTCGCTGTCCTCATAAAGGGGAGTGGGCTTAAGGTCAAGGCGGGGTGAGTCAATATGTGCAGCAACGATTTTTGCACCCTCGCTTACGCCCTTCTTACCGATAACAGCAAGAATAACAGACTTGTTACGTACGTTTACGTAAACCTTATCGCCTGCCTTATACTGCTTTTTGCTGTCGTATTCTGTGAAGCCCTTGCTTATTGCTCTTGCAAGAACAAAGTCTACACATTCTCTTTCTGTCTTGCCCTCGCGGAGAAACTGCTTGTAGCCCTCGCAGAAGGCATCAGCCTTTGCAATTTCCTCATCAGAATAAGCGGCTGAAAAATGCTTCTTTTCAAAGCCGAGCTCTTCCATAAGGATTTCTGCTTCGTTTCTTTCTTTTTCCATGGTTATCTATCCTTTCTTGTTTTCTTTGATTTTTATATAAAGGCAAAGCCTTTTTTGCAATTATTTATAAGACCTAATATTTCGACAAACTTAACACATCAGCGGATTTATAATACTGAAAGTATTGACATCGGGGCTGATGAAAAATCATATACCGAGAAGCCCGGAAAGGCTCTGAAGCTCATCCTTGAGGCTGAAGGGCTCGTGGTTTCTCACAACATAATCAGCCCTTGAAAGATAGTATTCATCATCCTTCTGTGCCCTGATACGGGTCATAGCCTGCTCTTTTGTGATGCTGTCCCTTGAAAGAATTCTTTCAAGACGTATATCCTCGGGGGCAGTTACCACAATGAAGGCAGAGCAGAGATTTCTGCAGTCGCTTTCAAGAATTGCGGCGGCATCGATAACTGCAAGAGCATATTCCTCATTCTGAGCCTTTTTTATTTCGGCAACAAAACGGGCTGTTATATGAGGATGTGTGATTGCATTGAGCTTAGCTGTGCTTTCGGGTGTGGCAAAGGCACGTGAAGCTACCTTTTTTCTGTCAATATTGCCGTCGGGGAGAATAATGTCGTCACCGAAGCAGTCGGCAAGCTCCCTTACGGCTTTTTCACCGGGCAGAAGAATATCCCTTGCGATTTTGTCACCGTCAATTATATAGCAGCCTTTTTCCTTAAGAAAGGCGGCAACGGTGCTTTTTCCTGCACCGGTTTTTCCTGTAAGACCTATAACCTTCATAATTATACCTCACAGCCGGATTTCGTTAAAGCCCGCAGCACGGATAAGTCTGTTGAAAACGGCAAGACCTACACCGTCGCTTAAGGGACATCTTGCAAAAACCTTATCTGCACCGATTTCATCAAGGGTGCGAAGGGCATCGAATATGCTTTTTGCCTGACTGAGAGCATCATCACGTCTGCCGTAGGTAACGCTTCTTATGGGCATAAGCTTTTCTTCACCCTCAAAGCAGAGTACCGCAGAATTTACGGTTGCGTTTTCCCTTGCATATTCTATGAAGGTGTCAAGCTCTGATTTAATCAGCAGAATTTCCGCCTTGGGGGAGTAGTGCTTATATTTCATACCGGGGGAAGCGGCCTCTTTGCCTTCTGCAAGCTTATTGTAAACCGCATCGTCAATTTCAATTTCACCAAGCACCTGAGTGAGCATTTCAGGGGTAATGCCTCCCGGTCTTAAAAGCCTCGGCGGAGACACCGCAAGGGAAATAACGGTGGATTCAACACCCACATTACAGTTACCGCCGTCAACAATGGCATCAACCTTACCCATAAGGTCACCGATAACGTGCTTTGCCGATGTGGGGCTGGGCTTACCCGATGTGTTTGCCGAGGGTGCGGCAAGGGGTACACCTGCTTTCTCTATTATACCTCGCGCAATTTCGTCTGAGGGCATTCTTACCGCAACGGTGTCAAGACCGCCGCTGACCTCTTTCGGAATAATATCTGATTTCGGCAGAATAACCGTAAGCGGACCGGGCCAGAATTTTTCTGCAAGGGCCTTTGCCGCATCGGGTATTTCTGTTACAAGGTCTGCCCACTGAGAAAAATCGCTGATGTGAACAATCAGAGGATTATCCGATGGTCTGCCCTTTGCTTCATATATCTTTTTAACAACACTGCCGTCAAGAGCATTGCCTGCAAGCCCGTATACCGTTTCCGTGGGGATTGCCACAATGCCGCCCCTTCTGAGAAGCTCTGCAGCTTTTTCTGTGAGAGGGCTTTCGGGGGAGTGTATTTCAAATATTTCTGTTTTCATTTTAAACAACTCTTTTATTCGTTACTGCTTTTGAGCTTTTCTGCGGTGAAGAAGGTGATGAGTGAATCAATTATCTCATCAAGGTCACCGTTGAGAATCTGCTCGAGTCTGTATACCGTGAGACCGATTCTGTGGTCGGAAAGTCTGCCCTGAGGATAGTTATAGGTGCGGATTCTTTCACTTCTGTCACCTGTACCGACCTGACTTTTTCTTTCGTCGGCAATGGAGGACATCTGCTTTTGCATCTCTGCCTCAAGAATCTTTGAACGGAGAATTCTCATCGCCTTATCCTTATTTTTGTGCTGGCTTCTCTCATCCTGACACTCAACTATAGTACCTGTCGGAATATGAGTGATACGGATAGCTGACTCAGTTTTATTGACGTGCTGACCGCCTGCGCCGCTTGAACGGTAGGTATCTATCTGCAAATCGGCAGGGTTGATTTCAACGTCAACCTCCTGAGCCTCGGGAAGCACCGCAACGGTAGCGGTTGAAGTGTGTATTCTGCCCTGAGTTTCAGTTTCGGGCACTCTCTGCACACGGTGCACACCGCTTTCATATTTGAAGCGTGAATAGGCACCCTCACCGTTTATCATAAAGGAAATTTCCTTGAAGCCGCCTAATTCTGTCGGGTTAGAGGAAAGAATTTCCATTTTCCAACGCTTAGATTCGGCATACATTGAATACATACGGAAAAGCACACCTGCAAAAAGGGCTGATTCCTCACCGCCTGCACCGCCTCTGATTTCAACAATAACGTTTTTGTCGTCGTTGGGGTCCTTCGGCAGAAGCAGAATCTTCAGCTCTTCGAAAAGCTTTTCCTTATTTTCGGAGCTTTCCTCATATTCCGTTTGCACAAGCTCACGGAAGTCCTTGTCAAGTCCGCCTTCATCCAGCATAGCCTTTGCAGAGTTGAAATCCTCTTCTGCTTTTTTATATTCTCTGAACTTTTCAACAATGGGTTCAAGATTTTTATGTTCCTTCATAAGTGCGCTGTACTGCTTCATGTCTGAAATTACAGCAGGGTCATAAAGAAGGGAATTGACCTCTTCAAAGCGTTCCTCAACGCTGATGAGCTTATTGAGCATAGTTTATCTCCTTTATTCAATGCGCAATTCGCAATGCGCAGAACCTCTCCGACGGATGTTGACACATCCGCCACCTCTCCTTTCAGGAGAGGCAAGGCTAAGGTTTGCACCTGCGGTGCAATTATAACGCAATTGTGGTCGCACCTGAACGTATATATGATTTTTGGATTGTACCTGCGTAAGATAGGTTTTACTAAACATTTGAAGAGTTAATAGAAATTATTTGAAAAACACTTCGACAACACAAATTTGGCGGGCAGAGCCTTGCCGTTACCGAACTGTTCCCCGCGATTGCGCATTGCGCATTGCGAATTGCGCATTGTCTAAAGTTCTTTCCCCTCGCGGATGACCTTCTTTATGTTCTTTTCCGCCTTAAGACGGGGAGTCATAACAACATGGTCACACTTCTGACATTTAAGCTTGAAGTCCATACCCGAGCGTACAACCTCAAAGGTGTTACAGCCGCAGGGATGATTCTTTTTCATTATAAGAACGTCGCCAACCTGAATATCCATGTTTGTGCCTCCTTTTATTTTTAATGCAGAATGCAAAATGCAAAATGCAAAATTGCGGTCGCAACAGACCGTTTTAAAATGCAAAATGCAGAATGCAAAATGCAGAATTGTGGTCGCAACCCACCGTGTGTTAAGCATTAAGATATTACCTGCGTGAGATAGGTTTTATAAAGCAGTAAAAGATTTAATAAATTTATTTATAACATCGGATAAATTAAAACCTCTTTCTCGGCGCCCCTGAAAGGGGAGCTGTCACGAAGTGACTGAGGGGTTAATCCTGTTAACCATAAAATGTATTCAACGGCAAAAATGCCGTAGGGTGAGATGAAGGAGTAAGGCTCGTATAACCCTTCCGTCAGCCTTACGGCTGCCACCTTCCCTTTCAGGGACGGCAAGAAAAATGCCATAAAAACATATATTCGGCGGGTAGAGAATGGTTCCTTTATCAAGCCTTATCCGCGATTGCGTTATAATTGCAACGTAGGTGCAAACCTTAGCCTTGCCTCTCCTGAAAGGAGAGGTGGCGGATGTGCCAACATCCGTCGGAGAGGTTCTACGCATTGCGAATTGCGCATTTATTATAAAATTATAGCATATTTTTCGGCATAATATCAATGATATGAGCCAAAATTTATAAATAAATTGAAAAAAATAAGCATATAGATGAAAATATGATGTTTGTTTAATTTTATAGTCCGTAAGACAGAAAGGGTTTTGAAAAAATGAAAAAGTATTTTCCTGAAAATTATCTGATTGCCACGCCTGAGAATAAAAACATACTGTCCTCGGCGGCATCGGTAAAAGAGGCCTGCTACAGCGGAAAAATTGTTGAGGTGAGAGCTACCGTCTGCGACAAGGACCACAATCTGCACGTGGATTTAGGCGTTATGAAGGGTATAATCCCCAGAAACGAGGGAGCAATCGGTATTGACGACGGCTCTGTGAGGGATATTGCCATAATTTCAAGGGTCAATAAGCCTGTAATGTGCCGTATCACCGATTTTACCACCGATGAAAAGGGTGAAACAGTAGCAATTCTCTCAAGAAAAAGTGTTCAGCTTGAGTGTATGCGTGAGTATGTTTCAAAGCTTACCCCCGGATGTGTTATTGATGCGGTTGTTACCCATATGGAGTCCTTCGGTGTTTTTGCAGATATAGGCGCAGGCATTTCGGCTCTTATGCCTATTGATTCTATTTCCGTTTCAAGAATACCTCACCCCAGCGCAAGGTTTACGCCGGGTCAGAAGATAAAGGCCGTAGTGAGAAGCGTTGATGAAAACGGCAGAATCACTCTCAGCTATAAGGAGCTCCTCGGCACCTGGGAGGAAAACGCCGCCCTTTTCAAGGCAGGGGAGACAGTGCCGGGAATAGTGCGCTCTGTTGAAAGATACGGCATTTTTGTTGAGCTCAAGCCTAACCTTGCAGGTCTTGCCGAATATGTGCCGGGAGTTGTGCCGGGTCAGCACGCAAGCGTGTATATAAAGAATCTCATCCCCGAAAGGATGAAGATAAAGCTTATTATTGTTGATTCCTTCGATGCTCAGTATCCTAATGAGGAGGTAACCTATTATAATAACAGCGACTTCATTGACCGATGGGTATATTCACCCGAAAGCTGTGAAAGAAGAATTGAAACAGTTTTTTCTGACTATGAGTTGACGGATACTGCGATTTGATATACAATATATCTACCAAATAAAAGGATGGCGGAAAATATGAAGATTAAAGAAATTATGAAAAAACGTAACCATACCGTAAGATTTGCGGCGGTGAGAGGCGTGGCTTCAGCGGCAACGGCTGCGGCGGATATGCTTTGCGCTCCGCCTGACCTGAGCAAGGCAAAAAGGGTGCTTTGTGTTCAGCCTCATCCCGATGACAACCAGATAGGCGCAGGCGGCACAATCGCATGGCTCCGCTCCCTCGGTGTGGAGGTTTACGAGCTTACCGTCACAGACGACAGATACGCTGACCCTGCCTACATCGGCAAGGAAAATGCAGTTCAGACCCTCAGGCAGAAGGAGGCTCTTGCAGCTCAGGCAAAGCTTGGCATGAAAAACGCGGGCTTCCTCGGCTTTGCGGATAAGAATGACAACTCCGAAAGAGAGATTTCCCTTAAGGTGGTTGAGGTTATCAGAAAGATACAGCCCGACTATGTGCTTACGGTTGACCCTAACCTTGCAACAGAATGCCACAGCGACCATATCAAGGTAGGTAATGCCGTAAAGTTTGCCTGTATGGATGCCCTCTGTGACTTCTATCCCGAGTTCAAGGACGGCGGTTTACGTGACGATGCGTGGAAGGTAAAGGGTATCGGCTTCTATTATACAGATAAGCCTAACACCCTTGTCGATATTACCGATTATGAAGAGCTTAAAATGGAAAGCATAAAGTGTCACAAGTCTCAGGCAGAGCCCACTCTTCTTGCAGCTATGCTTCTTCAGCATCAGATGTATGCTGAGGGTACTGCCTTCAAGGCGGCTGAGCCTCTGAGACTTCTCAGTAACCTTCAGATGCACTGCTTCAATCTCCCCGTGGAATAAGAGCAATTCTCAATGCGCAATTCGCAATTCGCAATGCGCAATCGCGGGCACAGTCTGATAAAAGAACAACCTTCTGCCCGCCGAATTTACACCGTAGGGAACGGTCTTGACCGTTCCGTGTCTGCCGCATTATGCCACTGAAAAATATGCGGTAGGGGCGGCCATTGGCCGTCCGCGGATGACGAGTAGCAAGTAGTCAGTAGCAAGGGATAAGGCTAATTGCCTTCGGGAATTTGAGGGCGTCTCCTCTCGCCTTACGTCAAAAATACTCTTGCCGTCCCTGAAAGGGAAGGTGGATTTTGCGAAGCAAAAGACGGAAGGGTCATACGGGCTTTACCTTTTTATAACGTTTACGGCAAATATACAGTAGGGACACGGCTTGCCGTGTCCGAAAAAAATAATAAAGCAAAGGAAACGCAAAATGAAAATAGTATACGAAACAAACACAGGCTCTTCACAGAAGTATGCCGAAATGCTCAGCGAAAAGACGGGCTTTGAGGCAGAGTCGCTTACAAAGGCGGTAAAGAGCTTTTCTCCCGATGAGGAAATAATCTTTATGGGCTGGGTTATGGCAGGCACCGTTCAGGGACTTCAGAAGGCGAGAGAGGTATTTAAGAATATCGTTGCAATCTGTCCCGTGGGTCTTAATAAGGGCGAAAAGAACGAAAATGAGCTCAAAGAGAAAAATGCAATCACAGAACCTGTGTTCATTCTTCAGGGTAATTTTCACCTTGATGAGCTCAAGGGTATGTATAAAATGATGATGGGTATGATGCTTAAAATGCTCAAGGGTAAGCTTAAGGAAAATCCTCATCCCGATGCAGATAAATTAATCGGTGCTATTGAGAGCGGCGTTGACTGTGTCAGCGAGGAAAACCTCGGGGATATTCTTGAGTGGATAAATACTCAGGCATAAGCTGTAACGGGCGTCGGCGTTCTGCAATTCCCCTTTGTTTTTAAACTGAAGGAGTGTTAAATTTGGAAATACTTATCATTCGCCATTGCGAGCCCGATTATGTGAGAGATTCTCTGACGGAAAAGGGCATCAGAGAGGCTGAGCTTCTTGCCGAAAGACTTTCGAAAACAAAAATGGATCATATTTATGTTTCACCCTTAGGCAGGGCGCAGAAAACTGCCTCTTATACTCTCGGAAAAACGGGAAAGAGTGCAGAAACACTTGGGTGGCTCAGAGAATTTCAGGGCAGCGTAAAAAAGGGCTTGCTTAAAACCGATTGCTGCTGGGACAGAAAGCCCTCTTACTGGACAAAAATTCCTGATTACTACAGCTATGAAAAGTGGCATAAGGTTCCGCTTATGAAAAAGAACAAGGTCTTTTCTTATTATAAAGAGGTATGCGACGGTGTTGATGAGCTTCTTCTGAGGCACGGCTACAGACACGACGGAAAGCTCTTCAGGGTGGAAAAGGAAAACAACGATGTTATAGTGCTTTTCTGCCACTTCGGTGTGGAAGCGGTTATACTTTCCCATATTTTCGGCATTTCTCCCATGATACCATGGCATAACTTCAGAGCCTTACCCTCTTCTGTCACAAGGCTTGTTACCGAGGAAAGAGAAAAGGGTATTGCCATATTCACCTGCCTGCAGTACGGAGACTTGAGCCACCTTTATAAGGGCGGCGAGGAGCCTTCCTTTGTGGCAAGATTCTGCGAATGTTACAGTGATAAAGCAAGGCACTAAAATTTAAAAGCGGGACTGCCGATAAAGTCACAGGAACATATATGTGAATAATACTAAGCAGAAAAACAGAGCTGAAAACAATAAAAAATGCTAAAAGGGGCTGTAAAAAAAGTGCAGACCGCATAAAACAAGATAAATAAAGGGTTTCTTCGGTTATGAGCTGACCGAAGGAACCCTTTAAAATATAAAAAATAATGAAGAACAGACAAAAACACTGTTTTTGTGTTTTATGCTATAAACAAACCACGCCCTCGGAGTACCTTTGTACGCCGTCGGGTAACCCAAAATAAAGCTTTTCGCTTTATTTTGGCTCGGTTTGTTCATTCTGCGCATTTTTTCCGAGCCCCTAAAAATGAGCTGTAAAAACTTTACAGCTCATTTGTTTCATCTGTACCATCCGTTTACACTTTATTCATAACACAAAAACAGATTTTTATAATTCTTTTAAAATATTTTCGTTTTTAAATCAACATTTTACGTTTTTATGTATTTTATCCATTGCAATAAGGAACATTATGTGCTATAATGCTTAATAGATTTTAATAAAGATAACAAAAGGCGGAATAAAAAATGAAGAAATACCTTGCCAATATTGTTTCATCAAGCAGAATAATCGGTGCTCTTATTCTGTTTTTATGTAACAGCTTTTCAAACCTCTATCTCGGAGTTTACGTTTTCTGCGGATTTACAGATCTTATAGACGGTCCCATCGCAAGAAAAACAAACAGCACAAGCTCCCTTGGTGCAGCTCTTGACACAATCGGCGACGTGCTTACCTATCTTTCCTTCGTAAAGATTCTTATCCTCCAGAATGCTATTCCCGGATGGCTTCTTATATGGCTCGGAATTATGATTGTTGTAGGCTTCGTCGCAGCCTTCTATGCTAAGCATAAGTTCCAGAAATTCTATCTTCCCCACACCTATCTCGGAAAAGCCCTCGGTGCATTCATTTTCATCCTTCCCGTTGCAGTTCACTTCGGCTTCGGTGATCCCTGGATGATGGTTATCTGCATAGTTATGAGCACCGTTCTTCTTGAAATTTTCTACATTCAGGCTAAGAACGACGTTGCAATGGACTTTGTTCCCACAATCTTCCATGTAAACAAGAAGAAGGGCAACTGATTAATATTTTAAAACAAAAACAAAAAAACAAAGAAAAAATGCAGTAAACTCTGCATTTTTCTTTTTTTGCAATTTTTTTACTTTTTTTCATTGTATTATTCTACACTTTGTGTTATATTTATTTCGGTATTGTAATTAAAAAAACAAAGGTGGTATAAAATATGAAAAAACACATCCCGAACCTGCTCTCCTGCATACGTATTATCGGCGCAACAATACTCCTTATATTCTTTGATGATTTCACAGTCCCCTTCCTTATCATCTACGGCATCAGCGCCTGCACCGATGCTCTTGACGGCTATTTTGCAAGAAAGTTCGATTGTTGCAGTCTGCTCGGTGTTACACTTGACACCATCGGCGACCTTCTCATAGGCCTTGCTCCCGTTAAGGTTATTATATGGCAGAAATTGTATGTCGGCAATGAATGGTTCTTCATTTTGATAGGTGCAGCAATTTTACTCTTCCTTTGCTCGGCTATCATTTCACAGGTCAAGTTCAAGAAATTTACCTTCCCTCACACATATTTTGATAAGCTTAACGGCGTATGTGTAGCAGGTTCCCCTTATCTTTTACAGTTTATCCCCGTCAATATTCTTTTCCTCATAGTCGGAACAGTATTCTGCCTTTGCGGAATTGAAACGGTCCTGATTATGATAAAACTCAAGGAAGCCAAACCCTTTGTGCCTTCTGTTTTCCACGTAAACGATAAAAAAGAAAACTGATAAAAACGTAAAAAAAGGATGCTGTTGCATCCTTTTTTGTTTTGAGCTTTACTGCTGCCGATTTCATCAGCTCTTTCTCATTGAAAGACCCTTAAGCACCTCTTCACGCTCATTGAAGGGCAGCTTTTCGCCGTTTACCTTCATATAGTTTTCGTGTCCCTTACCTGCAAGGATGATAATATCCCCTGCCTGTGCCATTTTCATAGCATAATGTATAGCCTCGGCTCTGTCGGGAATAATCACATATTCACCCTTACAGTAGTATGCGATTTCCTCGCAGATTTTTTGGGGGTCCTCTCTGTCAGGGTCGTCGCTTGTTATAACGGTAAAGTCACTCATTTCACCGGAAACGGTGCCAAGCTCCTCACGTCGGCATTCTGTTCTTCCGCCAACGGAGCCGAAAAGTGAAATAATTCTGTTATGCTCGTAGCTTTTTGCAGTTTCTATTATGCTTCTAAGGCTTATGCCGTTGTGAGCATAGTCAATTATTACGGTGAAGTCCTCATCGGTTTCAACAACCTCGCCTCTGCCTTTGACAAAAACCTTTTCAAGTCCCTTTCTGTATGCCGCCCTTTCAAGACCCATATCCTCTGCAATTGCAAGTGCAACAAGGGCGTTATATGCATTTACATCACCGGGAAGTGAAACTGTATAGTTACCCTCTTCACCCATACATACCGCATCAAAATTCATTGCAAGACGGATGCCGAGCTTTTCCTTTTTCATTGAAGTAAGACGGAAATCAGCATCCTTTTCTCCGCCGTAGGTAATCACGGGACAGCTGCAGCTGTCGATTACGGTTTTTGAGAAGGGGTCGTCGGTATTTATAACTGCTTTTCTGCACATGGGGAAAAGCTGAGTTTTCCAGAAGGCGTATTCCTCAAAGGAATCGTGCTCGTTTGTGCCGATGTGATCGGGATAAAGGTTTGTGAAAACTCCGTAGGCAAACTCGGTGCCGTCAACTCTGTGAGCCTTAAGTCCGAGAGAGGAAACCTCAATAGCTACCGCTTTGCAGCCGCCGTCTGCCATAAGACGGAGCATTTTCTGCAGCTCATAGCTTTCAGGTGTGGTGTTGACCGTGGGAAGAACGGTATCACCGTAAAAAGCACCTACCGTGCCGATGATTCCGCACATCATACCTGCCTCTTCAAGGGCAAATTTTACAATATGTGCAACGGTGGTCTTTCCCTTTGTGCCGGTAATGCCGATAACCGCAATATCCCTTGAGGGATGGCGGAAGAAATTGCAACTCATTTTTGCAAGAGCTGAACGGGTATTTTCTGTTTTTATAACGAGTGCATCATCGGGAAGCTCAACATCCTTACTGCAGACGAATACTCTGCTGCCCTTATCATAAGCACCTTTTGCATACTTATGTCCGTCGGCAAAAGCACCCTCAAGGCATACGAAGATAATTCCGTCGCCCGCTTTTCTCGAATCGTAGGCAATATCGGTTATTTCTCTGTCTTCAAAATCAGCTGCCGTGAAGTCGAGTCCCTTTAAGATTTCCTTTAAATTCATATGTTACCTCCCCAGACCTCTCCGTCCTTGAGAAGAGCCTTCTGACGTCTTACCTCTTCACGTTCCTCTCTGAAGACCTTGCGTCTTTCCTCCTTGCCCTTACCGTAAAGACCTACCTTGCGGAATGCCTCGGCAAACATTGCCATAAGGCAGCCCGCTGTGCCTACAATAAGGTCAACCATTGTATCCGTAAGACCGTAGGAGCCCTTTATCTGTCCGTGCTGCATAACAAAGCCGTAAAGACGGTCCATGGTGAATTCATAGAACTCCCAGCCCACAAGGATCGCCACACCGAAGCCGAGGCCGAACATCGCCTGAACGGAAACCTTGAGAGGTCTTTTTTCACCCTGCATAAGACCCGCAAGAACAAAGCCGCCGGTAGTTGCAAGGTAGCCTGCAAAGCAGTGCTCGGGAATATCTATACCCGTGAAATCCGTACGTGAATTAAGGGTTGTGCCCACAACACATCCGAAGCAGATGAAAATGTTCAGAAGAGTCTGAAGGTATGCGGGCAGTCTTTTTATAAAGGTCTTGCCCGGTGCAAGCTGAAAAATATCCCAGAGATGAGTAAAGATAATGGCGAAAACCGCCTGAATAAAATCTGATGTATAGCCGTGTAAAAATCCCCATACGCCCCAGATGAAAAGTGCAAGCCTGCAGACCCACCACACAATCTGATGACCCTTTGAAAGAGGCACGGTTTTTGCTGAAGTATCCATATTTATAACCTTTCCCGGTAAATTCCGATGTTTTTAATACATAATCTTGATTATTATAACACAACTAAGGCTCTTTGGCTATATCTGAGAGAAAAATTATATTATATTTTACTGTTGACAAATTTATCGGCATAGTGATATAATCCTCTTGACATATAAATATTACCGGGGGTGCTGATTTTTAATCGGCTGAGATTATACCCATAACCTGATGCGGATAATACCGACGTAGGCTGTGTAAGAGTTGATTTATAAGTGCCCGCAATGTTTTTTTGCGGGCATTTTTATTGTTTGCCGGCATAAGACTCTCTGTAATCACCATAGTATTTTTGTATGTGATAATTAAAGGAAAGGAGAGTTTTTATGAAAGCAAGTGTGGCAATCCAGATTTTACCCGATACCGACAGTAAGGAAAAGCTTATTTATATTGTTGACAGGGTAATAGACTATATTGCATCAACGGGACTTAACTATTATGTGGGACCCTTTGAAACAACCATTGAAGGCGACAGCTACGATGAGCTTATGGAAATTGTAAAAAACTGCCAGAAGGTAGCCCTGAAGGCAGGCTGCAGCAGCGTAAGCGCCTATGTAAAAATCCGTTACAACGAAAACGGGGTGTTGACCATTGACGAAAAAGTATCAAAGCATCATAAATAAAATTGCGCCGCTTATTTCTCTTGCGGTGCTTATGGGTCTGTGGCTTTTTGTAACAGAAAAGGATGTTATCGCTGACTATATGCTGCCCTCACCCTCTGAGGTGACAGCTGCCTTTATAAGCGAATTTCCCTTGCTTATTGACCACGCCGCCGTTACTCTGCAGGAGGCATTTTACGGTCTTTTGCTCGGTGTGGCATTTGCATTTATCATCGCTCTTGTTATGGACAGGGTTGCTTTTATCAGAAAGGCGGTCTATCCCCTGCTTGTAATAAGCCAGACTATACCCACCATTGCCATTGCCCCGCTTCTCGTTTTGTGGTTAGGCTTCGATATGGCGCCCAAAATTACTCTTGTTGTGCTTACCACCTTTTTCCCCATAGCAGTTGCCCTTCTCGACGGCTTTCAGAGTGCCGACAAGGATGAAATCAATCTTCTCAGAAGCATGGGTGCAAGCAAGCTTCAGATTTTTCTTCACATCAAGCTTCCCGGTGCTACGGAGCAGTTTTTTTCAGGCCTTAAGGTTTCCGCTTCCTATGCCATTGTAGGTGCGGTTATAAGCGAATGGGTAGGCGGCTTTGAGGGTCTTGGTGTGTATATGATAAGAGTAAAGCAGGCCTATGCCTTTGATAAAATGTTTGCGGTTATTATTCTTATTTCCGCTTTGTCTCTGGTTCTTATGGCGGCAGTAACCGGTCTAAAAAAGCTCGCCATGCCCTATCTGAAAAAATAATCAGAAAGGAAAGCTTATATGAAAAAATTAATATCAATACTTGTAGCATTATCCCTTGTTTTCTGCCTTGCCGCCTGCGGCAGCAGTAAAACTGATACAGATGCACTTTATGAAATAACCCTGTGCCTTGACTGGACACCCAACACAAACCATACCGGCTTTTTTGTTGCCGATGCTCTGGGCTATTACAAGGATGCAGGAATCAAGGTAAAGCTTGTTCAGCCTCCCGAGGACGGTGCAGAGCTTATGACCGCCTCAGGTCAGGCACAGTTCGGCATATCCTTCCAGGACAGCCTTGCATCAATTTTTGCTTCTCAGCAGTCTATGAAAATCACCGCCGTTGCGGCTCTCTTACAGCATAACACCTCAGGCATTATCTCAAGAAAGGGCGAGGGAGCAGAAACACCTGCAGGTCTTGAGGGCAAGCGCTATTCCACCTGGAACGGTGCCGTTGAGCTTGCTATGCTCGAGGAGCTTATGACCAAGCAGGGTGCTGATTTTTCAAAGCTTCAGCTTGTTCCCTCAGTAACCAATGAAGCCGAGGCTCTGAGAAACAAGGATACGGATGCTATCTGGATTTACTACGGATGGGCAGGCATTTCCTGCCTGACACAGGGCCTTGAATTCGACTATTTTGCTTTCAAGGATATTGACCCGGTCTTCGATTACTATACTCCCGTGCTTATTGCAAACGATGATTTTCTTTCTTCAGAGCCGGAAATGGCAAAGGCCTTTATTGAGGCTACGAAAAAGGGCTATGAATACGCTGTTGCAAACCCTGAAGAAGCTGCACAGTATCTTATTGACGGTGACACCACCGGCTCACTCAAGGGCAGCGAGGCCTTTGTTACGGAAAGTCAGAAGTGGATGTCACAGCAGTATATTTCCGACAGCGAAAGTTGGGGCGTGATCGACCCTGCAAGATGGGACGGCTTTTATTCATGGCTTTATGAAAAGGGTCTTATTGAAACAAAGCTCGGAGAAGGCAAGGGATTTACTAACGAATATCTGAATTAAGGTGAACCTATGGAAAAGCTGATTGCAAAAGGCATAACCGTTGAATTTGACGGCGAAAAAATAATTGAAGATATTTCCCTTACTCTGAAAAAGGGGGAGATCGTTTCTCTTCTCGGTGTAAGCGGAAGCGGAAAAACCACGCTTTTCAATGCTCTGTCAGGTCTGCAGGCACCCCTCGAGGGCGAGGTGCTTCTTGACGGTGAGGACATAACGGGAAGGCCGGGAAAAATCAGCTATATGCTTCAGAAGGATCTGCTTTTAAAGCATTACAGAGTTATCGACAATGTTTCTCTGCCCCTTGTTCTTAAGGGTATGAGCAAAAAAGAGGCAAGAGAAAAGGCAGGCTCTTTCTTTTCACAGTTCGGTCTTGAGGGTACAGAGAAAAAATATCCTCACGAGCTTTCAGGCGGAATGAGGCAGAGATGCGCTCTTCTTCGCACCTATCTTACAGGTGCTTCGGTGGCACTTCTCGATGAGCCCTTCAGTGCCCTTGACACCCTGACAAAAAGCTCGGTACACTCCTGGTATCTGGATATAATGAAGGAGATAAACCTTTCAACCCTCTTTGTTACCCACGATATTGACGAGGCTATTCTTCTTTCCGACAGAGTCTATATCCTTTCGGGTAAGCCGGGCAGAATAACCGAGGAAATCAGTATTGACCTTCCCAAGCCGAGAAGCACTCTCAGTGATGAATTCGTCGGCTATAAAAGACGCATAACAGAGGTTATCGGCAAGGTATAAGCGAATATAAAAAAGCCATTGCATTTAAAAGTGCGTTGTTCTTATCGGAGAAAATAGAATTCTTTTAAATTCAGTTAAGGACCGGCATCGCATTTGTAAGTACAAATGCACTTGGGCAGTAGCCCAAACCCACTAACAACAGAAAAGAGAAGATTCGTATCATAACGAGTCTTCTCTTTCTTTTTGTCTGATAAGTGATATGCTGACTAAAGTCAGCGTGATATTTTCTTTTGAAAAACCTCGCCTGTGGCGAGATATTTCCCAAAGAAAGTGATATGAAACATATCTGTTTCGTGATATTCTATTCCCCATAAACTGTCCGCAGGACAATATCACTATGCGTAGCATAATA
>JAZPZK010000116.1:0-15962 GCA_045544675.1 Acutalibacteraceae bacterium
CAGCTCATAACCGAAGAAACCCTTTATTTATCTTGTTTTATGCGGTCTGCACTTTTTTTACAGCCCCTTTTTTTATATATTGGTCATTTCACGGTTATTACAGCTTCTTGGTATGCAGCTGAAATCGCCTATATTCACATTCTTTGCATCCCTTACATAAAGGCCGTAAACAGGAAGCTCCCAATATGGCGATTCCTCGTGAGAATTAATGTATATACTCGAAAGCCTTGTTATCTCAGGATATTCCTGCATAGCCTCATAGCCAACTCCGCCTTCACGCACGTATATTTCTTCATCGCTGTCACGGTAAACGGTTTTAACGTTATCAATAACTACGTCAGTTACTTCATAAGGCTCACCGTTGTGTACTACTCCGCTGATTGCAGAAGGAAGGCTGATGTTTTCGGCATATATGTTTCTCAAGGTAATGTGCTCAAGCTTACCCGGAGTTATTCCTCTTCTGTCACCAAGCCAAAGTAAAAAACAGGATGAAATTCCGTTCATACGGATGTTTTCAACAGTTATATTACTTACTTCACCGCCGCAGTCGGACTGAATCGATATACCTGCATAGCCTCCGGTAGTTCCGTCCATAAAGAATTCACAGTCAGACACATGCACGTTTTTCACATTACGGTAAACCGTTGTGCCTATTTTGAAGCAGTTGGCAAGGCTCATTACCTTGCAGTTTCTTACGGTGATGTTTTCAATATCCTTGTCACCGTCTGCCTTTATGCAGATTCCGTCGTCGCCCGTAGCAATAAAGCAATGCTCCAGAAGCACATTACGGCAGCAGCTCAGATCAAAACCGTCGCTGTTTGCAACGTGAAAATTGCTGTTTATAATAACATCCCTTATTTCAATTCCGTCACATCCGAAGAGATTGCAGGTCCAGCAGGCGGTTTCATATAGCTCAATATTTTCTATACGTATATTTTCACCGTTACAAAGCTCAATAAGATTCACTCTGCCGCTGTTTTCCTTTTCAAAGCAAATACGGCTTCTGAAGCCCATAATATAGGATTTAAGATGCCATTTTTCCAAGGGCAGAAGCAGCTCGGGCTGTTTTGCTTTTCTGCAGTAGGTCATACCGCTGCCATCAATACGTCCGCCGCCGCAGATTGTTATGTTTTTCGCTCCGTCGGCATATATGAAGCCTTTTCTCTGTCTGCTGTTCACATAATAGGTTTCGCCGCCGTTAAGGGCGTATGAGTCGATTTTGTTGCTTTCACAGTCTATGCATTTCAGTACGCCCTCAACAAACAGCGTAACATCACTTCTGAGTATAACCGCTGAGCATATAAACTCTCCCTGCGGCACAAGGACTGTTCCCCCGCCCTTTTTACTTACAAGGGCTATTGCATCATTGACAGCCTTAGTGTTCACCTTGTAATCTCCGCCGCTGACTGCGCCAAAATCTGTTATAGAAACATAATCTGCAGGTCGTGCCTGCTTATGAAGATATTCCTTTACAGGTATATTTCTGCAGAAGTTTCTTTCTTCGCTCTGCTGAATTATAGCTTCAAATTCAACTGCTCCGTCAGTAAACATTTGTGTTACCTCACATTAAAATGATTCTTTATTGTTTCATACTCCGCGTCGGTTATATTGAGCACAGAGCCGTGTCTCGGTGAAAAATCAAGGCTGTAGCACTCATTCTTTACCGCAGAGAAATTAACAAAATCTGTTGTCTGCTGCATAACATAGTAGCCTTTGGTGTATGAATCCATAATCATCACCCAAGTATCTGTGCCTGTGATGTTATACATACAACAGCCCTCTGTGTGATCCTCAAAGGCTGTTATGTTTTTGTTTTCCGGTTCAAGATAAGGTCCCTCAGGCTTATCAGAATAAACATAGCATATGTATTTCTCGTTTTCATCCTTGTAATACAGATAATATGTTCCGTTATTCTCAATAATATCACCGTCAATGGCATCCTTTCTGCAAGGCGGTGCATAAAGAATCTTCGGCTCAGTTTCAAGCTTTGTGAAATCTTTGGTGTATGCATACCACATAACGGTGTTTGTCCATCTGTCATCGGAAGAAAAATGCTGCTGATTTGCCCAATAAATCATATACATTCCCTTTTCCCTGTCATAAAAGACCTCAGGTGCCCAGGTTCTGGTTGATTCGGGAAGATAATCGTTCATATCAATACCCGGATACTGCTTCCAATTCACAAGATCATCGCTGTGCCATATGCAGAATGCGTGATTGGATGCCCAACCAAGTTCGCTGCGCATATCCGTACCTATGATGTAGTACCCTCCGTTGACGTCACGGAAAATATACGGATCACGGATGCCTTTTGTACCGTACTCATTAAACAAAAAAGGCTTATTACCGTTAAGCGGAGTGAAGTTGTAGCCATCCTCACTCAGAGCATAATTTATAGACTCTTTTTCAGGCTCATTGCCTGTGAAATAGCAGAAAAGATACTTGCCCTTACCCTTGACCGAAGATACATATTTGTTGTTCATTTTTGCTTGCCGCCTTTCATCAGTTATCAACGGATATTTCAGTTAATTATATAATGTGACAGATTTTAAGTCAACAAAAGAATAATAATTATACTGCAATTTATTTATCCGCTCACTATTGACTTGAAGGTCTTTTTGTGATAATATAGTCGTTGCGGAAAAGCAGTATGCCCGCCTCGGATGTCCCACCGTGTAAAAATCAGGGGCTTTTAATATGCGGATGTGGCGGAATTGGCAGCGTTGAGCTTGACCGCGTCCTGTGGACGATGAAGGGAAAGCGAAACGGCGCAGCGGTCGGAATTCGGCGAAGCGAACAGCAAGCAACGAATTACGGGCACCGCAAGAGTCACGCGCATGCTGACTAATCAGCACCAACTAATTTTATATGCGGATGTGGCGGAATTGGCAGACGCGCTGGATTCAGGTTCCAGTGAAAGCAATTTCATGTGGGTTCAAGTCCCGTCATCCGCACCAAAGCTCAGTAGTTGAAAGGCTGCTGAGCTGTTTTTTTATTATTTTTCAAAACGGGATAAAGGGACTTGAACCCTAAGAGGGTGAGAAGCGTAAGAAAACAGTCCGTTGGACTGTTTTTAGCTTCGAAGTCCGAAGCCGGGTACCGAATGCGAAGCATTGGGTCGGCAAGGATGAAGGATTTGCGTAGCAAAGACTTGTCCCGTCATCCGCACCATTGTCTTCATATAGCTTTTCATAAAGTTTAACCACCTTCTGTTGTCTTGCAAGAGCCTTTTGAAGCTCACCCTCAAGATGCCTTGTCTCTTCATATAAGTCCTTGTTTGACTTCCTTTCAAAGATTTCTGCAAGTCTTTCTTCATCGTATTTAAGAAAGTTTGCAAGATGCTTCTATTCAAGTAATACTATTATAACATTTACAACATTGTAACGACGTGTATGATTAATTACACTTTTCGCAAGTAAAAACAAGCTTACCTGAATAGTAAGCTTGTTTTTATTCAGAATGTTTTGTTACAGCTACGCAACTGATTAAATCAGTTAGCAACGGAGCTGTCTGTTTCCCAAGAGAAGAGATACCAGCTTCCGCCATACTTATATGCAATTGCTTCAATTTCGATGTTGTATTTGTCTGAGCCCTTCTTGCATTCTGCTTCAATTTCAATAAGAGCGCCTTTCTTCAGCTTATTTTCCTTGAAATCACTGTAATAGCCGAATTCCTCAGAAAGCTCTTCCATATACTCGGGGCCGAATTCGTCAACATCGGAAACATCCCACTTGATTTTGAAATTGCTTGCATTGACCTCATCGCCTACCCAATTACGGAAGCTGTCAATTTTTCCGTCGTGGAATTCTTCCCAGTAGATTTCATCCATTTCAAGGCCGTATGTAGTTTCACCGAAATAGAACTTGGGCAAAAGCTTAACAATTGATTCAGCCTTATCCTTTTCGATAGCCTTCATAAGCTTCTTGGCAACCTTTTCCTCACCGGGAACAGATGCAATGCTGATGATAATAATTAAAACTGCAAGAACTGCTGCTGCAACACCGCCAACAGTAATAATGCTCTTCTTGTCGCCCTTCTTAACACCGCTGATGATCTCCTTAATCTTTCCGGTTACGGTGGCAAAAATTGCATTTACATCAATATTAACCTTTTCCTTCGTTTTGGGTGCTGCCTTCGGCTGCTGTACGGGCTGCTGGTAGTACTGCTGATAATCGGGCTGAGCAGGTGCTTCCTGCTGTACCTGAGGCTGCTGTACAGGCTGCTGATAGTACTGCTGATAATCAGGCTGAGCATATGCAGGCTGTGTCTGAGGCTGAACGGGTGACGCGGGCTGCACCTGAGGCTGAGCGGTAGCATCAGCGGACTGATAAAGCGGTGAGCCGCAATTGCCGCATACAAAAGCGATATCGTCTGCCTGAGCACCGCAGACTGAACAAATCTTTGACATAATTTTTTCCTCCAAATTTTAAACTATGTGAGAACCTTTTTGCGAAGATTATTGTAACATTACTTTCCGACAAAAGTCAACAAATTATTTGAAATACATATACAGCTGACACTTAATCATACCGTTATAAAGCTTTCTTCTCTTATCAGCCTTTCTGCCGAAGAAGGTTTCGAAATCCTCACTGGGACTGATGATGTTATATGCCCAGCCTCTTTCCGGTGTAAAGCATTTACCCATTGTTTTATAAAGCTCTTCAGCCTGTCTGAGGTCGAGAAGTCTTTCGCCGTAGGGAGGATTACAGATAACCGTACCCTTTTCGCTTTTCTTTTCAAAATCCTTTATATCACGCTTTTCAAAGATGATAAACTTATCAACTCCCGCTCTTTTTGCATTTGCAAGAGCAATTTCAAGGCTCTTTTCATCAATATCCGAGCCATAGGCAACAAACTGACTTTCACTAAGAGCAAGACTGCGTGCACGCTCTCTTTCCTCAGTCCACACATTCTCGGGAATCTGTTCCCATCTTTCAGCGGTAAAGTTGCGGTTAACACCGGGAGCGATGTTATTTACCATCATAGCACCCTCTATAAGAAGAGTACCTGAGCCGCACATCGGATCATAGAGAGTGTGATATGGTCTGAGCCTTGCAAGACAGCAAAGAGAAGCAGCAAGAGTTTCCTTCATCGGTGCACCGTTGGATTCGATGCGGTATCCCCTTTTGTGAAGACCGTAGCCCGATGTATCGAGAAGAAGGCTCACCCTGTTCTTCATAATGGAAAACTGAATCTGATGAACAGGACCTGTTTCCTCAAACCAGGAAATACCGTACTTCATTTTAAGGCGCTCAACCACTGCCTTCTTTATAATTGACTGACAGTCGCTGACGCTGAAAAGAGCGCTATTGAGTGAATATCCTTTAACAGGAAAAGCATCGTAAGCACCTATCCACTGTTCCCAAGGGAGTGCCTTTGTACCCTGAAAAAGATCTTCAAAGGAAAGTGCATCAAATGTTCCCACAAGAATCTGTATTCTTTCTGCATAGCGAGAGCAGATATTCGCTCTTGCAAGAAGATTCTCGTCACCCTCAAAAAGCACTCTGCCGTTTTCGGAAATGACATTTTCTGCACCTAAGTCCTTCATCTCGTCGGCGATAAGCTTTTCAAGACCCAGCAGGCAGGGAATAACAAATTTAATATGCATATTTAACCTACTTTCTGATATTTATATAAAAATTCGACTTTTTAAGACAAAAATCCGTCGGCTATGACACCGACGGATGGATTATATCATATTTTATCTGAGAAATCAATCAACCTCAGGAACAATTAAGCCGTAGCCACCGTCTTTTCTTGCATAAACAACACAGATTTTATCATTTGCGCTGTTTAAGAACATATAGAACTGATGGTCAAGCAGGTTCATCTGAAGAATTGCTTCGTCAACGCTCTGAGGCTTAAGCACAATCTCCTTTGAGCGGACAACATCATAGTTTTCCTCAGGCTCAAAGCTGTCAATTGCCTCAAAGGGCTCAAAGGCTCCTGAACGAAGTCTTTTCTCAACCTTTGTCTTGTTCTTGCGAATCTGACGTACAATAGAGTCTGCACAGCGGTCAAGGGCATCGTTCATATTCTGTGCTCTTTCCTGTGAGCGGAAAATGATTCCGTCGTGGAAAATCGTAACCTCAACAATCTGCTCATTCTTTTCAACCGTTGCGGTTATCTTTGCCTCAGCATCAGAGCCGAAAAACTTTTCAACCTTTTTAAGACGTTTCTCTGCTCTTTCCTTGAACGAATCTCTGGGCGTGCATTTTCTGCCGATAACTGTAATTTTCATATCGTCAGCTCCTTTCTATATTAAACTTCCTTGCGGAAGAATTTTATAAAGGTACATCTCTATGGTTACAGTATAGCACATTTAAACAGAAAAATAAATAGTTTTTAGAAAATTTTATGTATTTTTTATAATAAATTCTGTTTTTAGACTATGTTATTATTCTCTATCAACATTTTATTACAGTCTACCAATTCAAAGGGCTCTTCATCAGAAGCAATGTGAATCCTGTTATCTCTGATTACAAGATTTTCCGTGTACTTACCGAAAACTGCCTTCTCGTGTTCAAGATAAAACTCATTGCTTTCTATTATGATATTACTGTGCACCCGGGTGCAGCCTGAATCGGTATTTGATGCATAAATAATATGCTTCTTACATTTTTCAGCATAAAAGTGATATTCGCCCTTCTCAAAGCCTATAAGCTTTTCACCCTCAAGATTGCGGCATTTATCAAGAATTTCTGCAAGATATTCTGTTATATCTCCTTTTTCGCCTCTGTCTGTAAGGCTGATTTTAAACTCTGTCATAATATGCTCCGTAATGTTTATTGTACGCTTTCTTCGCTTGCTTTCAGATACTCATCCAGCAGCCGCTCATATTTTTTTCTGTATTCCTCGCAAAGCCTTGTAAGCATAGTATCGTAAGGGGCGTTTTTACTGTACATCTCATAAATGCGAAGAACAAAAAGCAGATCATCAAGTCTTTTTTTGTTTAAATTCGTCTGCAGCATAAAATCACCTCGAACATCTCAGTATATTCTATGCCGGATTGAGCAGTAATGTTCTCAAAAACAAGAGGATGCTGTACAGCATCCTCCTTTTTAAAGCTTATTGCATACACTCGTTATATATTCTGTCAACGATTTCGTTCATTTCATCAATATGCTTCTCAATCTCACTTACGAGCTTAAACTGATTTCGTGCTCTGACAAGGTTGTGTTCCTGATATGCGGTTTTGAAATAAATGTCTCCGTCAAGATAGTCCGTAAGGAAACGCACGCCGCATTCAAAGGTCATCAGCTTAGCGGAAAAAGCAAGATGCTTAATTTCAGTTTCATTAAGATCCTTTGCACAAGCACTGAGAAAGCCTCTTGTAAATGCTTCAAACAATTCGAGAGATACCTTTACATTATCAAGATCATCGTCATCTTCTCTTGTTGTATTAGCACCGTAACGGATTGAGTCACCGAAATCATAAAGAGAGAAGCCCGGCATAATAGTATCAAGGTCGATAACGCAGATGCTATCCCCGGTTTTTTCATCAAAAAGGATATTGTTGAGCTTTGTATCGTTATGGGTAACTCTTAAAGGAATAAGCCCCTCTTTGTAAAGATTAAGCACTATTTCAGCATCAGCTTTTCTGCTGAGTGCGAATTCAATTTCTTCCTTTACCTGACTGACTCTGCCGGCAGTATCCATTTTAACGGAATTTACAAGAGCCTCAAGCCTTTTAGGCGTATTGTGGAAATCCTTGATTGTTTCGTGAAGAGTATCCATAGGATAACCGCCGAGTCTCTTCTGGAAAAGACCGAAGCTTTTTCCTGCCTTTTCAAACACTTCCTTATTTTCAATCTGATTTATGGTGTATGAATTATCAACAAAGTTATAAATTCTCCAGCATTTACCCAGATGATAAAGATAATACTTGTCGTTATCAGCCTTCAGGAATGTAAGGGTTTCTCTGTTGGCGTCGCCTCCGCTTTCCTCTATCTTGGCTCTGAGATACTTTGTTACACCAACAATGTTATCCATAAGCTGCTGAGGATTTTTGAAAACATGAACATTAATACCCTGCACAAGATATTTATGGAATCTGCCCTTGTTGACAAAAACAGCAAGATAAGTTGTGTTAATATGTCCGTCGGTGAAAATCTTGTATGAATGAAACTCACCGTCAATGTGGAAGTGTCTGCAAACCTCAATAAGTTCTCTTTCTATTGTACTCATAAGCTTTACCTTTCAATAATTTTAATATTCGCAAAAAGATCAGGATTGTGAAAACCGGGCGGCAGTGTTGACATCCTTGTAAAAGAATCGTAGTGTTTGTGCCCGGTTTCATCCCCGCACTTATAAAAATTCCCTTTTATTTCACAAGCACTCGCATCAAACACAGAGCAATATACCTCACTTATAAGTGAGCAAGGAATATACAATTCCAAAGACCAACCGCAAGAACTAACCTGCGTGCTTACAGTGGGCTCCTTATCAGTCAGTGTACAAAGACAGACTCTGTTATTCTTACCCTTGCCAAACTCTGTAAGAAAAGCACCGACGCTGTTCATTTCAAAATTAATATATTCTTCTCTGCCCTCTACAGCACAGATAAAAAACTCCATACAGCTATCCTGCCAGACAGGGTCATCGCGGTTTTTATGAACCGCAACAAGGTCAGTTTCGTCGCTTCTCATTCTGACATAAATACCGTCATTTTTACGAAAGCACATTCTGAAATAAGTGTTGAAGGTGAATCCGGGACTCCAATTAGAGAATTCAAGCTTTTCCTCAGGCACAGAGTCCCAATCAATTTCACCGAGAAATGAAAAAGTATTGTAGCTTTTCATCAGTCTGTATATTCACCGGTTTTGTTAAGGTAGTAAATTCTTGAATCGTTATCGAGGATAATACGGCTGTCGCTGAAGTTGAAGCCGCTGTAATTGAAGAGCTGCTTGGGCTTGAAGCCTGAGTTCATAAGCATATCTCCGCCGATGGTGTATTCTTCCTTTTCGTTTCTTATTTTGATTGTGTCGCAAAGGAAATCAAAGAACTTACCGTCTTCAACATCCATCTTCTTGGGCAGGGGTACATTGATTATATCACCGAACTTCTTGAGAGGAAGAATCTGAGGACGGACACAAAGATGATAGGTTGAATCCTCATCGAGGTTAACCATCTTGATAACATCGTTGCCCCAGTTGGGTCTTACTCTGTTTACAAAGTAGCCGTACATAGCCTCACTCTTATCCGGTGCAGTAATCTGCCACATCGCTCTTTCATCCTTGAAGATGTCACCGATTCTTGAGAATTCACCGAACTGAAGAAGTCTTCTGTGCTGCTTATAATATTCAATCTGCTTCTTTACGCAAGCCTTATCCTGCTTGGAAAGCATTGTAACGTCAAGCTCATAGCCTAAAAGACCGAAGGCGGAAACATTGAAGCGGTGCTCAACGGTTGAATGTCTGAAGTTTGCAAATGAATACGCTGCTGCAACGTGCATTGTCATAACAGACTGAGGATAGCCGTAGGATGTACCTGTCTGAATATACATTCTGTCAAGGGGGTCTGTGTTATCACTTGTCCAGCACTGAGGCATATAACAGAATGTACCAAGGTCAAATCTGTTACCGCCGCTTGAGCAGGCTTCAAAGAGAATTTCGGGGAACTTATTTGTAAGTGAATCCCAGATTTTGTAAAGGCCGAGAATGTATCTGTGGAAATATTCACCGCTCTTTGCGCCCTTGCGTCTTGAGAAAACGTCAGAGAACTGACGGTTGTTATCCCACTTGATATATGCAATATTACCGTAGCGGAATACATCAGTCATTGTGTTGATGATGAACTCAACAACATCGTCTCTTGTAAGGTCAAGGGTAAGCTGATTTCTGCCCTGGGAGGGAGTATATTTATCGGTAGTCATAGCCCAGTCGGGATGCTCACGGTAAAGGTCGCTGTCCGGGTTAACCATTTCAGGCTCAACCCACAGACCGAACTTAAGACCCATATCGTTGACCTTCTTTGCAAGGCCGTCAATACCGCTGGGAAGCTTCTTTTTATTAACGTACCAGTCACCGAGACCTGCTTTATCGTTATTTCTCTTGCCGAACCAACCGTCGTCAAGAACAAACATTTCTGCGCCTAAATCCTTAGTGGCAGCAGCGATGTCAAGAATCTTCTTTTCTGTAAAGCTGAAGGTTGTTGCCTCCCAGTTGTTTACAAGGATGGGACGCTCTCTGTCCTTCCAGTAGCCTCTTACGATGTGCTCCTTAACGAAAAGGTGCATATTCCGGCTCATACCGTTAAGACCCTCATGGCTGAAGGTAAGTACGCTTTCGGGAGTATCAAAGGTTTCGCCCGCCTTGAGATTCCACTCGAACTCAAAGGGATTGATACCGTTCTGGATTCTGAGAAGGCCGTGTGTGCCGATTTCTGTTCTTGCGATATGGTTACCTGAATATACAAGGTTGAAGCCGTAGCAGTTACCGCTGTGCTCTGTACAGTCCTCTTCCCTGATTGCAAAGAAGGGGTTGTGTCTGTTTGAAGAATAGCCTGCAATTGAGCCTACTGAGCACTCGCCGGATGTAAGTCTGTGTTCGTTCTTATATCTTTCTCTTGCCCAGGCGCCGTCAAAGGTAAGCATTACATAATTGCCTCTCTGAAGCTCAAGCTGCATACTCATAAGGCTGTGTATTTTGATCGTTTCCTTGCTCTTGTTGATGAGCCTTGTGCTTCTTGTGATAACGTTGCAATCCTCAAAAACGGTATAGATAAGGTGAAGCTCTGCCCCGAGAACTGTATCCTCTGTTACAATAGTAAGAGTTTCGCTTTCACCGTAGCTGGAGGGAAGACCGTTAAGGTCGGGCTTAACCTTTGTTACAGATGCACTCTTGAACTTAAAGTCTGTTGTGAATACATCATCATGAGATGAAAGCTGCATTGCGGGAAGTCTGTAATCACCCTTGCCGTAGGCTGAATATTCAAGAGCGATGTGGTCAAGAGAAAGGCTCTTATCGTCCTGAGTGTAGTTTGTTGCATTGGCATAGCCTGATGCGTGCTTATCATAAAGGAATGTAAAATCGTCAATGTTTCTGATTTTTCTTCCGTAATACATGCTTTCAATCTGACCTGTGGGAAGAGCTCTTAAAACATAGCTTGTTTTCTTTGTCTGCAGATGAAATACATTCTTGCTGTTTGTGTAAATCATAAGTTTCTCCGTTCTGCCGCGTTGCGACTTATTTTTGCATAATTTCTCACTGTTTCGGGCACAGTAACATTTATTATATTTTATACCAGAAACGTGGAAGTGTCAATACGGAACAACTTCATTTAGGCTTTGCAGGTCCGATGTAAATATAAACAAATTGTTAATATTTTTTCCATAGTTCGGCTTGTATATGTCAAAAAGTTATGATATTATTTAGATAATCCATTTATAAGGAGGTAAAAGCTATGGACAGAATAATCGTTGCAGACGATGAATTAAGAATAAGAAAGCTGGTTTCGGAATTCCTCGTGAAGTTCGGCTATGAGGTTATTGAGGCAGAGAACGGTGATCAGGCATACCGCCTTTTTGAAGAAAACAAAAACAGCATCAGCCTTATAATTCTCGATATTATGATGCCCGGTCTCAACGGCTGGGAGGTTTGCAGAAAGATCAGAGAAACATCAAATGTTCCCGTTATTATGCTCACAGCGAGAAGTCAGGAGTTTGATGAGCTCACCGGTTATGAATCAGGTGCGGACGACTATGTTACAAAGCCCTTCAGCCCGATGGTACTTGTTAAAAGAGTCGAAGCTCTTTTAAGAAGAGCAAATCCGGTCTCCGTTTCTAACGAAAAACAGCTCAGCGAGCTTGTTTTCAACGACGATGCCCACGAGGTACGCCTTGACGGAAAAGAGGTTGAGCTTACCTTAAAGGAATATAACATACTCAAAAAGTTCCTTGAGGCTCCCGGCAGAGTTTTCTCAAGAGAGCAGCTTCTCGACAGCATCTGGGGCTACGACTACTCAGGAGATATCCGTACTGTCGATTCCCATGTTGCAAGACTCAGAACAAAGCTTGGCGACTGGGGCAACAATCATCTGAAAACCGTTTACGGCATCGGCTACAAGATTGAGGAATAACATGAAGAAAAAGAAAAAAATTTCCAATCTTAAAAGGCGTTATTCGGTTATCAGTATGATTACCATTATCGTCTGCCTTTCTATTTTCTCGGTGTTCCAGTATATTTACATGGATGATATTTTCATCTATGCAAAAAAGAGAAGTATGATTGAAGTTGCAGAAGAAATAGGTAAGCTTGACTCTTCGGATAAAAGCTATCTTACCACTCTTGCAGACTACGAATCAAATCATAATCTATATATAGAAATATACTCCCCGAGAGATAAGCTGATTTACACCACACGAAGCAATGAAGCGGTTTATGATCAGAGTGATTCATCGGTAACTATTGAACTCAAGCCCCGTATTATGAGAATACTTTCCCATACAGACCTTGAGAACGGAAGCTATTTTGAGCTTCGTGAGGAGTATTTTGCAACGGCTCAATATATGGTATACGGAGCATTTTTCGACAATGATACCGGCGTTGAAATTTACAGCGCAATTGACGTTGTTGAGGAAAATGCACAGATTGCTTCCGATGCCCTTATTTATCTGAGTATGTTTATCCTAATTGCGATTTTCACCGTATCAAGCTACTACACAAGTCTTTTCACCAACCCGATAAGGCAGATAACCAACACCGCAAAGAAGATGGCTAAGCTTGACTTCAGCGAAAGCTGTCCCCCCTTCCGCATCAGGGAGCTTAATGAGCTGAGTGAAAATATCAACATTCTTTCCGGCAGACTTGACACGGCTCTTACAGAGCTCAAAACAGAAAACCGTCAGCTTGAAAGCGACATACGTCTGGAAAGAAAAATGGAAAAGACACGCCGCAGCTTTATTGCAAACGTATCACATGAGCTTAAAACGCCCATATCCATAATCCAGGGCTATGCGGAGGGTATGAAATACGGAATCGGCTGTGAAAACAAGGATGAATACTGTGATATTATCATAGAGGAATCAGAAAAAATGAACAGCCTTGTTTCGAGAATTATGGAGTATATGCTCTACGGCTCAGGTGCTCTCGAAATAAAGAAAGAGAAATTCAACATCAAAAAGCTTATCAGGGATTATTTTTCCTCACTTGAGCTTACAACAACTGAAAAGGATGCGGAAATACGCATCAATATTGATGAGCGGTTTGAGGGCAACGGTGATACAGAGCTTATTACCCACGTTCTTTCAAATTATATAAACAACGCTCTTACTCACCTGGACTTTGAAAAGCGTATTACTGTCAGTGCCGCAGATTTGTCTGACCGCTACAGAATAACCGTATTCAACACAGGTAAGCCTATACCGGGAAGCCATATTGAAAACATCTGGCAAAGCTTTTACAGAGCCGATAAAGCCCATTCAAGGCAAGAGGGTCACTTCGGTCTGGGGCTTTCGATAGTAGCTTCTATTCAGGAGCTTCACAATCAGGACTACGGTGTGAGCAACAAGGATAACGGCGTAGAATTCTGGTTTGATATTGAAAAAGCAAAATAAAAATTACCGCCGTCGGATTTTTTTCCGACGGCGGTAATTTTTATTGATATCAGAATTCGGCAAGGTTATCTGAGGTCATCTCTCTCTTGCCCTCTTCAATTTCGTGAATCATCTGAACAAGCTTTGTGTTAACGGGTGTTTCCGCTCCGTACTTTTCACCGTTTTCAACAAAGAAGCCGTTGAGAATATCAATCTCTGTCTTTTCACCCTTTTCAAGTGACTGAAGAGTGGAGGGTTTAACATCGGCGTAAAGCTTTCCAACCATCATAACAACAAACTTGCAGGCTGCATTGTATACCTTGTTGTTTCCGAGTGCGAGCATCTTATATTCAAGAACTGCGCCGTATTTGGGAACGTTTATCTTCATTGCCTTTGCAACTGCCATACCCTCTCTTGCAATGTTGAGGAACAGATCTCTTGCTCTGCCATCCTTAAGGATTTCACCGAGAGTTTTGCCTGTAATACCCGCAACTGCATTGATGCAGGAGTTGATTATAAGCTTGGAATACTGTCTGCGCTTGATTTCAAGAGTAATCTGTGTGGGGAGCACACTCTTGAGCATTTCCGCAAACACCTCAAGGGTTCTTGTTTTTCTTCCGTCAAGCATACCTACATAGAATTCACCGAGACTGGTCATTGTTACATCATTGGGACCGTTTCTTGTTGCACCGAAGCCGATCATACAGCCAACAACCTTATCCCTGCCCACAATCTGTCCGAGTTCATCTGTAAGAAGTCCGTTCTGCATACCGACTACAAGTCCGTCCTCTGCAAGGTAGGGAATCATCATTTCGGCACATTCTGCCATATGAGCATACTTTGTTGCAATGATTATGATATCGAACTTTTCATCACCGAATTCACTCACATCGCTGTAGCAGGTGAAATCCACCTTATGCTCGCCCTTGGCACCGTTGAGATAAAAGCCTTCTTCTTCAATAAGCTTTCTTGTTGCTTCGCTGTGGCACATAATACGCACATCGTAGCCTGCTTCCTTAAGAAGAACTGCTACAGTTCCGCCGATGGCACCTGCGCCGACTACTATTGTTTTCATTACTATTTCCTCCGTTCGGTATCAGCTTTACGCTGATTTATAAATAGATTATACTATAAGTTTCGGAATAAATAAACAGTATTTTTACCGATTTGTAAACTTATTGCCTTTCAAGATATTCACCCGACATAAATCCGTAAATATTTCCGTAATCATATGAATTATAGCAGACATAATACCACGTGACGTCAATTGCACTAACCCCGATTACCTTTACTCTCTCGCCGTCGGGAATGAGGCGTACAACTGTAGAGTCATCAAGACTTGAGGGGATATTTCTCATGTTGAGATTATGTCCCTTACCCACATCGATAACAGCATCATAGCAATTACTGCTGCTATGATATATTACCTCTCTCTGATCAGTCTTTGCCATAAATTCATCAACAGCAGAAGGAGCGATGTTAGTCTGCTCAATCCAGCCGTAAATATCAAGCTCCTCGCAGTAGACATATACCCAATTGCTGCCTGCCATTGCACCCTTGACAGTAACAACATCATTGCAATCAAGCTGAGCTATCTGACCTCTGCCGTAGCCTCCGCTCTCCTTATAAAGAGCGCCAATATTGCAGCTGATATAATAATCCGCATCGTTATAAAGAATTTCAGGAGCAAAAACTGAACCTTCTTCATAGGCATCAAGAATTTTTGTGTTGCCGCTTATAAGATTTTCATCCTCTTCTGCAGCATAATCATCGTCGTCTTCTACAACTGTGGATGAGCCTGTGCTGCCGTTGCCGATGCTGATCTCGGGCTTTGATGCACCGCCTACAAGCGCTATAATAACTGCGGCAACAGCAATAACTGCCGCAACCGCAGCAATAACAAGACCTATAACAAGTCCGTTTTTCTTCTTTTTAACCGGAGCCGGCTGTCCGTACTGAACGCCATTATTATAATAATCGGGCTGAGCTTCATAATATTGGGGCTGTGGCTCGTAATATTCAGGCTGCGGCTCATAGCCGTACTGATTTTCACCGTATCCGCAATCGGTGCTGTTTTCTTCCTCTGAATATACGCTTTCCTCTGCAAGCTCCTGCTCTTCAATTAAAGGAAGCGCATCATCATTATCAAAATCCTGCAACTCTTCACCGACGCTTTTACCGCAAAATCCGCAAAAAACGCTGTCGTCAGCTATCTGCTGTCCGCAATGCTTACAAAACATATTTTCATCCTCCTTTTTTACGGATATAATGTTATCATACATAGAAAAAATTGTCAATCTGCTTTATTTGTACCCGATTTATTCTCCCGTTCTCGTTTATCAGCAGTTTTTCCCTGAGAGAAAATCATCACTTATAACTAATTTGTAAATTATTATGATTTTCACTTATTAATTTTTCTTCTTTTTCT
>JAZPZK010000117.1:0-8864 GCA_045544675.1 Acutalibacteraceae bacterium
GTTCTTTGAAACAAAAAACTTTATCTTGCTTCACCTACAACACAATTTGTATGTAAGCATAGAAAAAAATAATCTTAATGCAAGTGTTGACGAAGTAAAATCCTTTTTGATGAACAAATGCACTCTTGTAAAAAAGAAAAAGTTCATTAACAGTGCAAACGATAAAAAATGGTCTTTAGTGTTTCTAATTGCACTAATTGTTGTTTCGATTGTTGGAATGTTTGTTGGTTTAGCGTTGAAGATTAATTCCATATTCTAAAATCCTCAGTTTTCAGGCAAATATAATTCGTATCACTAAGTTCAAAATACCCCAATTTAAAAGGACATCTTCGGATGTCCTTTTAATTTTTATATTCCACATAGAATTCAAAGCTGCGCTTCACAGTTAACAGACAGTACCGCTTGTAACCTAAGTAATCCGGTACGCTCACCCAATACCATATTGACAAAAGATAAATATAATGCTATTATTGATTTGCGATTTCAGAAGATTTGTAACACTAACATCGGTCTTCTGATTTATTTTATTTGTAAAGGGGAAATTAAAATGAAAAAGCTGCTTGCGGTACTGCTTACAGTGATTATGATTGTGACAAGCGTACCTATTGCTTTTGCGGCAGACGGTTACAAATGTAACTGTGGCTCAACTCCCATACTTTATGTAAAGGGAAGAACAAATATCTATAAGGACAGATACGCTGAGCTTACAGATGAGAATATGGCAGAGACCAACTTCTCAGGCGGTGAAGGCTCAATTGCTGAGGCTACCTTTAATATCGTATCCTCTCTCGGTGCAGCCCTTCTTACCGATAAGTGGGACGATTACTGTGACGTTCTCTTTGAAGAGATAGTACCGATTTATGACCAGTATAAGCTCAACAATGACGGTGAAAAGGACGAGGGAAGCAAGACCGGCATCGCCCCCGAGTGGGATGTTGATAACATTATAGAAAGATATAAAAAAGAGGATGTCAGATACGGCCATACCGGCAGTGCAAAGGACTGGTCACAGTATATGCAGTTCCAGTACGATATGCGTCTTGATCCCTGCGAAAACGCAAAGGATCTGAAGAAGGTTATCGAGGCTATCAAGGAGCTTACCGGCCACGATAAGATTAACCTTATCTGCCGCTGCGAGGGCGGTGTTATCGTAAACGCATATTTCAATATGTATCCCGAGGAAGCAAAGCAGGATATCGAAAGCGTTGTTATGTATAACGTTATCACCAACGGTGCCGAAATCGCAGACGAGCTTTATTCAAACAAGGTGGACCTTGATGCCGATGCTATGAACCGTTTTATCAGCGGCTTCCTTGATACAAGCCCCATACTTGATTTCGTTAAGGAAACTGTCAACCTTCTGACCTATGCAGGCGTTATAGAGGGCGGTCTTGACTGGGTGAAGACGATATACGATAAAATTTCTCTTAATCTTATGCCGAGACTTATACGCGAAATCTTCGGTACCTGCCCCGGCTGGTGGGGTATGGTAAGCCCCGAGGCTATTGATGATGCCAAGGCCTTTGTGCTTGAAAGCGACAACGCCGACGGTAAATACGATAAGCTGATTGAAAAGATAGATACATACAATGAGTATAAGAAAAACGCAAGAGGCATTCTCGAAGAGATGCAGGCAAGCGGCATGAAGGTATACGTTATTGCGAAATACGGCGAGCAGATTTATCCCGTTATTGAAAGCGCAGATCTTCTCGGTGACGGCGTAGTTTCACTTACAAGCCAGACCTTTGACGGTGCCACCACATCAAATATTGATACAACTCTTGATTCAGATTATATCGCCGCACGCAAGGAGGCAGGCTTCGGTGATTATATTTCAGCCGATGAAAAGGTTGATGCCTCCACTGCACCCTTTGCAGAGCATACATGGTATATCAAAAATCTCCCGCACCACGATTATCCCTGGAGTGTGGAATTTATGATGTGCGATATTCTGGGCTATGGCGGATATACAACGGTAAACGATATTGAAAAGTATCCGAGATTTATTCATTTTGAGCCGAGCGAAGGACTGATATTCGACTTCAAGGATGTTGTACCTGTAGGTATTCTTACACCTCTCAGCGAGGAAAACAAGGACGACTCAGCCTTTGAAACTGCAGATACATCATCAAGAGTTTCGGTGTTCATCAGATTCCTGACAGCTCTTCTTAATCTGTTGACCTCCCTGTTCAGTAAATAAAAAAGCATAAGACAGTTTACTTTAAGATAAAGCTCCTTTCTCTAAAAGAAGGGAGCTTTTTTATGTGTGATTAATAATATAGCCGTATTTTTAACAGTTATATACAAAAACCTATTGAAAATAAGCTTGTTTTAGTGTATAATGCCATTAAAAATACCAGGGAGGAATCGTTATGTCAACCTTACAAACTATGAAATATGCAACAAAGAAAAAGAATCTCTATCTGCGTGTTGCGGTAGGACATTTTGCCACAAGCAACTGCCACAGTAATTATTATATCGATGTTGTGGCTCAGAAGAGCCGTCTTTCAGAGGCAAGGGCAGTAGCTGAAGAGCTTTGCTCCTACTATTATGCTGATACGGTTGTTGATACTATCCTTTGCCTCGACGGTACTGAGGTTATAGGTGCCTGCCTTGCAGATTGCCTTGCAAAAGAGGATTTTGTAAATATGAATGCCCATAAAACTATTTATGTTGTCACTCCTGAAATCACAAGCGGTAATCAGTTTATTTTCCGTGATAATATTGTGCCTATGATTGCAGGTAAAAATGTTATGGTGCTTGCAGTTTCTGTTGCATCGGGTAAAACTGCTCAGTCTGCAGTTGATGCTGTAAGATATTACGGCGGCAAGGTGTCGGGGGTTTCTGCTATCTTCTCAACCGCTGAAGAATGCGGAGGTCTGCCTGTACGCTCTGTGTTTGATCCCAATGACCTTGACGGATATCAGTGCCATCCTGCACACGAATGTCCCTTATGTAAGTCGGGCGTTAAGATAGATGCACTCATCAACAGCTACGGCTTCTCAAAGCTTTGATAAAAAAGAGGGAAGACGCTGTCTTCCCTTATGTATATTTTACTATTAAGGAGGCCTCAGAATGAAAGCCGTTACTTCTTTGCCTGAAGGCTACAAGGAAATATATAAAATTGATCTTGAGAAAAACAAGAAAACGGCGTTGCTTGTGAATTTGGGCGCGCTGATTATTGCCGCAATACTTATTGTGCCGGTGCATATATTTTACATACCCATAACAAAGCTTTTTTATACGGATGACGGCGTAATAGATACGGTAAAGTTCGTTTCTCTGTTTGTTCTGTCAATCTTATATATAGTGCTTCACGAGCTTGTGCACGGTGTTGCAATGAAAATCTGCGGCACAAAAAAGATCAGATACGGTTTCAGAGGCTTGTATGCCTTTGCGGGCAGCGATGACTATTACGCTAAAAAGCCTTATATTTTCATCGCTCTTGCACCTGTGATTCTGTGGGGAACAGTTATTGCTGTGATGAACTGCTTTGTTCCTGAGGATTGGTTCTGGGTCGTTTATTTTATTCAGATAAGTAATCTGTCAGGTGCGGCAGGAGATCTGTTTGTAACAGTAAAGTTTTCACGTATGCCAAAGGATATACTGATAAAAGATTACGGAGTAGGCATGACGGTCTTTTCAAAGGAAAAATAAAGGCACTTTTTATTTTATATCCAGCAGCTCATCGGCGCTGACCTTATAGAATTCGCAAAGCTTTTTGAAGTCCTCAATGGTTAATTTTGCCCGACGCTTTTCGATATGGTCATAGCCCTGCTGTGATTTGTCTATTATTTTACCCACTTCCTTCTGAGAAAGGTCGTTGTCTGTTCTTAAGGCTATAAGCTTGTCAAGATAATCCATAATATCACCCCGATAAAATGATACAATACTCTGATTTTGAGTATTGACAATAACTCAAAGATTGAGTATAATAAAAATCAACCGGTTATATACAAAGAACGGTTGACAAAGCAGCCGATTTTGTATATTATTGAGAAAAGATACGAAAAAAGAAAGGAAGATAAAAATGTCCTTATTCAACAAAAATGCACCTGCACAGGCAGCTTCAACACCTCTCGGCGTGCTTGAAGCAAAGTATACAAAGAGTGTATATAATCTTCTGCTTGTTGTGGTTTTTACCGTTATCAATGTTGTTTTACTTGCTACAAATGCAAACAGCTATTTTCTGTTTTCCGCATATATTCCCTATTTTGCCGTTGACCTCGGTATGTATTTCTGCGGACTTTATCCGGCAGAGTATTACTACGGTGATGAAGAATTCTTCGGAATGGGATTTTTTGCAATAATGATTGCGATTGCTGTGGTTATGGTTGTTCTTTATCTGCTTTGCTGGTTTTTTGCAAAAAAGAAAAAGGTGGGATGGCTGATTTTTGCAATGGTGCTTTTCGTTGCAGATACCGCATTCCTGATTTACAACTGCGGAATAAGTGCCGACATAGCTATTGATATAGTTTTCCACGTATGGGTGCTTTTCTGTATAGGCAACGCCATTAATATTTACAACAAAATCAAAAAGCTTCCGGCAGAAATTCCCGCAACACCGATGGGAGAAGCTGAAATGGCAGGCACTCAGCAGATGTACGGCAACTCAAACGTTCTGAGAATGGCTGACCCGGATGTAAAGTGCAGAGTGCTTCTTGAGGGTGAAGAAGCAGGCTATAATATTGTTTACCGCAGAGTAGGCAGAATTAACGAGCTTGTTGTTAACGGCAGAGTATATGATGAATACGAGGCTCTTATGGAGATGCCTCATAATCTTGTTGCTTACATTGATTCAAGAAAGATTGAGGCAGGCACAGACGAAACAAGCCGTATGTATATTTATGTTGACGGCAAGGAAATTGCAAAGAAGCTCAGACTTATATAAGCTTCAATAAGCACTTAGCCGCTTTTTAGCGGTGACGGTAAGAAGAAAAAGAGGTAATGCGGATAAAATCCGTGTTACCTCTTATGTTTATTTTATCTGAAAGAGAAAAAACGCCCGCCTCTCTGAGTTCCTTTTATGCCTTTGTGCACTTGCATTAAAGACCGGTTAGGTATATAATTTATTCAATAATAACTCGGGAGAAAAGTAATGGACAAAAACAAAAAAGAACAGATATATAACGAAAATATATTCAAAAAGGGTGTTATCGCACAGGAGGAGGCTCAGCAGATAGTTGAGCTTCTCAGCAAAGGCGGTGCAAGGAAGCTTCACGACCATTTTCTTGAGGTCAAGAGGCTTATGAGCTGCTTTCGTTGTGCCATACTTGAGGTGGAAACAAAGTTCAGGGTGCTTAACGAGCAGCTTTCCTTACAGTATGAGCGAAACCCTATTGAAAGCATAAATTCACGCCTGAAATCACCTGAAAGCATATATGAAAAAATTGAAAGAAAGAAGCTTCCGCCGGATATCAGCAGCATTGAAAACCATCTGTCGGATGTTGCAGGTGTGCGTGTTGTATGTAATTTTATTGATGATATTTATATGCTTGCCGATTGCCTTATAAGTCAGGATGATGTGCGGCTGATAAAAATGAAGGACTACATAAAAAATCCGAAGCCTAACGGTTACAGAAGTCTGCATCTGATAATTGAAGTGCCGATTTTCCTTACTGATGAAAAGAAAATGATGAAGGTTGAGGTTCAGCTTCGTACTATTGCTATGGATATGTGGGCAAGTCTTGAGCATAAGATTTATTACAAAAAGGAAGTTGACCCGATAAAGGCTGAAAATGCGGCAAAAAGACTTTTCAGATGTGCAGAAATGAGCGCACAGCTTGATGAAGAGATGCAGAGCATACGCAATTATGTTGACGGCATCTGAAAAAACGGGGAAATGAAAAGGTATATAGAAAATTACAGACGTGTTTTTTTCAGAGCGAGGAGAAAATGTTGAGTTTCTTTACAGGGTTGTGCCTGTGTTTATATCCTGTAAAAACGGTGTGCTTACCTCTGATGAGCTTTATAAGCTTAACACAGTAGCTAACCGTTTCGGCGGTAAATACGCTAAGAAGTTTTTTGCTGACAGAGACAAGTTTTTTTCGTTGACATAAGAAGAAAATAAAGTTATAATAAATAGAATAGACTGAAAGGAGATGGGAAATTGAAACAGAACAAAGATAAAGCTACCCATAAATATGACCGCTTGATCAAAGGACTTCAGATACTGTCCTTTGCGTTTATGGCAGTTATGCTTGTAGTCTGTGTTATTTTTATAACGAAGAATAAAATTTCGGTAAATAACGTGGATGCCATAACAAAATATCTCACCGGCGGTACGCTTACCGTTGCAGTGATTATAATTGCCTTTACGGTTATAAAATCCTTTGCTCTGGTTTTCCCTCCTATAATTATATACTTTGTTTCCGGTCTTGTTTTTGACGATGCCCTTCTTGCAATAGGTGTAAACATCATCGGAAGTGCCCTCAGCCTTATTCTTCCCTATTATCTCGGAAGGTTTACGGGTAAGGATATGCTCCTTTCTCTTGAAAAGAAATATAAGACCGTGAAAAAGCTTGAAAACTTCACTAACGAAAACACCTTTGCCGTGGTTTTTGCCTTCAAGGCAGGCGGACTTCTGCCGTCGGACCTTTCAAGTGTTATTTTCGGTGCGATGAATATACCTTTTATGAAGTATTTCATCTCATCAAACCTGGGTCTTCTCGTGCTTAACGTATGCTGGAGCCTTATCGGTGTGCTGGGTGACTTTTCCGACCCGATGACCTATGTTTATCTTATACCTATCGGTATTTGCCTTGTGGGCTCTCTTGAATTTATGAGAAGAGCACAGAAAAAAAACGAAAAGGCAAAGGAAAGCAAATAAAGAAGCATTTTTCACCCTAAGGAGAGAAAGAAAATGTGGTTTAGTTTTATTATTATATCTGTTGCCTGCCTTGGTGTAAGCGGCATTATACCTCTTCTCAGCGGGGCAGCGAAAAAGGGTAAAAAAATACTTTTCTATTCCCTTTTTGCAGGTGTGTTTTTTGCAGGACTTTTCGCCTTTTTGCCGATGCATCTTGCTGCAGCTGTGGAGGGTGAAGCCGGCGTTGCTCAGGCAGTTTTTCTGTCTGTTTATAACGCAATGCAGATTTTTACCATAGGAACGGAATATGAGGTTATTACCGCCGGCCTTGAAGGCTGCGAGGGAATAATGCACACCGTTTACAGCGTATGGTTTGCAGTTCTCTTTGTTCTTGCACCTATATTCACCTTCAGCTTTGTGGTGTCACTTTTCAAGAATATTACTGAAAAAGGCAAGTACTTTTTTTCGTATTACAGGGAAGCTTATGTTTTCTCCACTCTTAATGAAAAATCCCTTGCTCTGGCACGGGACATAAAAAACAACTCACCTGAGTCGGCAGTTGTTTTTACGGATGTTTTTGAGGAAAACGAAGAAAAAACCTATGAGCTTGCTGAAAAAGCCAGAAAAATAGGTGCTATATGCTTCAGACAGGACCTTCTGAGCATAGATTTTATGAAGCACTCAAAGAATAAGGAAATTTCCTTCTTTATGATTTCAGACGATGAAGCTGAGAATCTCAATCAGGCGATAGAAACTGTTGAAAAATACAGAAAACGTAAGAATACAAGCCTTTATGTCTTTTCAACCAATATTGAAAGTGAGCTTCTGTTGACGGCTGTTGACAAGGGCGAAATCAAGGTGAGAAGAATCAATCCGGTACGTTCTCTCATAAACCGTGTTCTTTATGAAAAGGGAGAAATATTTTTCAAGAACGCTACAGAAGCCGAGGACGGCGTGAAGGATATTTCTGCTGTTGTTGTAGGTATGGGACGTCACGGCACCGAGATGGTCAAGGCACTTACCTGGTTCTGTCAGATGGACGGATACCGTGTTGAGATAAACGGCTTTGATAAGGATGAAAAGGCCAAGGAAAGATTCAAAGCAATTGCCCCTGATTTGCTTGATGAAAAATATAACAAGAAGCTTGTTGAAGGTGAATCGGCATACAGCATAGATATTCATTCTCAAACGGATGCAGGTACATCGGATTTTGACGATGAAATCAAAAAGCTTACAAAGGCCAGCTATGTTCTTGTTGCCCTCGGAGATGACAGCAGGAATATAGAAACCGCCGTACATCTTCGTATGCTCTTTGAAAGAATGGGTATTCATCCCGTCATTCAGGCTATTGTATATAACTCCCACCTGGGACGCATGCTTTCCGATATAGAAAACTCCTCAGGTCAGCCTTATGATATTGACTTTATCGGCGGAATCGACAGCAGTTTTACCCGGGATGTTATTCTTGATTCCGAGCTTGAGCAGGAGGCTCTTAACAGACATCTTAAATGGGGTGAAGAGGAAGATTTCTGGAAGTATGAATACAATTACCGCTCTTCCGTCGCCTCTGCCATTCACCGTGTTGCAAGAATAAAATGCGGCATTCTCGGTGCAGACAAAAAAGAAGAAGAGCTTACGGGCGAAGAGAAGGACATCATCGGTGTGCTTGAGCATAAGCGCTGGAATGCATATATGCGCTCTGAGGGTTATGTGTATGCTGAAAAGCGCAATAACCTTGCCAAAACTCACTATGACCTTATTTGCTTTGAAGATCTTACCCGGGAGGAAAAGGACAAGGACAGCTGCGTGGGTACGGATTGATATATCAGAAAAATTAAACGGTGCCGGTTGGCGTGATACTCTTAACGGAGTATTACGCCAGTTCTATTTGCCTGCGGCGAGTTCTATTGCTACGCAGTGTTATTCGGCTTACACCGAGTGATATTTGCTTCGCAAGTTTATGGGCGAATAGAATATCGCTGAAGCCGCAAGGCTTTAATATCGCTTTCGCAAGGCGAAAATATCACGCTGACGATAGTCAGCATATCACTTAACA